>JAJPXL010000130.1 GCA_021205455.1 Clostridiales bacterium
AAGTGGTTCCGCAGAGAACAGACGATGTAACTTGATACGCACCAAAGCTGCCGCCCCCGGCGGCTGGATACGATTGCCACCCGTTCCGCTGAGGCGGAACGTGGCGGCAATTTTGTTTCCCTTTGGTCGTGGACATCTGACTGTACGGTTGGGCTATTACTCCTAATTCAAAAAACGAGGGGGTTATTACACGTTATAATAGGACATCTTCTTTCCTGTTTGGACAGATTTCATCGACCAATGGATAATAAAATTGCCGCCCATCCCGCCGCAGGCGTAGGGAGCGCAGCGGAAATGCCGCTTGACGGCAAGAGATGAGGCGGCAATCCCGACCAGCCGCCGGGGGCGGCAGTCTCACCAGGTAGTAAGTCACATCGTCTCTAACGCGGGATAGACCACCTATAAACTGGACAGCGCGAAGCCCAGCGGGATAAGAGGAGGGTTCTTAGGGGGGAGCGAGGCCCCGAAGCTCCCCCTTAAGCCGCCCTCTTTCCCCCATTTCTCGGCGGGACGAGAAATGGGGCCCGCCGGGAGGGCAAACGCGGTATTCTATTTAAAGAACCATATCCAAGGAAAGCAGGCTCTGCCGGGGGCAAATCCGTATTTCCTTTAAAGCTCCTTGCCTAAGGAGAACCAGCCCCGCCGGAAGGGCAAACACGGCAGCCCCTTCAAAGAACCTCGCCTAAGGAAAAACAGCCCCGCCAGGAAAGCAAACCGCTTTCCTTTAAAGCTCCTTTCCTAAGGAGCCCCCTCCCGGCGGGCAGCCGTATTTCCGCCGCCAAAACATCCGCCTTTTGTCCGCAGGTACTTGCAAAACCGCCTCCAAGCGTATATAATTGTACCAGTTTCCCCTTTGGAAAGGCGTGATTCTTTGAAGAGCATCGTATTTGACACCGCCGCGCTGAAGCACAATATTGAGGTTGTCCGCTCCCGGGCGGGCGACGCCCAAATTTTCGCCGTCCTCACCGGGGACGGCTACGGTGCCGGTCTGGTGGATCTGGCCCGCGTCCTGCGGGACAACGGCATTGACAGCTTTGCCATCGGGGACCCGGAGGACGCCCTCCGCCTGCGGGACGCCGGCTTTGGGGAGGAGCAGATCCTCATGCTGAACTCCACCGTTGACACCGAGGTTTTGAAGCAGCTCATTGACCTGAACGTCATCTGCACCATCGGCAGCTATGAGACGGGCGTGGCCCTGAACGCGGCGGCGGAGGAGCTGGGCACTTACGCCGAGGCCCACGTCCTCATCGACACCGGCATTGGCTACTGCGGCTTCCTCCCCTCGGAGCCGGAAAAGCTGCTGCAAATCTTTCAGCATCTGCCCAGAGTGACAATCTCCGGTACTTATACCCGCCTGGTTTCCGACAGCAAGGACATCTCGCATCAGGTGGAGCTGTTCCAGGAGGCGCTGAACACCCTGCGTCAGCAGGGCCTTGACCCAGGCCTGATTCACGTCTGCAACTCCGGCTCCTTGATGCAGACGGACAACATTCAGTTCGGCGCCGTGCGGGTGGGCAGCGCCCTGCTGGGCCTGACGGAGCAGCGCCGGAGCCGGGGCCGCACCGCATTGAAGCAGGTGTGCCACGGCGAAGCCACCCTGGACGTGGTGCGCTGGCTGCCGAAGGGCTCCTCCCTGGGCTATGAGCAGCAGGTCACCCTCCGCCGGGCCACCCGGGTCGCCATCCTCCAGGTGGGCTACCAGAACGGCTTCGGCACGGAGCGGACGTGTACCAACTGCTTCCGGGCCTTCCTCCAGGCCCTGCGCAGCCGGAGGAGGCGCTATGTCACCATCGACGGCAAGCGGGCCCGCATCTTGGGCCGCATCGGCCCCACGGAGACCGCCATCGATGTCACCGACCTGAAATGCTCCGAGACCTCCGTGGCCCGCTTCCGGATTGACCCCCGCTTCGCCCGGGGGCTGCGCCGGGTGTATCGATAATCATCCCCTTTTTGCCTGCACGGGGCGGTGCGCCCACCTGTGCAGGCTTTTTGTATGCGCTATCCTTGACCGGCGCACATTTGTCCGCTTATCGAAGCATCCTGTTTTCCGATTCAGGATTATAAAAGAGATTTCTGATTTTTTACACGTTTTTGACAAAAAAGCAGTTGCATTTCCTGAAATATTTGCTATAATATTGGGGCAACGATATTCGCCACAGGCAAATTGCCTGTGAGCTTGACCGGCTGTCAGGAGGGATGGCAGCCGTACAAAAAGGAGCATAAACGTATGAGCAAAAAATTCGTCTATCTGTTCTCTGAGGGCAACAAGGATATGCGGGAGCTTCTGGGCGGCAAAGGTGCCAACCTGGCGGAAATGACCAACGCCGGTATGCCCGTCCCCAAGGGCTTCACCATCACCACCGAGGCATGCACCCAGTACTATGAGGATGGCAAAGCGATCAACGCCGACATCCAACAGGAGATTCTGGACAAGCTGGCCATCCTGGAGGAGCAGGACGCCAAACGCTTTGGCGACCCGGAGAACCCTCTGCTGGTCTCCGTCCGCTCCGGCGCACGGGCCTCCATGCCTGGCATGATGGACACAATCCTGAATTTGGGTATCAACGACACCGTGGCCCAGGGCCTGGTGAAGCTGACGAATAACCCCCGCTTTGTGTACGACTCCTACCGCCGGTTCATTCAGATGTTCTCTGACGTGGTGATGGAGCTGGACAAACGCAGCTTTGAGCGCATCATTGACGATGTGAAGGAAAAGCGGGGCGTGGCGCTGGACAGCGAGCTGACCGCCGAGGATATGCAGGAGCTGGTGGTCCGCTTTAAGGAGTATTACCGCTCCCAGAAGGGGGAGGACTTCCCCCAGGAGCCCAAGGTGCAGCTGATGGAGGCCGTCCAGGCCGTGTTCCGCTCCTGGAACAACAAGCGCGCCATCTACTACCGCGCCCAGCATGACATCCCCGACTCCTGGGGCACCGCCGTCAACGTGCAGACCATGGTGTTCGGCAACTGGGGCAATGACTCCGGCACCGGCGTGGCCTTCACCCGCGACCCCGTCACCGGCGAGAAGAAGCTGTATGGCGACTTCCTGATGAACGCCCAGGGCGAGGACGTGGTGGCCGGCATCCGCCGCACCTCCGACATCTCCGAGCTGGAAAAAATCAATCCCGCCGTCTACGAGGAGTTTGTGGACATCGCCACCCGGCTGGAGAACCACTATCGGGATATGCAGGATATGGAGTTCACCATCGAGCGGGGCCACCTCTATATGCTCCAGACCCGGAACGGCAAGCGCACCCCCGGCGCGGCGCTGAAAATCGCCGTGGATCTGGTGAAGGAGGGGCTGATCTCCGAGCAGGAGGCGCTGCTGATGCTGGAGCCGGAGAGCCTGGACGCCGTACTGCATGACAACTTCACCAAGGAGGCGCTGGCCCAGGCAATCCCCATCGCCACCGGCGTCCCCGCCTCCCCCGGCGCAGGCTGCGGCGCGGCCTACTTCACCGCTGAGGACTGCGAAGCCCAGGCCAAGAACGGCCCCGTGGTGCTGGTGCGCCAGGAGACCTCCACGGAGGACATCGTGGGTATGCAGGTGTCCGAGGGTGTGCTGACCGCCCGGGGCGGCCGCGCCTCCCACGCCGCTGTGGTGGCCCGGGGCATGGGCCGCTGCTGCGTGGCCGGCGTCGCCGACCTGATAGTGGATGAGGACGCCAAGACCGCCGTACTGGGCGGCGTCACCATTCACGAGGGCGACTTCCTCTCCCTGGACGGCAGCACCGGCAACGTCTACCTGGGCAAGCTGGCCACCGAGGAGGCCAGCATCTCCGGCGACTTCGCCACCATCATGGAGTGGGCCGACAAATACCGCCAGATGTCCGTCCGCACCAACGCCGACAACGCCCATGACGCAGGGGTCGCCCTGAGTTTTGGCGCGGAGGGCGTGGGTCTGACCCGCACCGAGCATATGTTCTTCGCCGAGGACCGCATCCCCGCCGTGCGGGAGATGATTGTGGCCTCCACCGCCGAGCAGCGGAAAAAGGCGCTGGACAAGATTCTGCCCATGCAGCGGGGCGACTTTGAGGGCATCTTCAAGGCCATGAAGGGCCTGCCCGTCACCATCCGCCTGCTGGACCCGCCGCTCCACGAGTTCCTGCCCAAGGAGAAGGAGGACATCGCCGCCCTGGCCGAGACCATGGGCATGACCTTTGACGATTTGAACGCCGTGGTGGTCAGCCTCCAGGAGGTCAACCCCATGATGGGCCTGCGGGGCTGCCGCCTGCCCATCAAGTATAACGAAATCGCCGAAATGCAGACCCAGGCCATCATCGAGGCCGCGCTGAACGTCTATCGGGAGACCGGTATGAAGGTCATCCCGGAGATTATGATTCCCCTGGTGGCCTCCAAGAGCGAGGTGAAGTACGTCAAGGGCATCATCACCGCCGTGGCGGACAAAATCATCGCGGAGTCCGGCATCGACCTGCCCTATGAGGTGGGCACCATGATCGAGCTGCCCCGGGCCGCCCTGGCCGCCGACCGCATCGCCGAGGAAGCGGAGTTCTTCTGCTTCGGCACCAACGACCTGACCCAGATGACCTGGGGCTTCAGCCGGGACGACTCCGGCAAGTTCCTGGGGGACTATCTGGACAAGAAGCTGCTGGAGCACGACCCCTTCCAGCGGCTGGACCGCCGGGGTGTGGGCCGTCTGATGAAAATCGCCGTGGACTATGGCCGTGAGGTTCGCCCGAATATGCACATGGGCATCTGCGGCGAGCACGGCGGCGACCCCACCTCCATCAAGTTCTGCCATGACATCGGCCTGACCTACGTTTCGTGCAGCCCCTTCCGGGTGCCCATCGCCCGTCTGGCTGCCGCCCAGGCCGCCATCCAGAATCCCCGCTGATATGGGGCTTCCGGCAGCTCCCATCCGATTACAGCAAAGCCCGACTCCCAGGAGTCGGGCTTTGCCTATCGGTCGCTGACCGTGGGCACGTCAGAAAGGGCATAGATCAGGTCGTCCAGGTCCTGCTCCCGCTTCGGCTCCGGCGTCTGCCGGGGCCTCTCTTTCTCGCTCATACGGTTCCCTCCCATGTCGGGAGCCGCCCCCGGCGGCTCCCAAAGAATACCCACTATTCTATGCCCTGGGGACGGAGAAGATGCGCGAAGTCTGGGGCGCGCATAAAAAGATTTCTGCACGCCGCCTGTGCAGTCCGTTTCAACGCCATCCCCGGAACGGGAAGCAGGACGCCGCAACCAAAAACCCGCCGCCGCACAGATGTGCGGCGGCGGGTTTCGACGATTCAAATGGCCTTGACATACCGGCGCTCGTACTTGTACACCACCCGGATGCCGATGATGGACAGCGTCAACCCGGCAAACATCCAGGCCACCAGCCAGTCCACCTCCGGCGTCTGCCCATACAGCATGGCGTTGCGCAGGGAGGTGATGACGAAACAGGTGGGGTTCAGGTGAATCAGCGCGTTGCGCAGCGTGGCGTTCATGTTGGAGGTCTCTATATTGTAGAAGATACCGGAGAGGTAGAACAGCAGCCGCAGAATCACGTTGACGATGTTGGCCAGGTCCTCCAGGAACACGCCGAAGTGGAGCAGCAGCATACTCAACCCGAAGGTCAGCAGGAACAGCATCACTAGGTAGGGAATCAGCCAGAACACCGTGGGATAATAGGGCACCTGATAGAGAATCATGGTAATCAGCACCAGCCCCAGGGAAATCAGCAGCTTGAACCCCTGCACCAGCATGGTGGACACCACCAGGGCGAACTTCGGCACATACACCTTGGAGACCACGCCCCGATACTGCTTAATGAGCCGGACGCTGGAGTTGACGCTCTTCTGGAAAAACGTCCAGCTGCTGTAGCCGATGAAGATGAAGGCGCACAGATACTGCTGCGACCTGCCGAAAATCATCGCGTACACGAAGGTGTACACCAGCATGAACAGCAGCGGGTCCAGAATCCACCACAGCCAGTTCAGGAAGGAACCGGCCACCTCGTTTTTCAGCTGGGCCTCGGCGGAATACAGCATATAACGGTAGTATTTCTTCAAATCCCTGACAAAACGCTCCATAAGCAGTTACCTCAGAACATGAAAATTCAGAACAGTTGAATGGACAGGCATTATTATAGCAGGTTTTTCCGGAAATGGCAACCGGTTCCCGAACAGTTTCAGCGTCTCCCCAAATCCCGTTTCATGGCGTCGGTGAGCCGCTCCAAATCGTCCATGGTGGAGACGCGGCTGATGCGATCCTTCCAGCGGGCGGCCCCCCGCACCCCCCGCAGGTACCAGGCGTAGTGCTTCCGGGCCTCCAGGCAGGCGATCTTCTCCCCCTTCTGCTCCCTGGCCAGGGCGAACTGGCCCATGGCGGTGTCGCACCGCTCCTCCACCGTGGGTTCCGGGGGAATGGGCTCCCCCCGGATGGCGGCCAGCCCCCGCCGGAACAGCCAGGGGTTGCCGAAGGCGCCCCGGCCCACCATGGCCATCTCACAGCCGGTGTAGCGGAGGATGTGGGGCGCGTCCTCCGGCTCAAAAATGTCGCCGTTGGCAATCACCGGGATGGACACCCCCTGCCGCACGGCCCGGATGATGTCCCAGTCCGCCTTGCCGGAGTACATCTGAGTTTTCGTCCGGCCGTGAATGGTGACGGCGGCGGCCCCCGCCGCCTCCAGGCACTGGGCGAAGGCCACCGCGTTGACGCTGCCCTTGTCCCAGCCCTTCCGGGTCTTCACCGTCACCGGCACGCCCACCGCCCGGCGCACCGCCTCCACAATGGCGGCGGCCTTGTCCGGGTCCTTCATCAGGGCGGAGCCGTCCCCGTTGCCCGCCACCTTGGGCACCGGGCAGCCCATGTTGATGTCGATGATGTCGGGGTGGGCGACGGCCATCACCTTCTCGGCGGCCTGGGCCATGCAGTCCGGCTCGCTGCCGAAGATTTGGACGGCCGCCGGATGCTCCTCCGCCCCCAGCTCCAGCAGGCGGAGGGTCTTGCCGTCCTGGAAGCACAGCGCCTTGGCGGACACCATCTCCGTCACCGTGTAGCCGGCCCCGAACCGGCGGCATACCGTCCGAAAGGCCAGGTCGGTCACCCCGGCCATGGGGGCCAGCGCCAGGGGCGCGTCGATTGTCACGTTGCCGATTTGCATTTCGTTCCTCGTTTCTGTTCCCGATAGCGGCGGATTTCTGTTCCTGCGGCCGGGCATTTTCTCCTTCGATATGGTTGGATAAGGGAAATCGGCTTTTGCCCTGGACAGAGCGGGGCCTGCCTTTCTCGGCGGGACAAGAAAGGTGCCGCCGGGAGGGCAAGAACGGAGTTCCTTTCTCATTCTTTCCCAGGGAGCGCGATTCTCTTAAGCGGATGACCGCGTCTGCAAAAGAACCCGGTTCTCTGCCTATTGTACCGTGTCCCGGTGAAAATTACAAGCGGAGATTGCCTGACCCCAGGGCAACAGCATTTAAAATTCGGGGAAGATATGGTAAAATAGAGGCATGAAA
>JAJPXL010000087.1 GCA_021205455.1 Clostridiales bacterium
GAGGTATCCCATGAAGCAGCCCCCGGAGTCCCCCCTTACCGTTACCATGCCCCCCTGGGAAAAGACGTTCCAGGAGGACGGGGAGGCCGTGCTGACGGCCTCCGCCGTTCTGCCCTGCTTCTCCGGCGGGGCAAAGCGGACACGAACGCAGCTGAACCGCTTCTATCGGCACATGGACGCCTGCTTCCGCCGCAGGGCCGCCCGGCTGGCCCGGCTGGCCGGGGCGGAGCGCAGCGCGGCCCGAAGCCGTTCCCGCTGGTTCGCCCCCTGGCAGTGCGCCCTCACGGCCGAGGTGTGCCGGGAGGCGGACACGCTGCGGGTGACCTGGCAGGTGCAGGACGCCCGGGGCGGGGCATTCTCCGGGGCGGAGCGCTGGCATCTGCCGGATGGGACGCTGGAAATGCCCTGATTTTTCCCGCTCCCCCGTTTTTCTCCTTGCAATTATGCCTGGAAACCCGTATAATAAACTTGCCCGTGGCCGCTGCGCGGCGGCGCGGGCAGCGTTCCTCGCACATATCACGCTGCTTCGGCACCCGCTGCCGGGGCAAAAAGGAGAAAACATCATGGTTAAAGCAATCGTAGGTGCAAACTGGGGCGACGAAGGCAAGGGGAAAATTACCGATATGCTTGCCGAAACGTCTGATGTTGTCATCCGTTTCCAGGGCGGCGCCAACGCAGGGCACACCATCATCAATGACTACGGCAGATTCGCCCTGCATATCCTGCCCTCCGGCACCTTTTACCCCCATGTCACCAACGTCATCGGCAACGGCGTCGCGCTGGACATCAAGCGCCTCATCGCGGAGCTGGAGGACATCACCGGCCAGGGGGTACCCGCGCCTAACCTGCTCATTTCCGAGCGCGCGCAGATTTTGATGCCCTATCACGTCCTGCAGGACACCTACGAGGAGGAACGGCTGGGCGGCAAGGCCTTCGGCTCCACCAAGAGCGGCATCGCCCCCTTTTATTCCGATAAATACGCGAAAACCGGCATCCAGGTCTGCGACCTGTATGACGACCAGCGGCTGATGCGGCGGCTCACCGACGCGGTGGAGCGCAAGAACATCCTGTTCCGCTATATGTACCATAAACCGGAGCTGGACGCCCAGGCCCTGTATGAGGAGCTGCTGGGCTGCCGGGAGGTGATTCGCCCCTATGTGGGGGACGCCGTCCAGTTTGTCCACGATGCGGAGAAGGCCGGCAAGACCATCCTGCTGGAGGGTCAGCTGGGCTCCATGAAGGACCCAGACCTGGGCATCTACCCCATGACCACCTCCAGCCACACCCTGGCCGGCTTCGGCGCTGTGGGGGCCTGCGTGCCGCCCACCGCCATCAAGGAGGTGATCGCCGTCACGAAGGCATATTCCTCCTGCGTCGGGGCCAAGACGGAGCCCTTCGTCAGCGAGCTGCTGGGCGACGCCGGGGACGAGCTGCGCCGCCGTGGCGGCGACAAGGGTGAGTTCGGCGCCACCACCGGCCGCCCCCGTCGGGTGGGCTGGTTCGACACCGTGGCCACCCAGTACGGCTGCATGGTGCAGGGCGCGACCCAGGTGGCGCTGACCTGCCTGGACGTGCTCAGCTACCTGGATGAGATTCCGGTCTGCACCGGCTACGAGATCGACGGCCAGGTGACGGACACCTTCCCCATCCCCGCCAGGCTGGAGCGGGCCAAACCTGTCTTTACCACCCTGCCCGGCTGGAAAACCGACATCTCCGCCATCAGGGATTATGACGCGCTGCCGGACAACGCCAAGGCCTATGTGGACTTCATTGAGCAGCACATTCAGGCCCCCATCACCATGGTTTCCAACGGCCCGTCCCGCCATCAAATCACCTACCGCACCCCTAAGCTGTGATGAGCAAAACCCATTGGCAGGCGTATCCCCTGCCAATGGGTTTCCCATTTCCGGCGGTTCAGCCGTTGCTCTTCTGCTGGAGCTGGAGCCGGTCGGCAATCATGGCGATAAACTCGCTGTTGGTGGGCTTCCCCTTTGCGTTGGAGACGGTGTAGCCGAAGTATTTTTGCAGCGTCTCGATGTCCCCTCTGTCCCAGGCCACCTCGATGGCGTGGCGGATGGCCCGTTCCACTCGGCTGGCGGTGGTGCCGTAGCGCCGGGCTACCTCCGGGTAAAGCACCTTCGTCACCGCGTTGATAACGTCCATATCGTCCACCGCAATCAGGATGGCCTCCCGTAGGTACTGATACCCCTTGATGTGGGCGGGCACCCCAATCTCGTGGATGATGGCGGTGACCCGGGTCTCCAGCCCTGCGGCGTCCCGGGCCTCCTCCGGGGCCTTGTCTGCGATTTGGCGGACCCGCTCCAGCACCGCCGCCGGACGGCAGGGCTTCATCATAAAGTAGTCCGCCCCCAGGCTGGCCGCCTGCCGCACCACGTTGCCCCGCAGGAAGCCGGACAGCACCAGGATGATGGGCTTCCGCCCCTCGCTGCGGGCGATGCGGTTCAGCAGCTCCATCCCGTCCACCCGAGCCAGCACCGTATCCATCAGCAGCACGTCCACCTCGTGACGCAGCAGGTAGTCCCCCGCTTCCTCCCCGTTCGCCGTCTGGAGGACCACCTCCATATCCTGCTCCCGCCGGATCAGGTCTGCCAAAGCTGCGCGAAACGCCTCGTCGGCGTCGGCAATCAAAATTTTCATCGTATCCAAAAGTAACCGCTCCTTTTCCTGTGAACTCCGGCGGCCCACGGCTGCCATCAGGAATAATTTAGCACCTTTTCTACCATATATCAACCGGTTATTTCCATTTTTTGCAACTTTCATCCGATTTTATTAGACATCCGGCGCGGCCTTGCGACGGGGTTTGGCCCCGCCCGACCGCCTTCGCCATCCCTCGCCATGCCCCGTTCCACCTTACCTGAGTACAAGGAGCCTTCGCTATGTCTGAGCCAATCCTCGCCATCCTCTTCGACCTGGACGGCACCCTGATCGACACGGAACCCTACTATGTCCGTTACTGGCAGGAGGCCGGCCAGGCCCTGGGCTGCCCCATAACCCGCACCCAGGGCCTCCAGCTGCGCAGCCTGGGCGCGCCCTATAACGCCTGGTTTATCCGGCGGCTGTACGGCCCGGAGGTCTCCTACCGCGCCCTGCGGGAGAAGCGCATCGAGCTGATGGGGGACGTGCTGGAGACCGACCCCATCCCCCTGAAGCCTGGGGCGCGGGCGCTGCTGGATTTCCTCCACACCCGGCAGGCGGAGCTGGCGCTGGTCACCGCCAACGCCCCGGACAAGGCCCGGCGTATGCTGGCCCGGTTCGGCCTGGAGGGGGACTTTGACAACGTCATCAGCGCCAGGGCCGTCCCCCGGGGCAAGCCTGCGCCGGACGTCTACCGCTACGCCTGTGAGGCGCTACATCTGCCGCCGGAGGCGTGCGTCGCCGTGGAGGATTCCCCCAACGGCATCATCTCCGCCTTTGGGGCGGGGTGCAGGCCGGTGCTGGTGCCCGACCAGAGCCCGGCGGAGGACTGTCTCCAGCCCCTGCTGTGGGCCTGCGTGGCGCGGCTGGACGACCTGATTCCCCTGCTGGAGCAGGAGCTTCCGCCCCGGGACGCAGAAAGGACGGCGCTGTAATGGGCTACACCATCCGCGCTGCCAGGCCGGGGGACGCCGCCGCCCTGGCGGCCATTTACGCCCCCTATGTGCTGGAGACCGCCATCACCTTTGAGTACGAGCCGCCGGACGCCGCGGAGTTTCGCCGCCGGATGGAGGCGATTCAGGGCCGCTACCCCTACCTGGTGGCGGAAAAAGCCGGGGAGGTGCTGGGCTATGCCTACGCCGCCCCCTTCCACGACCGGGCGGCCTTCGCCTGGGTGGCGGAGCCGTCCATCTACCTGCGCCGGGACGCCCGTGGGCAGGGGCTGGGCACGGCCCTCTATGCCAGGCTGGAGGAGCTGCTTCGCGGTCAGGGGATCGTCAGCCTGTGCGCCCTGATTGCGGACGCCGAGGCGGAGGACGAGTACATCACCCACGCCAGCGTCCGGTTTCACGCCAACCGGGGCTTTGCCGAGCTGGGGCGCTATCCGCGCTGCGGCTACAAGTTTGGGCGGTGGTATGATTTGGTCTGGATGGGGAAGGCGCTGGCCTCCGCTGGCGGTTAGCCCGCGGCGGCAGGGGGCGCTCTGATTTGCTCCCGAATGCCAGAAAGCTGGATGTGGCGCTTTAAAAGGAAACGCCATCTTTGCCCGCCGGGCGGCTTGCGCCTTATCCTTCAATATCGTAGCCTATTAGGAATTCTGTACGGGGACATATCCCCCTTAGGAAACCGGAAGGAACATTCTAAGTTGTTGACATAGCTCTATGCCCTTTGCCCTGCCGTCGGCAGGGCTTTTTGTGGTATAAAATGCTACATTTTTGTGAATTTTTCGCATATAGGTTGCAATCAGCGCCGTTTCTGGTATACTGAAACGGGCGTATTTTCGCCCGGTTTATATCACGAGTAAACGAGGTGGCTCAACCATGAGCTTATATGAAGTCATCGCATCCCGCAACGCCTCCGGCCTGGAGCGCACCGCCGTCTGCCAAATGCAAAAGGACGGCGTCACCCTCCGCACGCTGACCTACCGCCAGCTCTTTGACGGCATCGAGCGCTACTATCAGGTGCTGCTCCAGGCGGGCTACCGGCCCGGCGACCGGATCGGCATCTGCGGCGCGGCCTGCCCGGAGTGGCATATGGCCTTTTACGCCATCTCCCGGCTGGGTTGCACCTGCGCCGCCCTGGACCATTCCTACGCCCATGAGGAGATGCTGCACATTGCGCAGAAGGCCCGCCTGCGGGGGCTTTACCTGACCGACGCCACCGCCGCCGTGCTGGACGACCCCATGGAGGGGGTGAACCTGTACCGGCTGGAGGACGGCAGCCAGACCCAGTCCGTCCCCCGCACAGGGGAGACGGCGTTTTCCAACCCGGAGGCGGCGGTGCTGATTTTTTCCTCCGGCACCACCTCCACCGCCGCCGGTATCCTCCACTCGGAGGAGAGCGCCCTCCGCTCCATTGAGATGATCCTCCACTGCAACTATGTGGACGATGACCGCCAGCGGTTCATGGCCTTCCTGCCCAACTCCCACATCTACGGGCTGTACGCCCAGTGCATCGCCCCCGCCCTCCACCAGAGCAGCGTCTGCTACCTGGAGGAGCTCAGCGCCGCCTGCATCATGGGGGCCTTCAACGCCTACCATCCCACCATCTACTGCGGCGTGCCCAAGGTGTACGAGCTGCTATATAGCTCCATCCAGCAGAAGATTCAGGCCAGCCGGGCGGCGTCCGTCCTCTTTCACGCCCTCCACCCCCTGTGCCTGGCCGTCCGCAAGCGCTGGGGGCTGAACCCCGGCAAGGTGCTGTTCTCCTCTATCAATCGGGGCATCGGCGGCAGCGCGGACATTCTGGTGTGCGGCGGCGCGCCCATGCGGTCGGAGGTGGCGGACTTCTTCTTCGGGGCGGGGTTCCGGGTGCTCATCACCTACGGGGCCACCGAGACCAGCATCCCCACCCTGGGGAACTACGGGAAGCACCTTACCACGGACAGCTGCGGCAGGCCCTACCCCGGCGTAGAGATGAAGCTCTCCCAGGACAGGGAGCTGCTGCTGAGGAATCCCTCCCAAATGCTGGGCTACTTTGATGACCCGGAGCGGACGGCGGAGGCCTACACCCCGGACGGCTGGTTCCGCACCGGCGACCTGGCCAGCCTGGACGAGCGAGGCAACGTCCACATCAACGGCCGCTGCAAGGAGAACATCGTCCTGGCTACCGGCAAGAAGGTGGCCCCGGATGACATCGAGGCCAACTACGCCGGACTGCCCGGCGTGAAGGACTTCACCGCCTGCGGCATCCCCTGCGGTGAGGACGGCAGCTATGACGAGGTGCATTGCTTCGTGGTGCAGGAGGAGCAGGCGGCTGCGGAAACCGTGGAGGCCGCTTTCCGCAGCCGCAGCGCGGAAAGCCCCCAGAACATGAAGCTCCACGGCATCCACTTTGTCCCCCACATCCCCCGCACCGCCCTGGGCAAGCCCAAGCGCTACCAGCTGCGGAAGCTGCTGGAGGCGAAGCGCACCTCCGTGGAGGCGGCCCTGGCCGACGCGCCCCAGCTCAGCACCGTGGAGGAGAAGGTGGCCTACGCGGTGCGGCAGGTCACCGGTCAGGAGGCGTTCACGCCGGAAAGCCGACTGAAACAGGATCTGGCGCTGGACTCCCTCTCTGCGGTGGAGCTGTGCGTCCAGCTGGAGAAGCTGACCGACGTGCGCATCGACGATATGCTCCACCAGGACACCACTGTGGGCGACCTGGTGGGCTGGTGCAGCCATCCGGAGACGGTGGTGCGGAAGAAGCTGATCCAGTACCCCCTGACCCATAAGAATATTGACTACACCCTGATGCGCATGGCCCGGTTCCTGATTCGCACCTTCTACAGGGTCAATGTCCGTGGGGCCCATCTGCTGCCCACCGACACGGGCTACATCATCTGCGCCAACCACGTCTCCAATTTTGACTACCTCTACCTGACCCTGACCTTCCGCAGGGAACGGCTCGGCAAGCTGTGCTGCATGGCGAAGCAGGAGCTGTTCCAGGGCTCCCGGCTGAACCGGCTGCTGTGCCGGGTGGGCGGCATGGTGCCCATCGACCGGAGCGGCGCCGTGGGGGACAGTATGCACGCCCTGGCTGCCCGCCTGAGGGAGAAGTGGGGCGTCCTGGCCTTCCCGGAGGGCACCCGCAGCAGGGACGGCCGCCTGGCCGCCTTCAAGAAGGGGCCCGCCATGCTGGCGGTGCAGACCGGCGTCCCCATCGTCCCTGTCTGCATCAAGGGGGGCTTTGAGATCTTCCCTAAGGGGCACAGGCTGCCCAACCTGTTCAACTTCAAGACCGGCCACCGGTACCGGGTGCAGGTGCTCTACGGAGCGCCCATCGACCCCGCCGGGAAGAGCCCGGAGGCGCTGACCGCCCTGGTGCGGCAGGCCGTGGCCGAGCTGGAAGCCAGCGCGTAAACGGAGATGGGTTGACGGAAATTTACCCCCACCCGGAACAGGATATGTTCTGGGTGGGGGTGCTTTTGTTTCAGGGGCAATGGTATCAGGTTATGGGGGCTTCTTAGACAGGGATTGAGAAAGGAGCTGCGTTCTTGCCATCCCGGTGGGGGTGTTTTTCCTTAGATATGGTTCTTTAAATGAAATACCGTATTTGCCCTTGCCAGGGCAGGGCCTACTTTTCTCGCTCCGCCGAGAAAAGTAGCAAAAGAGGGCGGCTCAAGGGGGAGCTTCGGGGCCTCGCTCCCCCTTAAGAAACC
>JAJPXL010000052.1 GCA_021205455.1 Clostridiales bacterium
GTCCCCAGCCGCCATAGGCGGCAGCTTTGGTGCGTATCAAGTTACATCGTCTGTTGCCTGTGGAACCACGAAACGGTAGAGACAAGGCGCAGGCCGCCAGGGGAATACGGGGAGATTCTTAAGAGGGGGGCCACAGGTTACCATGATATGCTCCCTTTATGATTAACAGTGTTTTTGTTTTTTCACTGCCTCTCATAAAGGGAGCATATCCTAGAGTTTTCAGGGGCTTTCTTTTGTTATATTTATCCAAAAAACTTATCAATCAGGTTCAAAATTTCCCGACCTGTTTTATATACTCGGTGTGCTTCTCGTCTATCCCCATCATCATCTTTATAGGAATAGTCCTCTTCAATTCTCATACCTGTATCATCATTTTTAATAGTATATGTCGACTCTTCCTGCCACCAATACCTTCCATCAGATGATATTCCCCTACCTGAATCTCGTACTGTCTTTTCCTTCCCCTCGTATTTGTTCGGATTGCTCACCATATCCATTAACTTATCTACCTCATAATCTTTGAATCGGCCATTTCCTAAATCAATTTTTCCACGAATGAAATCCTTTTTTTCTTTTTTTCCTTTCTGTCCATAAGCAACCTCCATATATGTAATTTGCAGTGGACATTATAGTCCGCATCTGCTATAATAATTATAGCTCAATATAGGAATGCTGTCAATACATCGGGGTGCGGCGTTTTTGCTATAAATGTACGCATACAAGGGGGAACGCAAATATGGGAAATAAAAAAGTTCAAAAAGTATCCATCAATAAGGAACGCTTCTTGGAAGTGCTTCATCTCCGTAATTGTAGCATCAGAAAATTAGGAAACGCCTATGAAGAAATCGGAAGAACTGAGAAAACTATACGTCGTTGTTTAGATGCTGGAGAAATGTCACCTGACTTGTTGAACCGGATTGCCAAATACCTCAACGTTCATCCAGACTATCTTTCTGGTAAATATGATGAGCAAGCAGATCGTATTGAGGATTCCTATTTAAGGGCGATGTTTAAATCCTTTATTAACCCTGAAAGATATCCATATCTTTTAAAGGCTAGAAGTGACATTGAATATAAAACTTATTTTGAAAATATATTGAATATGAATGACATTTCAATGGAACAATTTCATGAACTTCCGCCAGAAGAGCGTATACTCTTCCACAAGGAGTTGGTTGTCGCGATTTTGGAAGTTATCTCCAAACATTTTACTCGAAACGCTCTTGGACAATGCATAGCTGATGAACTGGATGATTGCAAGTCAAGTTTCAACGAATTTGACCCATTTTCCTACTATGCTGAGTTAGAGGGTATCGGAATTCCGGAACCCAATTTTATTGATGATGCTGACGATAAAGAATCACGTGAATTCGAGAAAAGGATGTCCGAAAAATACAACATTAAAGATTAGTAAGATGAATGTTCTCGCTTCGCTGTTCCCTTCCTCCTGAAGCCTTGAAATCCCCCTTGCATCTCCTCCCAAAACCGTATATAATAATACTGCACTATGTACAAAATCTGACCCCGCTTCCATTCGGCGGCGTCCAGGAGGAAAGCTATATGTCAAAGAAGTTCTATATCACCACCCCCATCTACTACCCGTCCGACAAGCTCCACATCGGCCACACCTACTGCACTGTGGCCACCGATGTCATGGCCCGCTACAAGCGGATGTGCGGCTATGACGTCATGTTCCTCACCGGCACGGACGAGCATGGGCAGAAAATCGAAACCAAGGCGAAAGAGGCTGGCGTCACCCCCCAGCAGTTCGTGGACAATATCGTCACCGCCCCCGGCGGCATCAAAGACCTGTGGAAGCTGATGAACATCTCCAACGACCGGTTCATCCGCACCACGGACGACTATCACTGCAAGTCCGTCCAGGCCATCTTCAAGAAGATGTATGACAAGGGCGACATCTACAAGGGCACCTACAAGGGCAAGTACTGCGTTCCCTGCGAGTCCTTCTGGACGGAGAGCCAGCTGGTGGACGGCAAGTGCCCCGACTGCGGCCGCCCCGTGAAGGACGCGGAGGAGGAGGCGTACTTCTTCCGCCTGTCCAAGTATCAGCAGCCCATCCGGGACCTGCTGACCAAGACCGACTTTCTGGAGCCCAAGAGCCGGGTGAACGAGATGGTGAACAACTTCATCGACCCAGGGTTGGAGGACCTGTGCGTCTCCCGCACCAGCTTCTCCTGGGGCATCCCTGTCACCTTTGACGAGAAGCACGTCGTCTACGTCTGGATCGACGCCCTGAGCAACTATATCAACGCCCTGGGCTATGAGAACGACAAATATGACGACTTCGACAAGTATTGGCCCGCCGACGTCCACTTCGTGGGCAAGGAGATCGTCCGCTTCCACTCCATCATCTGGCCCGCCATGCTGATGAGCCTGGGGCTGCCCCTGCCGAAGAAGGTGTACGGCCACGGCTGGCTGCTGCTGGACGGCGGCAAAATCTCCAAGAGCAAGGAGAACACCACCGTCAACGTGGTGGACCCGGTGATTCTGGCCCAGCGCTACGGCGTGGACGCCCTGCGGTACTACCTCATGCGGGAGTTCCCCTTCGGCAGCGACGGCAACTTCTCCAACGAGCTGCTCATCAACCGCATCAACGTGGACCTGGCCAACAACCTGGGCAACCTGGTCAGCCGCACCACCGCCATGGTGGGCAAGTACTTCGGCGGCAAGCTGCCCGCCGAGCAGACCGCCGATGAGGAGAAGGACGCCGAGCTCATCGCCATGGCCTCCTCCCTGCGGGAAAAGTACGAGGGGCTGATGGAAACCTATACCTTCCAGAGCGCCCTGGTGGAGATTTTCAAGGTCATCGACCGGGCCAACAAGTATATCGATGAGAACGCCCCCTGGATTCTGGCCCGCAGCGAGGAGCAGCGCCCCCGCCTGGCCCGGGTCATGTACAACCTGCTGGAGACCATCCGCATCTGCGCCACCCTGCTGACCCCCTTCATACCGGAGACGGCGGAAAAAATCGCCGCCCAAATCGGCTCCGACAAAAACAGCTGGGAGGACGCGGCGGTCTGGGGCTGCCTGAGCCCGGAGGCTTCCGTCACCAAGGGAGAGAACCTGTTCCCCCGCATCGACCTGAAGAAGGAGCTGACCGAGCTGGCCGCCATTGAGGAGCAGCACAAGCTGGAGGAGCAGCGGGCTGCCGCCCCCGCCCTGGAGCTGGAGCCCCAGTTGGAGGAGCAGGTGGACTTCGCCACCTTTGAAAAGAGCGACTTCCGGGTGGTGAAGGTGAAGGACTGCCAGCCGGTGAAGAAGTCCACCAAGCTGCTGCGATTCATCCTGGACGACGGCACCGGCGTTGACCGGCAAATCCTCTCCGGCATCGCCAAATGGTATAAGCCGGAGGAGCTGGTGGGCAAGACCCTGGTGGCCATCGTGAACCTGCCGCCCCGGAAGATGATGGGGCTGGAGTCCAACGGTATGCTGATTTCCGCCGTCCGGAAGGAGCACGGCGAGGAGGTGCTGAACCTGCTGATGCTGGACGACGGCATCCCCGCCGGGAGCAAGCTGTGCTGAGCCTTTAACGAAAACACGTTTTACAACTGCATTTCCCGGGTCGGCATCGGAAGGGGTCGGCCCGGCTGAACCGGGAAAAGCCGCCCTTCCGCAGGTATTGTGGAGGGGCGGATTTTTTTAGTGGCTTGTGGCTAGTGGCTAGTGGTTAGACGCCCCTTCGGGGCGGAGCTGTTAGCTGTTAGTGGCGGTGGCTAAAACCGCCAGTTTTCCTTCATCCAGTAGGGGCGCACAGTGTGCGCCCGCCCCGTTTTCTCCTGAGACAACGTCTGTAAGGGAAAACTGACTTGGCGTAACCCTGACTCGAAAGAACATTCCCTTAGGAAAAGGCGGCAAGACGCGAAGGGGTAGCCGGGCGCACACTGTGCGCCCCTACTGCCTTTCCCCCGACCGACATGGATAATTAAAAACAAAACGTAATAAATCAAAAGGAAACTACAAAATGGATTCAATCAAACTGGAAGTCCCCTGCTACCTGGGGGTGGAAAAGCTGGTGGCGGACGAGCTGAAACGCCTCCACATGGCGGATGTCCGGGCGGAGAACGGCCGGGTCAGCTGCCGGGGCACGCTGGCCGACATCCCCCGGCTGAACCTGAACCTCCGTGTGGGGGCGCGGGTGCTGCTGGTGCTGAACGAATTTACCGCCACCACCTTTGAGGAGCTGTTCCAGGGGGTGAAAGCGGTGAACTGGCAGGACTGGATCCCCAGGGAGGGGGCCTTTCCGGTGAAGGGCTACTCCATCTCCAGCCAGCTCCACTCCGTCCCCGCCTGCCAGTCCATCGTGAAGAAGGCGGCCTCCGCCAAGCTGGGCCAGGTGTACGGCGCGGAATGGCTACCGGAGACCGGGGAGACCTACCAAATCCAGTTCTCTATTATGAAGGATGAGGTCCACATCTGCCTGGACACCACCGGCCCCGGCCTGTACAAGCGGGGCTATCGGGCGGTGGGGGTGGAAGCCCCCCTCCGGGAGACGCTGGCGGCGGCGCTGGTGCTGCTGACCGGTTACAAGGGGCTGGACCCCTTCTGCGACCCCTTCTGCGGCAGCGGCACCATCGCCATCGAGGCCGCCCTCATCGCCAAGAACCGGGCCCCCGGCCTGAACCGGGACTTCTCCGCCGAGAAATGGGGCTGCATCCCCCGGCGGGCCTGGATGGACGCCGCCAACGAGGCCATGGATAAGGAGTATGACCGGGCCTATGACATCTGGGGCGGCGACATCGACCCCGCCGCCGTCGCCATCGCCCAATCCAACGCAGAGAAGGCAGGAGTGGAAGATACCGTCCATTTTGAACAATATGACGCACGTCGGTTCTACTCCACCAGCCCCTATGGCCGCATCGTCACCAACCCGCCCTACGGGGAGCGGCTGATGGATGAGACGGAGGTGGCCCAGCTCTACCACGACTTTGGGCACACCGTTTCCCTGCTGCCGGAGGGCTGGCGGGTGGCCATCCTGTCCAGCTATGAGGGCTTCGAGACGGCCTTCGGCAGGCGGGCGAAGAAGAAACGGAAGCTGTACAACGGCATGATCAAGTGTGACCTGTTCTATTACGGGAAGGTGTGACCGGTGATGGCTCGGCGCCAGTGCGGTTGCCTCCACGTTATTAGAATATACTGTACGAAAAATACAAGATAAGATAACGTTTTTTGCGATGGCAGGGCGGAACGGCTTGCCTTTTCGGCAAAATTGTGGTACTCTGTCGATGACCCTCCTTGGAGGGTTGACGCTGCCCAATACGGTGGCGGTTGGCTCCCTGCTCCTCCTCTCAGGAGTTTTTAGCCGATTAACACAAAATTCTGCACGAAATATACACGATATTGCAATACAGAAAGGACTATCCCATGAACATTTTCAATCAACTGGCCCCCTCCGAAGTGACGACCCGCATCACCAACGCCTTTTCCGGCGACAGGAACCGCCGCCCCTCCGAGACGGAGAAGCTGCTGGCCAGGCTGGACGAAGCCAGCGTCGTGATGAGCGAGGTGGAGCTGCTGCTGGACGAGATCGCCAAGTGTGAGGAAAAGCTGGACGATCTGAACCTGGCGCTGAAGCACCCGGCCAAGAAGTCCCGCATCCCCCTTCTGCGCCACTTCCTGAACGCCACCAGCAACACCGACGAGGGGGAGGTCAAGAGCCAGATCCTGGCCTATCGCTCCATGCTGGCGGGGCTGAACGGCCACCTGCTGCAAATCGTCCTGCATCAGTGCAAGGACTTCCAGTTTTTGGGGGACTACCTCTACCCCGTGGCGGTCAGCGAGCTGAAAAGCTACCTGTCCAACGGCAAGGCGCAGACGCTGGAGGAGGCGCTGGGGCTGTATGAGGCCAACCTGGCCCGCTGGCGCTCCGATGCCGCAGAGCAGGGCCATGTGCGCCGGGCGGACGACCAGGCGCAGCGGATGGCGAAGGTGTTGAAGGAAGCAAGGACGATGTGACGTGGGGGAGGGGAGTGGCCTCCTTAGATTCAAGACACTCTGCGGCCTTTCCCCTCTCTCCCGTGCCGTAGCCGACAGACAGAAAGGAGCCACCATGGACAAAGCCCCGACCTCTGCCCGCATCCTCCCCACCCCGCTGGGGCGGCTTCTGCTCCGGGCGTCCGGCGGCGCCCTCGTCGGGGTACGGCTCCTGTCGGAGGGTGAAACAGATGAGAATCTTGTAATATCCGAGCAGGATATTGATACATCTGCCCTGGATTTTGCCGCAGAGCAGCTCACCGAGTATTTCCAGGGAAACCGCAGGGCCTTCACCCTGCCCCTGGCCCCTGTCGGCACCCCCTTCCAGCAGGAGGTGTGGGCGGCGCTGCGGGCCATCCCCTACGGCGAGACACGGACTTACGGCGAAATCGCGGCGGCGGTGGGCCGCCCCAGGGCCGCCCGCGCGGTGGGCGGAGCCTGCCACGTCAACCCGCTGCTCATCGTCACCCCCTGCCACCGGGTGGTGGGCAGCGGCGGGGCCCTGACCGGCTTTGCCTGCGGCCTGCCGGTGAAAGAACAGCTCCTGGCGCTGGAGCGAAAGGACGGAATCTGCCATGAAACATGACACCCCTCTGGGGAAGGCGGCGGTGAAGGGCTTCCAGATCTGCCTGATTTGCGCGGCGGTGCTGCTGGTGGGTTCGGCGGTGCCCATTCTGGGCTACCTGGCCGGGCTGTTTGACAGCCAGCGGGTGATGGCCCTGGGTCTGCTGCTGCTGATTGTGGGGACGGTGCTGCTGGTCACCGGCTTCTTCGGCTTCGTGAAGGTGCTGGGGCTGGGGAAGGGGCAGGAGGGAGACGGGAAGGAGTGAACTGCTTCCCTTTCGCAGCAACGTTACTAACTTAAAACACAATCTATACCTGGGATAAGGGGAACATCGTAGCCGTACAGTCAGATTTCATTGACCAAAGGGCAACAAAATTGCCGCCCGTCCCGCCGTAAGCGTAGGGAGCAAAGCGGAAATGCCGCTTGACGGCAAGGGACGTGGGCGGCAATCCCTTCCAGCCGCCATAGGCGGCAGTCTCACCAGTGAGAAGTCACATCGTCTGTTGCCTGCGCTGCCACGGAACGGTAGAGACAAGGCGCTAGCCGACAGTGGGATAGGAGGGGGATTCTTAAGGGGGAGCGAGGCCCCGAAGCCCCTCCCTAAGCCGCTTTCTTTCCCCCATTTCTTGGCGGGACAAGAAATGGGGCCCGCCGGGAGGGCAAACGCTTTATT
>JAJPXL010000148.1 GCA_021205455.1 Clostridiales bacterium
ATGAACGCCTTCGCCAGCGGGGAGACGGACGGGCTGGTGGCCACCACGGTGATTGAGGGGGGGGTGGACGTGCCCAACGCCACCCTGATGGTGGTGGAGAACGCGGAGCGGTTCGGCCTGTCCCAGCTGCCCCAGCTGCGGGGCCGGGTGGGCCGTGGGGAGGCCAAGAGCTATTGCGTCCTGGTGTCCTCCAACCGCAGCGAGGAGACCCGGAAGCGGCTGAAAGCCCTGTGCTCCACCAACGACGGCTTCAAAATCGCAGAGCTGGATCTGGAGCTGCGGGGCCCCGGCGACTTCTTCGGCAACCGGCAGCACGGCCTGCCCCAACTTCGGGTGGCGGACCTGGCGGGGGATATGCGGGTGCTGCGGGAGGCCCAGGATGCGGCGGAGGCGCTGCTGGAGCAGGACCCCGACTTGCAAAACCCGGAAAACCGTGCTATATTGGAGCGGGTGCAGGAGGTGTTCGCCCAGAATCAGGACACATTAAACTAGAGGAATCCCCTGGAACGGGAGACCGGAAAGGACTGTACAGCATATGAGTGAATTATTAGACAGAAGCAAGGCCCTGCGGGGCGATCCCGCCGTACACTACAACTGCGCCCAGAGCGTGTTGATTCCCTTCGCGGAGCGCAGGGGGATGGATACCGCCACCGCCAACGCCCTCAGCGCCAACTTCGGCGCGGGGATGAAGATGGCCTCGGTGTGCGGGGCGGTCACCGGCGCTCTGATGGCCCTGGGGTTGTACGGCGTGGACGACGGCCCCACCGTCAGCCGGTTCTATCAGATGATCAAGGACAACCATGACGGGATGCTGCTGTGCCGCGACCTGCTGGCCGCCTATAAGAAGCGGGGCAGCGGAGACAAAAACCCCACTGCGACGGGATGGTGTATGAGTGCGTCCAGGCGGTGGAGGCAATCCTCACGGAGAAGGGGCTGCTGTAAGGGGCGCCCCGCTCTGAAAAAAGCGTGTTGCTGCGGTCGGCGCAGTTCCGTCATCGCACAAAGAGGTAGCGAGGCTGGCGCTCCGAAGGGAGCGGCCAGCCTCGCTGCTTTGCGTTTAACGGCTGAGCGGAGATGCCGTCGCTGCGCTCAGGCATACCGCAGGTCAAGGAACTGAATCAGGGCATCGGCGGTCTTTTCCACCCCCAGCAGGGAGGAGTTGACGCACAGGTCATAGGTGCGGCTGTCGCCCCACTTGCTCTCGCAGTAGAAGTTGTGATAGCTCTTGCGGAGCTTGTCCTCCCGCCGCATCCTCAGGAGGGCCTGCCGCCCATCCAGCTGATACTTCTCCATAATGCGCTTCTGCTTCACGTCCTGGTCGCCCAGCACAAAAATCCTGGTCAGGGCGGGGTTGCCCACCAGGAAGCACTCCGCGCAGCGGCCCACCACCACGAAGGAGGTCTTGTTCACATTGGCCTGCTTGTTCAGGTAGGTGAAGGTGCGCAGGGCGATCTGCTGCTCCATGGACAGGTTGCTGCCGTCGCCGGGCATGGGGCGGGCAAACACGCTCAGGGGCTTTTCGTCAAACTGGGCCACCACGGAAGGGTTGATCATGCCGTCCTCCGCGACCTCCTGAATCAGCTGCTTGTCGTAAAACTGAATGCCGTAGTGGGATGCGATAAGTTCTGCGATTTCGTGGCCGCCGCTGCCAAATTCGCGGCCGATGGTGATAATCATTTGTCCGTTCATACGCTTGCTCCTTTCTGTGCGCCGGATGAGACTGGTCGTGATATGTATGTTATTATACCCCAGCGCGGTTAAAAAGTAAAGCACTTTTTTGAAATAATGTTGTATCCCTGTGGAAGCCGCCCCGCCAAAATGACGGAACCCATTCCGCCGAACCGGAAACAACCATAAATGTGGGTTCCGGGCGGCGGAGCGGCACAAAATATTCCCTTTCCCATGAAGGTTCCACAGCCTCTGCATTGCAAATGCCGGGCAGCAGAAAGCGCCGCCGCGCCCAAACGGGCCGCGGCGGCGCTGCAAGGGGGAAGGAATGGCGTCAGTTGGCGTGCAGCTTCGCAGTGGAGGGCTCCTCCGGCCGCTTCAGCAGCTTCACGGTGTAGACGATGACGACGACCGAAATGATAAAGGTCAGGAAATCGGAGACCGGCATGGAGTACAGGATACCGGTCAGCCCGAAGTAGATGGGCAGCACGATGGGGAACAGCACGCCGAACACCACCTCACGCACCAGCGACAGCAGGGTGGACAAAAATGCCTTGCCCAGAGACTGCAAATAGATGAAGGTGCCCTTGTTGACGGTGGCCAGCGGCATCAGGCACAGGTAGGTGCGGAAGCACTTCACGGCGAACTCCGTGTAGTAGGCGCTCTCGTTGGAGGCGCCGAACAGGCCGATCAGCTGGTTCGGGAACAGCTCCACAATCACCAGCGCCACCGCGCCCACCGCAAACTCCGCAACCAGCAGCTTTTGGAACAGCTCCAGGGCGCGGTCCTTCCGACCGGCACCCACGTTGTAGCCCACGATGGGGATGCAGCCGGCCGCAAGGCCGACGGAGATGGAGATGACGATCTGGAACACCTTCATGACGATGCCGATGACCGCCATGGGGATCTGCGCGTACTCGGCCTGGCCAAAGACCGGGTCCAGCGCGCCGTACTTCTGAATCATGTTATTGACGGCGGCCATGGACAGCACCAGAGAGATCTGGGACAGCAGGCTGCAAACGCCCAGGGGCAGGTAACGCCGCATCAGGCTGGGGTAGAGGCGGAAGCTGTTCTTCTCCAGCTTCACCGCCTTCATGTGGAACAGGTAATACACCGCCAGAATCGCGGTGATGATCTGGCCGCCGATGGTGGCCAGGGCCGCGCCCATCATGCCCCACTTCAGGCCATAGATGCAGATGGGGTCAAAGACGATGTTGAAGGCCGCGCCCACCAGGGTGGAGGCCATGGCGAACCGGGGGCTGCCGTCGGAACGGATGATGGGGTTCATGGCCTGGCCGAACATATAGAAGGGGATGCCCATGGTGATAAAGGTGAAGTACTCTTTGGACTGGGCAAAGGTCTCCTCGTTGACGCGGCCGCCGAACAGGGTCAGAATCGGTTCCTGGAAAAGGAAATACGCAGCGGTCAGCACCACGCTGACGATGATGCAGAGCAGGATGGAGCTGCCGATGCTGCGATGGGCGTCCTTCTGCTTGTTGGAGCCCAGGCAGATGCTGACATAGGCGCAGCAGCCGTCGCCGATCAGCACGGCCAGGGCCAGGGCCACAATGGTCAGCGGGTAGACCACCGTGTTGGCGGCGTTGCCGTAGGAACCCAGGTAGTCCGCATTGGCGATGAAAATCTGGTCAACGATGTTGTAAAGGGCGGCCACCAACAGGGAGATGATGCAGGGAACTGCGTACTTCCCCATCAGCTTGCCCACTTTTTCCGTTTCCAGAAAAGCGTTGGATTTTTCTTCCATAAAATGAATACCTCCTGATGATACAGAAAACGGCGCGTCTACCGGGCGGAAACAGGCTGTTTTCCGTTTGCAAAAAATGAAAAAACAAAAACGAGCAGGGAAACGACTGGACTTACGCCGTTTCAGCTACTCGTTAGTGTGATTTTAGCATACTTCGCAACGAAATGCAAGTTTCATTCTGCACAAAGAGGAGTGGAAAACAGGCGGTTCGTTTTGAACAAAACTGTGCGCCCGGCGCGGACGGTTTATCGCCTGGCAAGCGCCTCGCTGATGGCGGCGAACTGGGCCAGGCTCAGCTCCTCCCCCCGCACCGTCTCCCCATGGCCGCAGGCGCGGAGGATGTCCGCCAGCTCCTCCCTGGAGACGCGGCTCCGGAAGGCGGAGGAGAGGCCGTTTAAGAGCTTCTTCCGCCGCTGGGCGAAGGAGGCGCGAATCACCTGGAACAGCAGCGCCTCATCCGTCACGGCAACGGGCGGCTCCTCCAGCCGCGTCATCCGCACCACCTGGGAGGTCACCTTCGGGGCCGGCAGGAAGCACTCCGGCTCCACCTCAAACAGCAGCGCACAGTCCGCATAATACTGGCACAGCAGGGTGAATGCCCCATAGTCCCCGCTGCCGGGGGAGGCGCAAATCCTGCGGGCCACCTCCCGCTGAATCATCACGGTGACGGAGTCGAACAGCCCCGACTCCAGCAGCCGGGTCAGCACCGGGGTGGTGATGTTATAGGGCAGGTTGGCGCAGACGATGGGAGTCAGGCCGTCGAATTGCTCCCGCACCAGCGCCTCCAGGTCCAACTTCATAATGTCGCCGGGAACGACGGTCACATTGGGGCAGTCCGCCAGCGTCTCCGCCAGAACGGGGAGGAGGGCGCTGTCCAGCTCCACCGCCACCACCCTGGCCCCCCGCCGGGCCAGCTGGACGGTGAGGGCGCCAATGCCGGGGCCGATCTCCAGCACGCCGGTGGTCTCATCCGCGCCGGAGGCCTCCGCGATGGCCTGGGGCACGGCGGGGTCGATGAGGAAGTTCTGCCCCATGGACTTGGAAAAGTGAAAGCCGTGGCGGGCCAGCAGCGGCTTGATCTCGTGGATGTCGCATAAATTCATGTGGGTCACTCCTGTTCTTCCGGATAGTATACCAGAAAAACGGCGAAAAGAAAAGCGCCTGCGCAGCTGTCGCGCAGGCGCTTTTTGCATTTTGTCAGCTCAGCACATAGACGGTGCAGGTGCGGCGGCCGAAGGAGTAGCACTCGCTGGCCGAATCAAAGTACAGGTCGATGGTGTTGCCCTTCACGGAGGAGCCAGTGTCCCCCGCAACGGCCACGCCGTAGAGGAAGGAGCCGTTGCTGGACTGAATCAGCAGCTTCGTCCCCATGGGGAAGACGGAGGTGTCCACCGACACCACGCCCACCTGGGCTTTCCGGCCGGAGGCGGTGTGCGCGCCGGACTTGGCGGTGTAGGCGGTGCAGCTGCAGGTGACCGTCTTGGACAGGTGATAGGTCGCGCCGGACGCCAGGGTGATGGTGTTGGTGCGGTCGTCAATATTGGTGATGTAATCCTTGGACTGGCTCAGGCCGGTGGGCGTCTGGAAGTACACCCGGGTGCCGTAGGCGGTGATTTCCGTCTGCATATCATATGTATCCGTCTGCACCAGGGTGGTCACAGGTTCGCCGCCGTCGATGGACTTCTGCTCGTAGGTGTAAACCGTCCTGCCGTCGACGCCTGCCTGCACCACAGCGGTGGTGCCCCGGCTCATGGTGGGGTCGCAGATGGTGGCGGTATCATAGGGGGTGGTGGCTTCTTCCGTGTAATAGGTGATGGTGACGCGGTGAATGGTGATGGTGTCCCCGGCCGAGACGGTGGAGGACGGGTCATGGGAGAGGATGTCATCCTCACCGACGGTGATGTTTAACTTTTCCAGCAGGGCGGCGACCGTGTCCCCGTCCTCGATCTGGGCGGTGACGGTGGCGCCGTCGCAGACGACCGTGGCATACTGTGCGTGGGAGATGGACAGCTGCACGGTGTCCTCCGTGGCGTCGGCGTCTACGAAGTCGGTGGCAGAGAGGTCCACGCCGGCTTCGTCCAGCACCGCGTCCACGCTGTCCGTGTAGGTTTCCACGGTGACGGTGGAGCCTTCATCGGAGATTTCATAAACGGTTTTCGCCTTTGCGGAGTGATTGCACAGAAGCACAAAGGACAGGCACATCGCGAGAACCATCAGCATCTTTAGCATACGCGAGAGGGATAAGATCTTGTGAGTCATATGTTCCTCCAGGTTTCACATTTTGATAGCCGGTAACGATTTGTAACCGGCGATGACAAACTGCTAACATGGAATATTGTAACTCAAAACTCGGTAAAAGTCAATATTTTCTCAACAAAAAAGCGATAAAATAATTTCAGATGCCTCGAAGATGCTCAAAATTGTTCTAAAACGCGGAATTGAAGCTGTAAAGAGAAACAAAAGTGTAACAAAAAGTAACGGAAAATGCAGCCCGTTTCAGCGAAAAAATCAGCCTTTCCGCCCACCTGCTGAAAAATTTTCCGCCAGACGTCCCTCAGGGCAGCGCCTGCCAGCTCTCCTGGAGCAGGCGGCAGGCGGTGGTCAGATGCTCCTCATCCATCCTGGCGTAGCCCAGGATGAAGGTGGGGGTGTAGGCTGCGGGCACCGGCCCGTCATAGCAGGCGGAGACGGGATAGATGCGGACGCCTGCGTCTGCGGCGGCGGAGATCAGGTCGGCCTCCCGTTTCCCGTTTTTGACGGTCAGCAGCAGGTGGAGGCCGGCGTCCGCGCCGCTGAGTTGGCTGTAGGCGGTCAGGCCGGTCTCTTTGACCGCGCTGATCAGCGCGTCCCGGCGCAGCTTGTACCGCTTGCGGGTGCGCCAGATGTGCCGCTCCAGGTGTCCGCGCTGCATGAACAGCGCCAGGCTGTACTGCTCGAAGGAGGGGACGGTGGAGGAGTAAAAGTACAACTCCTTCCGGTACCGCTCCGCCAAGTGCGGAGGCAGCACCATGTAGCTGATACGCATGGAGGGGGAGAGGCTCTTGGTGAAGGTGTTCAGATAAATCACCCGCCCCGCCCGGTCCAGCCCCTGGAGGGCGGGGATAGGCTTGCCGGTGAAGCGGTACTCGCTGTCGTAATCGTCCTCGATGATATAGCGCTCCGGGGCGGACTCCGCCCAGCGGAGCAGGGCATAGCGCCGGCTGATGGGCATGATGGTGCCCAGGGGATAGTGGTGGGAGGGCGTCACATGGACCACGTTGGCGGGGGACGCCTCCAGTCGGCCCACGTCGATCCCCCCGTCGTCCATGGGGATGGGGAACACCGGCGCGCCGTTTTTGCGGAGGATCTGCACCGTCTTCCGGTAGCCGGGGTCCTCCACGGCGTAGCCCTGCTCCCGGCCCAGCAGCTGCACCAGCAGAGACAGCAGCATCTCCGACCCGGCCCCCACCACGATCTGGGAGGGCTGGACACGGATGCCCCGGAACTCATACAGGTGGCGGACGATGGCCTCCCGCAGCTCCGGCACCCCCTGGGGGTCTGCGGCGGAGAGGAGGGCGCTGTCCCGGCTGGACAGCACCTCGCGGGTCAGCTTCGCCCAGGTGGAGAAGGGGAACGCCTCCGCGTCCACCACGTTGGTGGCAAAGTCATACTGAAACTGGGGGACAGGCGGCGCGGGGGGCGCC
>JAJPXL010000014.1 GCA_021205455.1 Clostridiales bacterium
CAGAAGCTGCGCACTGACACGCTCGTCCTTCAGCAGATATTCCACGGCGGCGGAGAAGGATTTTTTCTCATCCATATCTCCAAACCGATGGATACGCACAAGGTCAAATGCATTGCAGAGCATTCCACCTGCCGGGTCAGTGGCGTGGTGGCTGTATGCGAACTTATCATCATATATCACGACACCAGCAGAGCCTTCACCTGGGATATAGTCATAGCGGCCGGTGCCGTCCCCGGTCGGAGCATAAACATCCGAGAGATAGCGGTCGATGATGTCCTGAACGGTGTATGCTCTGCACACAGCACCGACAACGCCACCCTTCGCCAGGGGGTCTTTCTGCTTTTCGGAGACACCCGCTATGGCCTTTTTTTCACCCGGCGTTCTGGGAAGTGCTGTCACATCACGCCAATTGGGATAATCATTTAAAAATGCATCCGGGTCCAACTCCTCACCATCGTACACCTCACAAACGTACTCGCCATCGCTGGGGCAGGTTGGCCAGTACATCATTTGGTTAATTTTGAACGAGCAAGGGTCAATTTGGTTGATGCCCATCCATGCCGCCAGATATCGTGAAATAGCGTTGGCTTCCGCGGGCGTCATATCCCGCGTCGTGGGGATGATGATTCTTCCCCGTGGCTGCTCCGATGTATGGCTATGGGTGGTGTACAGGATAGATTTATACTGGTGATTTTCCCGATACCACTTGATGAAGTCTGGCTTCAGACTGTCTCCATCCAGCGTGATGCCTGAACGGGATGCAACCTCCTCTTTCTTGCGGCGGGTTCCTTTCAGCCTGCCCATCATAAACCCACCTTTGTCCTTAGCTGCATCGCGCTCTGTTTTCGGCATTTTTTTGTATTGCGCTGCCGTTTCTGGTGTGCGCAGCGGGGTTTTCAAGCGCTCACACAGTTCATCAAACGTAACCTCGCTTGCCGGCCACGTATCCGAAAGCCTGCTGTTCCCCGTGCAGATTGTGTATTTACGCATAATATTTCCTCCTGGTTCCCGGTGCCTCACCGTGTTCAAATCTTGCCTGCCGTGCGCATTTAAATGCTGCAGCTGTGGCTTCATCGTTTCTTTCACACAGGTAGCTACTGTCATCCCCAAACAGCTCAAAATGTCCGGCCTTGTTCACGCCCGGATGCGCAACAAAATAATCGCCGTCAATGGTCTGGAAGTTGAACGGGTAGGGGCCTCCTCCAAATCCGGGAAAGCCGGAGTAACCCCAGTCCTCGCAATACCTGTCAATGTCGTGTATCGTCTCGCCGTCTGGGATTCCCGCAACGACAAGAGTGGGATTCTCCACACGGCATTCATCTCCGTTGTCATCCGGCATACTGAAAGCATAGATTTTTCCTGCATCAGCCGCAGTCATCACACCTTTGACCTCTACATAAAGGTCGCCTGCCGCTCTGCCGTCCACATTGTGCAGCAAGAAATCGGGAAGGTAGTACATTCCATTCCCCAGCGCAAATCCCTCTGGCTCGTATTCCCATCTCACGTGGAAGGCATCGAAAAAAACAGCCCACCTGGCCTCAAGCCTTGACCTGAATCGGTATCCCTTATATTCCGTCTGTATCGCTGTTGGTTTGTTCATCGCAATTTCCCCTTAAAATCATCAGTGAAATATTTGAGCAGGCAGTGCCCCTCTACTTCTGAAAGGACAGAAGTCCGAAATTTCAGCGGATGGGAACAGGACTTTTTTACAAAATCCGCAGTTTTTCCTTATAAAAGCTGACCGCTGCCGCATTTTTTTGAAAACCACCGCTAAAAAGAGCCGCCTTTGTCCTTTCAGAAGTGAGAGGAACAGGGCGGCTGAAATTTTATCCGCTGAAAAATCCGTTTTGTGTCCTTTCAGAGATAGAGGGACATGAAGTCACTCGGAAACGGAGGTGCTGTAGATGCAGGAAAACACAGAGACAACCAGAGACAGACAGCTTGACGAAGAGCTTTCCGATGTGCTGATCGCCATCAGTGTAGTCGCAAAGCGTCTGGCAAAGAAGCTGCAGGAAGGAGGACAAACAAATGAAGATGAACGAGATGTCGCAGACCATTGATGATTTGAGGACCGCTACCGCTGCTATTTCTGATGTGGCAGACTGGCTGGCCGCTCAGTTTGGTGAAACGGATGATAAGCAGGCGGATGAGCTTTCTGTTGCTGCGCCACAAGCACCATCCAAGCCGTCACTGACGCTGGAACAGGTCAGGGCAATCCTGGCAGAGAAGTCCCGTGCCGGCCACAGCGTAGAAATCCGCGCTCTGCTCCAGGAATATGGTGCAAGCAGGCTGTCGCAAATCGACCCGGCAAATTACGAAGCCCTTTTGCGGGATGCGGAGGTGCTGGACAATGCCACCTAAAGCACACGCAATCTTATCTGCGTCCTCATCCGACCGCTGGTTACACTGTCCGCCATCGGCAAGGCTCTGCGAAAGCGTCAGGGATAAAGGCTCAGATTACGCAGCCGAGGGTACCGATGCCCACAGCCTCTGCGAACACAAGCTGAAGTTCGCATTGGGAATCAGGTCGAAAGACCCAACCGAGGACTTAAGCTGGTACGATGCCGAGATGGAGGACTGTGCTTCCGAGTACGCCTCTTACATCATGGAACTGGTAGCCGAGGTCAAGAAGACCTGCAGCGACCCCATTGTTCTCATCGAACAGCGGCTGGACTTTTCCAAGTATGTCCCTGACGGCTTCGGCACCGGCGACTGCCTGGTGATCGGCGATGGCACACTGTATGTCATCGACTTCAAGTACGGCAAGGGCGTGGAGGTATCGGCGGAAAACAATCCGCAGATGATGTGCTACTCCCTCGGAGCCCTGGAGCTTTTCGATGGCATCTACGATATCGACACTGTGTGCATGACGATTTTCCAGCCGAGACGCAGCAACATCAGCAGCTATACCATTTCAAAAGACGAACTTCTCACTTGGGCAGAGACGGTGCTTGCTCCAACCGCACAGCTTGCCTACAACGGCGAAGGTGACTTTGCCTGCGGCGACTGGTGCCGGTTCTGTAAGGTCAAGACCGTATGCCGTGCCAGAGCCGAAGCCAATCTGGAGATGGCAGGATACGAGTTCAAGCATTGCTTACAGATGAGGATGTCGAAGAGATTCTCGGCAGGCTGGATGAGCTTATCGCATGGGCATCTGATATCAAGGACTACGCGCTGCAGTCGGCGGTCAATGGAAAGCGCTGGCACGGCTACAAGCTGGTCGAGGGGCGCTCCAACCGCAGATACACAAGCGAAGCCGCTGTGGCGGACGCCGTTACTGCTGCCGGGTATGACCCATATGAAAAGAAGCTCCTCGGTATCACAGCAATGACCACGCTGCTTGGAAAGAAGCGGTTCAATCAACTCCTGGGTGAGCTGACCTACAAGCCCCAGGGCAAACCGACTCTCGTGCCGGAGAGCGATAAGCGTCCGGCAATGACAACTATTATGGATGATTTTAAGGAGGAAATTTAACATGGCAAACAATACTAAAATCGCAAACCCTATGAAGGTAATCACTGGCAAGGACACCCGCTGGTCCTATGCAAACGTCTGGGAAGCAAAGTCCATCAACGGCGGCACCCCCAAGTTCTCTGTGTCCCTCATCATTCCGAAGAGCGACACGGTCACTGTAAATAAAATCAAGGCGGCTATTCAGGCAGCCTATGAAGAAGGGCAGGCAAAACTCAAGGGCAACGGTCGCTCCGTCCCTCCGCTGACCGCACTGAAGACCCCTCTGCGCGACGGTGATGCTGAGAGACCCGATGACCCTGCCTACGCTGGCAGCTACTTCGTCAACGCCAACAGCACGACTGCTCCAGGCATCGTGGATGCTGACCGCAATCCCATCCTGACCCGCTCCGAGGTTTACTCCGGTGTGTACGGCAGGGCAAGCATCAACTTCTACGCCTTCAACTCCAACGGCAATAAGGGCATTGCCTGTGGACTCAACAACCTTCAGAAAATCCGCGATGGCGAACCGCTCGGCGGCAAGGCAAGTGCGGAGTCTGACTTTGCAACTGATGACGATGATGATTTCCTGGCTTAATGGGGGTGGCGGCTATGACTAAATTCCAGGAGCTCATGCTCTTCGTATGCCTCGGCTACTCCATCGGCTCTATCGTTGGTATGCTGTTCACCATCATTCCAGGGGGTTTCAGATGTCTCAGGGCATGGTGGAAGCAGCATAGAGAGCAAAAGGCACCTTCCGACAGGATAGAATAAAATCATCAGCGGTAGCAGAGAGGCTACAATCTGCTACCGCTTCTTCTGAGAGAGGATTATTATGCACACTCTTAGCATTGACATTGAAACCTTCTCCAGCGTACCCCTTCAAAAATGCGGTGCTTATCGTTATGCGGAGGCTCCTGATTTCGAGATATTGTTGTTTGGCTACTCAGTGGATGGTAGTGATGTGCGTGTCGTAGACCTCACCTGTGGAGAGAGGATTCCGCCGGATATCTTAGCAGCACTCACAGATGATTCTGTCACCAAGTGGGCATTCAATGCTTCCTTTGAACGCATCTGCCTGTCAAGATACTTGGGCTTCCCGACCGGCGAATATCTTTCCCCTCATGATTGGCGCTGCTCTATGGTATGGTCTGCGTACATGGGGATGCCCCTTTCTCTTGAGGGCGCCGGAGCTGTGATGGGGTTGGAAAAACAGAAGCTGACTGAGGGCAAAGACCTCATCAAATACTTCTGCCAGCCCTGTGCGCCCACCAAAACAAACGGCGGACGCACCAGAAACCTTCCTTCCCATGCTCCTGACAAGTGGGAGCAGTTCAAACGCTACAATGCCCGCGACGTAGAAACCGAAATGGGCATCCAGAAACGGCTTGCCAAATTCCCTGTGCCAGAATCCGTGTGGGATGAATACCATATCGACCAGGAAATCAACGACAGAGGCGTCCGTCTGGACATGGAGCTTGTGCGTCAGGCTATCGCAATGGATACACGCTCCCGCAAGGAACTGACTGCTGCCATGAAACGGCTCACCGATTTGGACAATCCCAACTCAGTGGCGCAGATGAAGCAGTGGCTTGCCGACAACGGTCTGGAGACAGAAAGCCTTGATAAAAAAGCTGTAGCGGAACTCTTAAAAACTGCGCCGCCAGAGCTTGCCGAGGTATTATCCCTGCGTCAGCAGCTTGCGAAGTCCTCTGTGAAAAAATATCAGGCGATGGAGAACACAGTCTGCTCAGACGGACGGGCGCGTGGGATGTTCCAGTTTTATGGTGCCAACCGCTCCGGCAGATGGGCTGGACGGCATATCCAGCTGCAAAATCTGCCCCAGAACCATCTCCCTGATTTAGCGGAGGCTCGTGCGCTTGTACGCATGGGCGATTTTGATTCCGTCGCTATGCTGTATGAGGATGTTCCCGATACTCTCTCCCAGCTGATCCGGACGGCATTTATCCCGAAGGAAGGCACACTGTTCTATGTAGCTGACTTCTCCGCTATTGAAGCCAGAGTCATCGCCTGGTTTGCCGGAGAGACATGGCGGCAGGAGGTCTTTGAAAGCGGCGGCGACATCTACTGCGCCAGCGCCAGCCAGATGTTCAAGGTTCCTGTAGAAAAACATGGCGTCAACGGACATCTGCGACAAAAGGGCAAAATTGCTGAATTGGCTCTTGGCTATGGCGGCTCCGTTGGTGCGCTGCGGGCGATGGGCGCTTTGGATATGGGCTTAACTGAAGCGGAACTTCCTCCGCTGGTCAGTGCATGGCGTCAATCCAATCCGAAGATTGTCGAATTTTGGTGGGCAGTCGACCGGGCTGTCACAGAGGCGGTTCGTAACAAGACCACCACAAAGGATTACGGGCTGACCTTCTCCTGCAGGAGCGGGATGCTCTTTATTACGCTGCCATCCGGCAGGAACCTCGCCTACGTGAAACCCAAAATCGGAACAAACCAATTCGGCGGGAGCTGCATTACCTACGAGGGTGTCGGCGGCACAAAGAAATGGGAACGCATAGACTCCTATGGCCCAAAGTTTGTGGAGAACATTGTGCAGGCGACCGCCAGGGATATTTTGTGCTATGCCATGAAGACCCTGCGGTGCTGTTCCATTGTGATGCATATCCATGATGAGCTGGTCATCGAAGCTGACCCGAAAGTGTCACTGGACGCTATATGTGATCAGATGGGCAGAACGCCACCGTGGGCAAAGGGACTGAAGCTCCGGGCAGACGGGTATGTCACATCATTTTATAAAAAGGACTGAAAGAGGCGGTGCCTATCGTGATGATAAGCACCGCCTCCTGTTTTACCTGTTAAAAGCGTCCTTTACGAGTGGCTGGACAATGGCACGAATCTTTTTGACATAATCCGAAACCGTCCTCTGCTTCATATCCAGCTTGTCCGCCATCTCCTGCTGGGTGGCGCCGTCATAAAGCAACTGGAAAATTTCACCATATTTCGGTTCGATTTCATTGAGCCTGGTGATTAAATCCTCCAGCAGTGCTTCATAAATAACCGTATCCTCGAACGAGCCGGGTGCTGCCGGTTCCGCTCCTTCATCCACCAGGAATGAGAGCGATGCCGGTCGGTTCATCTCACGGCATACCTCAGATGCGTGGCTGCACTTCTCGCACTTGTTGGATTCAGGGCAGCGGATGAGCTTGCCGCCCTTACCGGGTACGAGACAGCGGCTTTCACGGTCCTGCCGTTTCTGTTCTGCCCAGACAGGCCCCAGGTATGCTTTGTACTCTTCTTCGGTTGCATCGACCATAACGACCCGGCACTTACGGTTTCCGATAAGCCGCCAAGTGACGTCTTTAGGATCGATTCCGAAATCGCGGATGGTTTCGGATGTCACTGCCATAGGAATCTTATACTGCTTGTCCTGCTGTTTGCTCTGGTTTTTCATAATGTGTCCTTTCCGTCCGAGGGCGGGACGGTGGGACACAAAAAAGAGCCAGCTCGAAGGTGACCACTGGCTCCTGCAATCCGAAAATGGGCGCAGCAAAGCTAACGGTGGGGCATCTTCGTTGTGAACACAGTTTTTATTACTGTGTTGCTAACTAGTATGCGTCCCATCGTCCTTTGTGAATGTCAACGAATATTTGAGCCATGTGCGCATCAATATTTGAGCCACTTGT
>JAJPXL010000025.1 GCA_021205455.1 Clostridiales bacterium
GGAACCAGGGCCATATGCCCCGCTGTGAGAAGTGCGGCGCGCCGCTGATGCCGACCGCCTTCTGCAGAGACAACAAGGCCGGCAGCGATGTCTCGCGGGAAAGTATGCGGAAGGCCGCAGACATGATCGCTCAGGCGGATCTGGTGCTGGTCATTGGCACCACTGGCTTCCGCAGCGAGGAATATCTAAGCCGGATGAAGGCCGGGACGAAGCTGGTGCAGATCAACCCGTCTGAGACGCAGTTTGACGGCATTGCCGCCCTGAACATTCGGGCGGACGCCGCAGAGGCCCTCGATGCTGTCTTGAACGGATAGGACGGGATGCTTATGAAATTTTCCAGAGGAGGCCTGGGTGTGGACAAGATTCAACAGTTAGCCGACTACATTGACCAATGCCACGCTGCGGTGGCCATCACCGGCGCAGGGATTTCCGTTGCCGGCGGAGGGGTCACCTATGGGCAGATGCGCCTCTCCCGCCGCGGCCTTGGCGGCAGGCGGGGCTCTGACGAAAGCTCCTTTTTGCCTACCTACCTGGAGACGATGTTCTCTTATGAGCCGAGCTTTGCCCACTATGCGCTGCGGGATTTGGAGGCCGAGGGGAAGCTCATCGGAATCATCACGACCAATGTGGACTGTATGCACACGATAGCGGGGTCAAAAAACGTCGCAGAGATTCAGGGCAGCCTTCAGGTCAACTGCTGCTCCCAATGCGGCCGCCACTATGACGGCTACGAGATTTGGAAGCAGGAGGAGCTGCCACGGTGCACAGCCTGCGGTGGGTCGATCCTTCCCTGGCCGCTCTACAGTCACATCGGGCTTTGGGATGATGACGTGAAAAAGGCCAGAGCATGGATGGCGAAAGCCGACCTGATTCTCACCATCGGGACCCGAGGCAACTATGGCGATGTCTACTGGGGCTATCGGCGGAGAGATGCCGTCATCGTCCAAATCAATCCGGGGCACACCGGCTTTGACCAGGTGGCCAACCTGAACATTCGGGAGGGGTCTGACGACGTGTTCCGAAAGCTGCAAGAAAGGCGGGGCGGAAATGGCTGAGCAGGAAATGAACAAAGCGTTATCCGAAGAGGAACGGCTCAAGCAGATGGCGGCGCAGATGCGCGCGCGGGAATATCAGGGCCTGTCAGAAGAAGAAATTCAGGAGCGGGAACGGCAGAAGGAAATGCGCAGGAAAAAGAACATTGCAATATTGGAGGACACGCTGGCCGTCCTGGAGCAGGGCAGCTATTTGAAGGATGGGCAGGAGGTGCGCCTCCCCTTTTCACCGGAGCAGATGCGGGAGATTCAGGTATTTTTGCCGGAGGAGCTTGCGTCGCTCCCCGCTACGGAACGGGATGGCGCATCGCCGCAGAGCGGCTCCTGTGCCTTCGGCTGCGAGAACGAGGATGCCCTTGTTCTGGCGCAGAAACAGTATCAATGCATGAAAAACGCGGGGGATCCCACGCCCAACATCCTTGTGCTGAATCTGGCCAGCGCCACCCGTCCGGGCGGCCGGACCAGAGACGGGGCCAGCGCCCAAGAGGAGGACCTCTGCCGCAGGACCTCCCTGCTGCTGTCCCTGGAAAGCGAAGGGGCGAAACGGTATTACGACTATAACAACGCCAGAAAGACCCGCATGGGGTCTGACGGTGTAATGCTGTCCCCCAACGTGGCGGTCCTCAAGGACGCCTCGTCAGAGATGCTAGCCCAGCCCTTCCCTATCTCCGTTATGAGCTGCGCCGCGCCCATGGTGCGCATGGGGCTGGAGGGGATGTCCCAGCAGGCGTATGAAGCCATGCTCTGCAAGCGCATTCAGGGGATGCTGCTGGTGGCGGCGTCTCAGGGCTATCGCCACCTGATTCTGGGTGCCTTCGGCTGCGGCGTGTACGGGAACGATGCGGCCCTCGTATCCGACCTGTTTGCCAGGGGGATTCGGGAGTTCTCCTACGCCGGAAAAGGCAGCGGAGCGCTGTTTGACTCCATCCGGTTTGCCGTCCTCTGCCGCCCGGGGAAAGATTACAATTACAGGGAGTTTTGCCGGAATTTCTCTTGCGGCTGAGGGATGAAGGAGAGCGCTGATGGATATTTCCAAACAGGTGGTTCAACTGAAGAAAGCATTAAATAGCAGTCGGTATACCATCGCCATAACCGGGGCCGGTATCTCCTTTTCCGCTGGCGGGATGAACTTTGACCACGAAAATGTGGAGGAACTTCTGCCGCTGGCATCAGAAGATGTTCTGCGAAACGAGCCGGAGAAATATTATAAGCTGTTGGACCACGCTTTCCTTCATTCCATGTTCGCGCATGAGCCGTCCTATGCACATAAGGCGCTGAGAAGGCTGGAAATTGACGGGCTTCTCCAGGGGATTATCACCACCAATGTGGACTGTATGCATACCATAGCCGGTTCGGAAAACGTTGCAGAAATCCAGGGAAGTCTCCAAATCAACCGATGCACAAAATGCGGGAAGCATTTTGACGATTATCACATTTGGAGCCATGGAACGATTCCCAGATGTGACGAATGCGGCGATGTCATCTGGACCTTTCCCTTTTACAGCAACGTGGGGCTCCACGAAGGAAACCTGAAGAAGGCGCGGAACTGGATCTCCAAAGCGGATCTGATTCTGATTATCGGAGCAAACGGTTCCTATGGAAACGCTTACTTCAATGCCCGAAAGCGCAGCGCAGAGATCATTCAGATCAACCCTGGAGAGACAAACTTTGATTCCTTTGCCTCCATCAATATCCGGGCCGGCGCGGATGAGGTTTTTCGTATGATCGTATAATACTGTAAGGCGGGCGCTTTTGAAATGAGCAAACGCCAGCCTTTCCCTGAACTGATCCCTACAGACAACAGGGCGGCGGATTTGCAGTACAAAGCAAATCCGTCGTCTGAACAAGTGGCCAAAGGAGGCCAACACTATGAGCAACTCCACCATTTACGAACGCTTTGCAGAAACCGTGGTGCGCGTCCCGGAGCAGCCCGCCATTGTGGAACAGGCGCGGACCCTGACCTATGCCCAGCTTGACCGGCGCATTGACGTGATTGCGGGGAACTTCCCCACGCAGGAGCGCTTCATCGGCATCGTGGCAGACCACGGGGCGGATTTCATCGCCTCCATTTTTGCCGTGCTGAAAACCGGCGCGGCCTACGTCCCGGCGGAGCCGGATTTCCCGGAGGAGCGCATCCGCTTTATGATGAAGGAGAGCGGCGTGGGTTTCATCATCACCCAGCAGAAGTATCAGGAGAAGCTGACGGGCTTCCCTCTGCTGTTTTTAGAGGACCTAACGGAGGACCCTCCCGCGTGGGGCCCTCCCGCTTTGCCCCGTCCGGAGGCGCTGGCCTATATCCTGTATACCTCCGGCTCCACCGGCGTGCCGAAGGGCGTCTCAGTGACGAACGCCAACGTCTGCCACTATGTTCGGGCGTTTCAGCACGAATTTCACCCCGCCGTTGGGGACGTGATGCTGCAATACTCCGTCTGCTCCTTTGACATCTTCGTGGAGGAGGTGTTTACCACCCTGCTCTCCGGTGCGGCGCTCGCTATCCCGGTCGGTCAGGCGAGGGCGGACATCACTTCCCTGATGGACTTTGTGCGGGAGAAGAACGTGACCATTCTCAGCGGGTTCCCCTACCTGCTGATGGAGCTGAACGAGCTGGAGGAGATTCCCTCCAGCCTGCGGCTGCTCATCAGCGGCGGCGATATTCTGCGGGAGAGCTATGTGAACCACCTTCTGCCCCAGGTCACGGTTTACAACACCTATGGCCCGTCTGAGACCACCGTCTGTTGCAGCTATTTCTGCTGCAACGGCCAGAAGGCGCTGGAGGACGGCACCTACCCCATTGGGAAAGCAGTGCTTGGGACAAAAATCGAACTGCTGGACGAGGATGGGAAGCCTGTCCCTGACGGTGCAGTGGGAGAACTTTGCATCTCCGGCGGCGGCGTCTCCAACGGCTATCTCGACAAGCGCAAGAATGAGATGTTCGTGACCACAGCAGACGGGAAACGCCTCTATCGCAGCGGCGATTTGGGCTACCTCCTGCCGGACGGCAATCTGGCGTTCCTGCACCGCAAAGATTCCCAGGTGATGATCCTTGGAAAGCGGGTAGAGCCGGAGGAGGTGGAGAACGTCCTCTGCGACTGCGAGGAGGTGCAGACCGCTGTGGTCTGCCCATTCACCGACGAGCATGGCCTCTCCTACCTGACCGCCTATGTGGTCCCAGAGGGGACAAAGTTCGTCCTGTCTGAGGTCAAGAAGAAGCTGGCCCGCTACCTGACTGCCTTTATGATACCGGAATTTTTTGTGATACTGGATCACATCCCACTGACGCCCAACGGAAAGCCGGACGTGAAGCGCCTGCCGGTGGTGCTGAAAGAGGGGGCCTGCTGAGTTGGAAATCACGATGAGGAAAGCGGACCCTTCCGACCCGGAGACGCTGATGCGTTGGCGGGAGGTCGTTCTGCGGGAGGTGTTTTCCATCCCGGCGGAGGAACCGATGGGCGACCTTCTCGCCGCAAATCGGGCGTACTACCGCACCGCACTGGAAACGGGAGCGCATATCGCCTGCTTCGCCTGTGTGGAGGGAACAATCGTCGGCTGCGGCGGCGTCTGCCTCTATCAGGAGATGCCCTCGCCGGACAATTCCAGCGGCAAATGCGGGTACCTGATGAATATTTACACCCTTCCCGCTATGCGTCAGCGCGGCGTGGGAAGGGCGGTCGTCCAATGGCTGTTGCAGGAGGCGCAGCGCTGGGGCGCTGGCAAAATTTATCTGGAGGCGTCGGAGCAGGCGTATCCCCTGTATCGGGCGCTGGGGTTTCAGGACATGAAGGGATACCTGAAGTATCAGGGAGCATCCGTTTCTGTTGAGTTGAGGTGAGGGAACATGAAAACAGGAAAGGCAGTCACGCTGCAAGCGAATGGGAAGAAGATACAGCTCTACGGCGCATCCCAGGAGGCGCCGCTGGTGCTCTATCACGCCGTAATGGGCGAAGGGAAAGCCCTGTGGGAGGCCTGCCAAAAGTGCGACTGCCCGCCGTTTACCCTGGCGGTCATCAACGGCGTAAACTGGGACGATGAGATGACGCCCTGGCCCATCCCGCCCATCTCCAAGGGGGACACACCCTGTTCCGGCGGCGCAGACGCCTATCTGACGCAGCTGACGGGCGAGTTATTGCCCCAAATCATGGCTGCCCTCCCGTCCACGCCGACCTACTGCGCCCTGTCGGGCTACTCTCTGGCCGGACTGTTAGCCGTGTATGCGGCGTACAGGACGGACTGCTTCTCCCGCCTCGTCTCCGCGTCCGGCTCCCTGTGGTACCCAGATTTTCTTCCGTTTGTCCGGCAGAACCCCATTTCGGAGCAGGTAAAGGTGATTTATTTCTCCCTGGGGGACCAGGAAAGCCATACGAAAAATCAGTACCTTGCCCCCGTGGAGGAAAACACCCGCTTCCTGGCGCAGCATTTTTCGGAGCGCGGCATTCAAACGACCTTCCAGCTGAACCGGGGCAACCACTATCGAAACTCGACAGGGCGGACGGCCGCCGGAATCCAGTGGATGCTGCAACAGCAGGTTTAACAGCAGCGTAAGCATTGGTCGATTCGTACAAACAGAAGAACCAGCCGCAAAACCTCCGGCAGGCCATCACAGCACTTGTGACGGCCTGCCGGTTTCCTTTTTATTCCAAAAAGCGAATCGTAGGACGCAACGGTAATGCGGGCAATCATATCCTCTGCAAAAATTCGCGCTGACGGCAGCGCTATCCCTCCTCCGCGCCCCGATGCGCCTCCGCAAAGGCGGGGATGTCGCCCACGCCGTTCAGAATCAGCCGGGGACGATAGGGGAAGTTCAGGCAGTCCTCCCGGGTGGTGACGCCGGAGAGGACCAGCACCGTATCCAGGCCGGACTCAATCCCCGCCACGATGTCGGTGTCCATTCGGTCCCCGATCATGGCGGCCTCCTCAGAGTGTACCCCCAGCAGCTTCAGGCCGGTGCGCATCATCAGGGGGTTGGGCTTGCCCATGTAGTAGGCCGTTTTCCCGGTGACCAGCTCGATGGGGGCCAGCAACGCCCGGCAGGCCGGGATAATTCCGCTCTCCGTCGGGCCGGTCAAATCATAGTTGGTGCCGATCAGCTTCGCCCCGCCGTTCACCAGGCGAATCGCCCGTGTAATCATCTCCAGATTATAGCCGCTGGCCTCGCCGACCACCACATAGTCCGGGTTCACATCGTTGTAGGTGATGCCGACATCATAGAGCGCGTTCAAAATTCCGTGCTCCCCCAGGACGTAAGCGCTGCAGCCTGGGGCCTGGCTTTTCAAGAAGTGCGCGGTGGCCAGGGCGCTGGTGTAGAAGTTGGATTCCTCCGCCTCCAGCCCCATCCGGGCCAGCTTTTGTTGCAGCTCCTTGGGGGTATACTGTCCGGAGTTGGTCAGGAACAGGAACTTTTTGTGGTTTTCCGTCAACCAGGCAAAGAATTCCTTGACCCCGGGCAGCAGGCAGTTGCCGTGATAGATGACCCCGTCCATGTCGCAGATGAAGCCCTTTTTCTTCAGTAATTCCCTCATTCATTCATATCCTTTCTGTGTCCGCCGACTTCTCAGCGCTTTTTCGCGCTGCGTTGGCGGGCGGCCTTCTGCCCGGGAAGGTCCCGCATCTGATCCGGGCCGAACCGAGTTAACAGGGGCGCTGTGATTGCCGCCACACAGGGGACAGCCAAAATGATTCCCAGGCTGCCGGCGACACCCCGAATCAGCTCGATGGCGACAAAGTCCGTGTTCATCAGCTGCGTGAAGGAAACCTGATAGGAGTAAATCAGCACCATCATATTGAAGGAGGCGCCTGCGATGGCCAGCACCAGGGTGTTCGCCATCGTCCCCGTGGCGTCCCGCCCCACCCGCATTCCGGATAGGAACAGCTCCTGGGTGGTGATGTCCGGCCGCTTCGCCTTCAGCTCGTCCATGGAGGAGGCCACGCTCATGGCGATGTCCATCACGGCCCCCAGGGCGGTGATCAGGACGCTGCTGAGGAACAGTCCCCGGAGCTGCAGCCCGTTCTCCGCCTGGGCCAGCATCAGCGCCTCCGCCTCGTCAGACTGATAGGCGGAGATGTGAATCACCTGGCTGGCCAGCGCCCCCAGAAGGGCGGCAAAGCACACGCCGCAGATGCAGCCCAGGGCCGCCCCCACCGTCTTGGGCTGCCAGCCGCCCAGGAGGTAAAAGCCCACGGCGGCAGTCAGCCCCACCAGGGCCATGGTCAGGGGAACAGAGGGATACCCCCGAAGGGTCAGGGGCACCAGGAGGAACACTGTGCTGACAAAGGCGAAAATCAGCCCCAGGAACGCCCTCAGCCCCTGGAACCCGCCCAGCGCGACCAGCGCCAGGGCAAAAATCGCCACAAACAGGACGAGCCAGGGGGTGCGGTAGTAGTTGTAGATGGAGACGCTGTACACCCCCACGCCGGTGGTATCGATGCGGATGGTGACCCAGTCCCCCTCCCCTACGTCCACGTTGTACAAGGCGCTGAGGTAGTTGGTGACCTCCACCACGTCCCCCTTATAGCGGCCGGATGAAATCCGAAGCTCCAGACGGGTGCTGCCCACGGAGTAACCCTCGTAGCTCTCGTCCGTCACGGTGTTGTCCTCCAGGACGGCGAGCACCTTCGCCCTCTCATACTCGGTTCCGCTGTCCTCGGTGACGGTGTACCCGTTCCAGCCGCTGTTGGCCCAGTACAGGGCCAGGCCGTATACCGCCAGCAGTACGACAATCACGGCGACCTTCACCGCCATGCGCCGCCTGTCTCTCTTCTCTTCCATTTGCCCTTCTGTCATAGTTTACGTCCTCTCCGGAAAGGGGCCTGAGGCGAGATGCCCCAGGCCCCTTTCCCTGTGATATACCGGCGGTTCCGCCGGACTGTGGTTGCTTACTTCTTCTGCTGACGCTTCCGCAGGAACGCCATCGCCATGGCCGCAGCCGCAGCGCAGGCCGCCAATGCGATCCATATCATCATGACGCTGCTGTCGCTGGTCTTGGCGCTGCTGGAGCTCTTGCTGGAACTGGAACTGGAGCTGGAGCTGGAGCTGGAACCGGAGCCAGAACTGGAACCGGAGCCAGAACTGGAACCGGAGCCAGAGCTGGAGCTGGAACCGGAACTGGAGCCAGAATCAGAGTCAGAACCGGAGCTGGAGCCGGAATCAGAGTCGGAACCGGAACCGGAATCAGAATCAGAGTCGGAACCGGAGCCGCTGCTGCTATCCCCATCGTCGGTGTCGCCCGTATCACCGGTGTCGCCCGTGCTGCCGCTGGCGCTGACCGTCAGGACGGACTCCAGGGTGTAGTCAGAGCCGTTGATGGTGACGGTCACCTGCACCGTATGGTCGCCGCTGCTCAGGCTGCTCAGGTACGCCTCCGTGAAGGTCACGGCAAGGCTTCCGTCGCCGGACACGGTGTAGCTGGCGCTGTCCACCGCCTCGCCGTCTACGGTGACGCCGGTCAGGCTGCTGGCGTCGGCGTTGACAGTGACCGTTCCATCCTCGGACACGCTGATGGTCAGAATCTCATCGCAGTCCCGCACGCGGAGCACTGCGACCTCCTCTCCGTAGGTGTCGCTGTCGGTGGCCAGCGTCTCCGGGTGCATATAGAGCACGCCCACTGCGCTGACGCTGGCCCCGGCCACAATCTCATCGGCCAGGGTGTTCTCGCCGGTGGTGCCGGAGAGGATGTAGCCGTCGATGAAGATCACGGTCTCGCCGGTGTCATCCACCACGGTGAACTGGGCCAGGGTGCCGTCGGAGTTGTAGTAGAGGGAGCCCTCCTTCACGGTGCCTGTCACCTGAATCAGCAGGCCTCCGTTGGCCTCGTAGTCAGAGGCGTCCGCGCAGTCCAGGAGGGTCGGGTCCACCACGTTCAGGTCCTCATCGTCCAGAATGGTGTAGCTCATCACCTTCAGCTCGATGTCGCCCTGATAGGAGGCCAGATAGCCGGTGACCTCGATATAGGTGCCCAGCTCCAAGCCGGATTCCGCATAGGGGAAGATATCGATGCCGCCGGTCTCGTCCTGGATGTAGATGCAGTCGAAGAAGGCGTTGTCGCTGTTGGCGGTGCCTGCGGTGACATAGCCCCGCACCTTGAAGATGCTGCCGGAGCCTTCGCCGTCACCGTAGGCGGCGCGGACGTCAGCGATGTCAGTGACAGGCAGCTCCACCTGTATGTCGGTCAGGATGTTGGTGATGATGGTGGTGTTGGCGTAGGGCAGGTCGTAGTCATCCACATCGGCGTCCACCTCGAAGTCGGAGCAGAACACGCCGCCGGAGACGAAGATGGTGCCGCCGTATGCCGTCTCCTCACAGGCCAGGAACACCGCCTCGCCCTCCGAGGTGACGACGTTGTAGTTATAGCCGGAGCCGCTCTCGATCACATCGGATGCGCCCACGCCGTCCTTGTCGCTGTCGATGGAATAGGTGGTGTCGAAGCCCTTCACCAGCCAGGTGCCGTCGCCCACGTTGACGGTGCAGCCGGAGTACTGGCTGTAGACCTGGTAGTCCTCGCCGTCTTCCACGCTGTCCACGTCCACCACGCCGGAGAGCCACTCGGATTCCATGTTGAAGGTCTCCAGGTAGAGCCGGTAGGCCTGGCCGCCGTTGCTCACCACGTCGTAGGCTTCATCGTCGTTCAGGCTCATGGAGGAGCCGATGGCCGCCAGCAGCTTATTCTGCTGGGCGGCGGTGTGGTACTCCGCCGCGCTGCTGGCCTCGCCGTAATCCGCCAGGCCGCAGACGATGACGCTGCCTCCGGCCTCCACGTAAGCCTGGACCGCCGCGATAAACTCATCCTCATAGAGGCTGGCGACATAGTCCCCGGCGTTGGCGGTGCCGCTCTTCTTGGCGGGGGCGGAGATGATGAGCAGGGCGCAGTCGTCCAGGACGCTGTCCTCGCCGTAGTAGTCCTCCACGTCGGTGACGATGTTCAGCTTGATGGACTGATTCGCCGCGATGGCCTCCAGCTCCGTCATGTTGCCGCCGTAGTAGCCGGTGACGTAGTCGTTGTAGTGGCTGCCGTCCACCACCACGTTGGTCACCATGTCAGAGGAGACATAGCTGACGGTCAGCGGCTCGGTGTAGACCTTGGTGACCCCGTTCAGGGTGCCGGTGACGGTGGCGGTATAGATGGTGGTGCCCAGACCGCTGTAGGTGTAGGCAAAGCTGTAATCCGCAGTATCCATGCTCTCCACCACGGTGGGAACGGCGGTGGTGTTCACGATCTGGTCGGTGATGTCGGTAACGTTGCCGTCCAGGTCGGTGACGGTGAAGGTGATGCTCTCGATGTCAAAGTCGCTGTTCTCGTTGTTGTACAGGCTCAGGGTCATGTTCAGGGCCTCGTCCTGCACGGCCAGCGCGTCGTCGGACTCGAAGGTGGAGATGCCCAGGGCCTCGACCTCGCCCACCCAGACGGGTGCGGTGACGGCGATGTCGCCGTCGGCTTCCACGACTTTGATGTAGTAGTAGGAGTAATCAGAGCTGACGGTGAAGGTCACAGTGTCCTCGCTGCCGCTGACCGTCTGAGAAGCCAGGACATAGCCGCCGTTGACGATGACGGAGACGGTGCCCAGGGAGCTGTCGGTGGGGTCGTCGAGCTTGACGGACAGGGTCACGGTGTCGTCCACATCGCTCTCGGAGAGGATGGAGCCCATGATGTTGCCGTCCAGGGTGTAGTAGATGGAGAGGTCGTTGTCCTCCGTGGCGTACACACGGTAGTTCCGCATGGCGTCATAGATGTCGTCCTCCGTCAGGTTGTCCGCCAGGACCACGGTGCGGGCAGTGTTGGCGTCGCCCCACAGGCCCTTGTGGTTATCCTGGTTGTTGGTGGGGGCCACATGCCAGCCCTTATCCAGCGCGCGGGTATAGTACTCGTAGGAGGGGAAGTAGCTGGAGGAGCCCACGGTGCCCTCGCCGTTGCCCACCTCGATCAGGGTAATCAGGTCGTCGATGTCCTCATCGAAGTAGGAGAAGTCCTGGAAATCGCCGAAGGTAGTGCCGGGGTGGTTGAACTGGCTGATGGAGTCGGTCACCGTCTTTAGCGTATCGTAGTAGTTCTGCAGGGCGGTGGAGTAGGTGGTATAGGCGCTCTGGGTGCGGCTCTGGAAGCCGTCCGTGTTGAAGGTGTTCAGGTGGCCCAGGCCGTTGGACCAGGTCATTTCATAGCCGAACAGCGCAACGAACTCCCCGTCGGTGGTGTACGCGTCCGCATAGGCGTTGCCCTCCGTCCACTCCTCGCTGGCAGAGCCGTCGGTGATGGTGACGGAGTCGCTGGAGGCGCTGTCGAAGGAGTTGGAATGGTCGGTGACGGCCAGGAAGTCCAGGGTGTCGGTGGTCTCGTGGACCTCGATGGCGTGCTCATAGGCGTCGGTGATGCTGCCCGCGCCGTCGGAATAGTTGGTGTGGGAGTGGAGCTGGCCGAAGTAGATGTTATAGGCCTCCTGGCTCCGCTCGGTGAAGGTGCGGGTGGTGACGGCGCTGGTGGTATACCCTTCCAGCTCCGCATAGGCCATGATGCTGGCCCCGCCAAAGCCCTTTTCCAGGGAGATGGGGGAGTTGCCGTCCTCGGTCAGGACATACTCGGTGTAGGCAATGTTGCCCTCGCTGTCGGTGCCAAAGATGTAGTTGCCATCCTCGTCCGTGTCATAGGTGATGGCGTAGTAGATGGTCGCGCCCTCGGTGGCAGAGGTCAGGGTGACGGCAACCGCATCGTCCTCGATGTACACGCCGCCGCCGTTGGGGCTGAATTTCACCGCAGAGACGGTGCCCGCCGCATAGGTCAGGATGCGGGTGACGCTGTCCGCCCGGCCCTCGCTGGTAGCGTAGACCTCCAGGGTGGAGGGGAGCGTGTCCAGAGTGGGCTTGCTGCTCTCGTCATAGGTCAGCCATGCGCCCTCGCCGGTGGTGGTGTCCACAAAGCGGTAGTAGATGGCGGCGTTCTCGGTGGCGGAGGTCATGGTCAGCTCGGTGCCCACAGCCTGATCCTCCGTATCATCCGGAGTGACGGCCACATAACCGGTGATGCTGTCGTCCACGATGGGGCTGCCGGAGAGCACCACGGAGTCGATGCGGACGGTGCCGCTGCTGCTGATGTTCTTCCCACTTCCGGCTGCAACTGTGGTGCTGGGCACCAGCCGGATGTACAGGGTCTCGGCGTTCTCCGCGCCCTCAGGCACGTCAAAGGTGAAGGTGATGTAGGTAGCCGACTTGATGGAGGTCTTTGCCACGCCGTCGGAGATGCTGCCGGACAGGCTCACCGCGGAGCTGCTGCCGTCGCTGCTGTAGGAGGTGTAGCTGCAGGAATAGGTGCCGGTGGTGAAGTTGGTGAAGGTCACGCCGTCGGTGGAGTATTGCAGCTGCCATTCGCCGGAGCCGGTATTGCTGGCCCGCATACGGAAGCTCAGCTCCATGTCGCCCCAGCCGGCGGTGGAGACGGCGAACTGGAGGTAGTCATCCGTGCCGCTGCCAAGGCCGGTGCCGCCCATGTACCAGTTGGAAATATCCGAACTGCCGGAGCTGGTGCCGGTGGTGAAGGTCTGAACGGCTTCGCCGCTGACCACAGCGGTAAAGGTGGCGGCGCTGTCCAGCATATCGTTGACGTTGTACTTGTCGCCGCTGATGGAGGTGGCGCCGTCCGTATACGGCCCGCCGCCGCCCCAGGAGGCGATGGCCTCGACGATGGAGGTGTCCACGGTGTAGTCGTCCTCGCTGACCGGGGAGAACTTCAGCGCAAACAGGCTCTCGCTGCCGGAGCTGATGCTATAATAGGTGCTCCAGTCGCTGTAGGAGTTGTACCACTCCACATATTTGCCGGAAGTGGTATCCTTCAGGTAGTAGAGGCCGTCCTCGGCATCCTCCACCGTCCAGGTGTAGTGGCTCAGGGCGTCCGCTGTGCCAAAGGTCAGGTAGTTGCTGGCGTTCATGCCCATGTAGGAGCCGTTCTGCTCCAGAGTCAGGGTGCCGTCCTCGCTGACGGTAACCGTCCAGAGCTCGGTGTCGCCGTAGCCGGACATCTTGCCGCTGGCGCTCTCCGTGACCGCCACGCCTGCATAGTAGCTGCTGGAGCTGCTGACGGTGGAGCTGGAGAGGGCATAGCCATAGGCCGGATTCCAGATGACATAGGTGCCGGAGGTCAGGGCGCTGTCATCCTCGTCCCCGTTGTCCTCATCCTCGTCCGCAGCAGGTGTGAACCGGAGGGCAAACATTCCCTCGCTGCCGGAACTGACGGAGGAATAGACGCTCCAATCGGTCTTGGAAGCATACCACTCCAAATACCGGCCGGTGCCGGTATTTTTCAGGTAGTAGCAGCCCTCGCTGACGGAGCTGGCGTCCTCCAGCGTCCAATCGGTGTTCTCAGTGGCCCCGAAGGTCAGGTTATAATAGGACCCGCTGGCCACAACGCCAAGATAGGAATCATCCTGGGCGATGGTCACGGTCTGGGCGCCGTCCTCATCGGTGGTGACAGTGACCGTCCAGACAGCCGCGGAGGTGTAGCCGGACAGGGCCTCGTCCGTCAGGGACACTTCTTCACCCGCCAGGTAATAGGTAGAGTAGGCGGTGCTGGTCAGGGCCATGTTGTACGCAGGCGCCCAAATGACATAGGTGCCGTCGGTCAGTGTACTGTCGTCCTCTCCGTCGTCCTCATCATCGTCGCCCTCGTCGTCCTTGTCATCGTCGGAGGAGACGTCGGTGTGACCCACATAATAGAACTGGTAGGTGTAGAGGGCGGTTTTGCCGCTGCTGAAACTATAGGTGGTAAAGCCGTTATAATACTCGATGTACTGCGCGCTGCCGTTATAGGAGGCGTTGACGCTCTCGATATAGTAGCTGCCGCTGTCTCCGGCGCTCTTCAGCGTCCAGAGGCTGTAGTCGCTGGATGCGGAAGCCAGGGTCAGGCTGTTGCCGGTGGAGCCACAGGTCAGGTATGCGCCCTCGTCGGTGACGAAGCTGAGGTAGCCGTTGCCGTCCACATAGACGGTGAACACCTCGCCCACGTTGTTGGTCTCCATGACCCCATCGGTCACGGTGACCTCGCCGCCGGTCAGCTTGGAGCCGCTGGCGGTGCCGGTGATGGCGGTGCCGCCGTCGGGATAGTAGATCATCACCTGGTCGCCGCCGGTGATGTCGCCGGTCATCAGGTCGTAGCCGCTGACAGTGGGCTCTGCGGCGGTCAACTCCACGGAGTTCGTCTCGCTCTTGGAGCCGTCCAACTCGGCGTAGGCGTACAGGGTCTCCCCGATGTGGTCAGAGACATCCAGGCTGCTGCCGCTTGCGGCGGTGTACTCGCCGTCCGCGTCATAGCTGTAATAATAGGTGACGCCGGAGGTGGTGCAGGAGAAGGTCACCGTCTTGTCCTCCTGAGAATAGGTCAGGCTGGGGACATCCACGGTGACGGTGGGTTCCTCCGTCTCGGTGGTCTCAGTGGTGCTGCCCGTCAGCTTGTAAAGGCTGATGTCCTGCTGACTGCTGGTGCTGGCATAGCAGGCAAACAACGAGCTGCCGGAATTGTAGCGTAGCCAGTTCCGGGTGTTTGTACCCTGCGCGAGAAGCGTCGCCACGCCGTCCTCAATGGTAATGGTCCAGGAGGAGTTGTCGGACAATGTTGACTCTGTCTTCAAATAGTTGTTGGAACTGGACGCGGCATAGAGGTAACCGCTGCCCGTATACAGGGCATAGGTTCCGTCCACGTTGCCGGTCTGCACTTCCAGTTCCTGCACAGTCTCCGTATCGGAACTCGTGCTGGTGGCGGTCACTGTGGAGCCGCTGTCGCTCTTTGTGATGGCAATTTCCCCACGGTTGTTGCTCTTTTGGTTGGTGCTCATTGCTACGTCATAATCAGACGCGACAATGATTACCGTGTCGCCTGTGGACAGGTTGTCCGCATTGGTCACCTTGGTGTAGGTAGACACAGTGGTTGTGGTCTCGTCACTTGCTGCTACAGCTGTCACCGGCAGCATGGACAGGCACATCATCAGTGCCAGCGCCAATGACAGAATCCGGTGCAGCGGTTGTTTTCCTGCTTTCATACACTTTCCTCCTAAAGGCAGTCCGGCTCCTGAGGGCAGACCGCCTGTATGGTACGTTCATGCTACCACCTTTGAAGGAAGGCTTCGACCATAGTTTGGTAAGCTGTTTGTAAAATTCGCATCAAATCAATCTGTCCCCTGCCATCGCAGGGAAGCGGGGCCACAAAAGGTTAAGGCCGGGGCTGGGGCGGCAGCGCGTTCCGCTCACTGAAAGAGGGGTGCGTCATTTTTGGCAGAATATGGGAACGGGACGAGTTCCTCCCAAAGCCCCGCGAAAAAGCGCCGCGCCCTCCGGGCTGGCAGCGGGTTCCATGCCAAAGGTGTCTGAGTTTCCCAACGCTCGCGCCGCTTATTTTCCCGGATTCCAGCCATATTAAACACGGACGCGATGAGGAATGGAGGAATCTTATGAGGAAAAAACATGAAAAAAAGCGTTGGAACGGTGTGGCGGCGGCGCTGGCCGGGGCGGCGCTGCTGATTGGCATCGGGGCAGGGGTCATGGTCGGGCCAAATCGAAGCGCCGTTTCCTGCACGGCCCCGTCTTCCGGGCATTACCTGGTTCCGGTGGGGCGGACAGTGGGGATCAAGCTGTTCTCCCACGGCGTGCTGGTGGTGGGCTTTTCAGAGGTGGAGGGGGAAGCGGGGCCCGTCTCCCCCGCGCAGGACTGCGGTTTGAAGGTTGGCGATATTATAACCGAAATCGGGGATGAATATGTCAACAGCATTGCAGAGGTGACGGATGCGCTGCAAACCATCGGCGATGAAGCCGTCACCATCTGCGCCCTGCGGGACGGACGGCGGCTGTCGCTGACGGCGGACTCCGTCCCCTGCCTGTCGGACGGCACCTACCGCCTGGGCGTGTGGGTGCGGGACTCCATGGCAGGCATCGGCACTGTCACCTACTACGAGCCGGAAACCGGAGCCTTCGCCGCCCTGGGCCACGGCATCACCGATGTGGACACCGATACGCTGATGCCCCTGCGCTCCGGCTCCATCATGCCGTCCACCGTCACCGGCGTGGTGAAGGGCGCCCAGGGCGCGCCGGGGCAGCTTCACGGCAGCTTTGACCTGGAGCAGGACCTGGGCGACCTGTATGCCAACACGGACTGCGGCGTCTTTGGGACGCTGAACGGGGCGGACTTCTCCGGTACCGCCCTTCCGGTGGCCACCCGCAGCGAGGTCTCCACCGGAAAGGCCACCATCCTCAGCAACATCAGTGGGGATGAGGTGCAGGAGTACGCGGTGGAGATCGTGCGGGTCTACCCGGAAAGCCTGTCCGCCACCCGGAATCTGATGATCCGCGTGGTGGACCCGGTCCTGCTGGAGGAGACCGGGGGCATCGTACAGGGGATGAGCGGCTCCCCCATCCTGCAAAACGGGATGCTGGTGGGCGCTGTGACCCACGTCCTGGTCAATGACCCGACCTGCGGATATGGGATTCTGGCCGAGACAATGCTGGATGCAGCCGGATAACAGGGGCTGACGGAAAAGAGGGGCTTCCGCGCTGCAAAACGCGGAAGCCCCTGTCTGCATCTGGGGGTGTTTTATCTATGGTCCAATTTTACTGGTTCTGTTCAGGAGACGAAAGGCTTTCCGCTATCATATCTGAAAGGCGAGCAAAAGCAGTTCCAGGAAGTTCAGACAGCCGTGAATCAGCCAGCTGGGCAGGATGGACCCGCCGGACATTTTTTCATTCACATAGGACATCAGCATTGCGGTCAGCATCGGGTAAACCACAATGACAAACCCTGCCACAAAGCCGATGTCCATCAGGAGGAGCACCTCCACCAGATGGATCAACCCAAACACGGCAGCCTGAATCAGGTTGGCCCAGGAGAAGCCGAACCTGGCTGCCAAACGCTTCAGCAGGAACCCGCGGAACAGAATTTCCTCAGACAGCGCAGTATGGCCGAAGGAATAGACAAGAATGCACGGAAGGGCTGCCGCGCCCATGCCCGCATATTCAGACTCGACCTCCAGCTCTCCCCGGAGCAGAACGGCGAGCTGGCCCACCGCAAAGAGCACGACATATGTGGCAACCATAGCAAAGGCCCACTTCTTCCAGTCCTCCGGCGCGGGCTTTTTCAGGCCGACCCAGGACAGGAAGCCTTCCTTCTTCCGGGCAGTACACAGCCACCAAATAAGCGGTATCAAAGAGAACGCCACGACCTGAAGCACAGTACTCAAAACTTCACTCAAAAACAACATGGGGAATCCCCCCTCCTTCCGGTATCTGAGGTCATTATAGCGTTTCTTCGTTGCCGCAGACACCATGGAACTGTAAAGTGTTGGCAAAACATCTGTAAAAGCGAACGATTACCGTTTCGGTGTGTTTGCCGGGCAGGTAAGGAGGAGGCGCATCATACAGCGCACCCAATTACGCAGCAGGAGGCTGGCCAATGATGGCCAGCCTCCTGTTTGGCTGTTTGAGATTCGTAAGGCCGTTTCCGGCGCGGTTTTCTTACTTGAAAATCAGGTTGACGATCTTGATGGCCTGAGTCTTTTTGTCCCGGATGACCAGCTTCTTCACCAGGGTCTTGCCCTCGGCCTGGCGCTGAATCTTGGGGTCGGCCAGGGCCGTCTCCACCACCTGGTCGTCGGTGGCGTCCACCGGAACCACGATGTTGGCCCGCACCTTACCGGCCACCTGAACGGCCAGCTGCACCGTGGCGGCCAGAGTCTTGCTCTCGTCATACTCCGGCCAGGGCTGCTGGCAGGCCATGCCCTCGGACGCAAAGCCCAGGTCCTCCCACATCTCTTCGCAGATGTGCGGGGCAATGGGGGACAGCATCAGAATCAGCGCCCTCATGTCGCCCCTGGTGCAGCCGTTGGCGGAGAAGTCGTTCACCAGTCCCATCAGGGTGGCGATGGCGGTGTTGAACTTCATGGCCTCAATGTCCTCGTTGACCTTCTTAATGGCCTTGTGGATGGCGGAGACATTCTGCTCGGAGCACTCCAAATCGTCGCTGCAAGTCTCGTGGAGGTTCCACACCCTGTCCAGGAAGCGCTTGCAGCCCGCCACCGCCTTGGAGGACCAGGACGCGGCCTTGGCGAAGTCGCCGATGAACATGATGTAGGTGCGCATGGTGTCCGCGCCGTACTCTTTCACCACGTCGTTGGGGTTGATGACGTTGCCCCGGGACTTGGACATCTTGATATTGCCCTCGCCCAGAATCATGCCGTGGGCAGTGCGCTTCTTGTACGGCTCCGCGTTGGGGATCGCGCCGATGTCATAGAGGAAGTTGTTCCAGAACCGGCTGTACAGCAGGTGGAGGGTGGTATGCTCCATGCCGCCGTTGTACCAGTCCACCTGGCCCCAGTAGTCCATGGCCTCCTTGGAGGCGATGCCGGTGTCACAGTTGGGGTCCTCATACCGCAGGAAGTACCAGGAGGAACCGGCCCACTGGGGCATGGTATCCGTCTCCCGCTGGGCGGGGCCGCCGCAGCAGGGGCAGGTGGTGTTCACCCAGTCGGTCATGGCGGACAGGGGGGATTCGCCGTCGTCAGTGGTCTCGTAGCTCTCCACCTCCGGCAGCAGGACGGGCAGCTGCTCCTCCGGCACCGGCACCCAGCCGCACTTGGGGCACTTCACCATGGGGATGGGCTCGCCCCAGTAGCGCTGGCGGGAGAACACCCAGTCCCGCAGCTTATAGTTCACCTTGGCGTGGCCGATGCCCTCCGCCTCCAGGTGGTCGATCATGGCCTTTTTGGCCTCCTCCACCGTCATGCCGGTGATAAAGCCGGAGTTGACCATGACGCCGGTGGCCACATCGGTGAAGGCTCCCTTGCTCAGGTCCACCAGCTCGCCCTCGCTGCTGGCCACCACCTGGACGATGGGCAGGTCAAAGACCTGGGCAAACTCCCAGTCGCGGGTGTCGTGGGCGGGCACGGCCATGATGGCGCCGGTGCCGTAGGTGGACAGGACATAGTCGGAGATGAAGATGGGAATCTCCTGGTTGTTCACCGGGTTGATGGCCCGGACGCCCTTCAGCTCCACGCCGGTCTTGTCCTTGGCAAGCTCAGTGCGCTCGAAGTCGGACTTGGAGGCCGCCTGGCGGACGTAGGCCTGCACCTCGTCATAGTTGGAGATTTTGTCCGCCCACTTCTCCACATAGGCGTGCTCCGGCGCGATGACCATATAGGTGGCGCCGAACAGGGTATCGCAGCGGGTGGTGTAGACGGTGAGCACGTCCCCCTCTGTGGTGCCGAAGTTCACCTCCGCGCCGGTGGAGCGGCCGATCCAGTTCTTCTGCTGGATGGCGATGCGGGGGATGTAGTCCACCGTGTCCAGGCCGTCGATGAGCTTCTGGGCGTACTCGGTGATTTTCAGCATCCACTGGCTTTTTTCCTTGCGGACAACCTCGCTGCCGCACCGCTCGCACACGCCGTTGACCACCTCTTCATTGGCCAGCACGCACTTGCAGCTGGTGCACCAGTTCACCGGCATGGAGGTCTTGTAGGCCAGGCCCTTCTTGTACAGTTGGACGAAAATCCACTGGGTCCAGCGGTAATAGCTGGGGTCGGTGGTGTTGATTTCCCGGTCCCAGTCGAAGGAATAGCCCAGCATCTCCAGCTGGTCATGGAAGCGCTTGATGTTATCCTCCGTGACCTTGGCGGGATGGATGTGGTTCTTGATGGCGTAGTTCTCCGTGGGCAGGCCAAAGGCGTCGTAGCCGATGGGGAACAGGACGTTGTAGCCGTCCATCCGCTTCTTTCGGGCGATCACGTCCATGGCGGTATAGGGCCGGGCGTGGCCCACGTGCAGGCCCTGGCCGGAGGGATAGGGGAACTCCACCAGGCCATACCACTTGGGGCGGGTGGTGTCGCCGGTGACGGCGCGGAAGGTCTTTTCCTCACGCCAGCGGGTCTGCCATTTCTTTTCAATCTTGCTAAAATCGTACTTCACCAAACTCACAGCTTTCTTATGATGATAATTTCTTCTGCGGCGCCGCCGCCAGGGTTCAGTCCTCTTTTTTGGTCAGGAAGGAGGAGACGTCCACCGCCTTGGCCTCCCGCCACAGGCGGTCCAGGTCGTAGAACTCCCGCTTCTCCGGCAGGAACAGGTGGACGATGACCGTGTTAAAGTCCAGCGCGATCCAGCCGCTCTCCCGTTCGCCCTCCTTGCGCAGGGCAGGCTCCCCCAGCTTCTCCGCCGCCTCCTCGCAGGCGTCGCTCAGCGCCCGAAGCTGCGTGGTGGAGCCGGCGGTACACATGATGAAGTAGTCCGCCAGGCTGGTCACCTCGGTGGTGTACAGTACCTCCAGCTTCATGCCCCGCTTTGCGTCCAGCGCCCGGCACAGAGCCGCCGTCAATTCCAATGCTTCAGCCATGTTGCTCTCCCTTTCTTTTCTGTTCCGCCGCCATCCAGTCCCTGGCCGCGATGCCGTCCGGGTGGACGGGCTTGTTTGCTTCCTGATTCCTGCGGATGCTGTAGTCCAGCCCATAGAGGACGCCTGCATCCAAATCCTCCTCCACGATGGCGCGCAGTTCGGCGCACCAGTCATAGGGGCGGCTGGGTTCGGCGTAATCCGCGATATAGATGATTTTCTCCAACAGCGTCATACCGGCGTGGCCGGTAGTGTGCCAGAAGATGGCGGAGCAGATGTCCTCCGGCATCCCGAACACCTGACGGGCCACCGCTGCGCCGCTTTTCGCGTGGAGCAGGCCGGTATTTTCCCGGGCTATCTGGTCTATAAGGATACCACATTTTTCGCAAATTGACAACTGCTTTTCTACGGGAAAGTACTTTGTGCAGTCGTGGAGGATGGCGGCCCTCCGGGCCTTCTCCTCATCGGCCCCGTTTTTTCGGGCCAGCAGCGCCGCCTCCTGCTCCGTCCCTTTAATATGGGGGATGCGCTTGGCCCGCACCATGGAGTAGGAGCAGGCCCGCAGGTCCTCCAGGCTCAGCTGCGTCAGGTCGGCATTTGTGCCGTACAGCCGGCGCATCAGGATATAGCCGTAAATGCTCTCGTCCAGCAGCGCCCGACCCTGGCCCTGGGCCAGCTGCTCCCGCAGCTGGCTGGAAGATACCTCCACCAAATCCTCCAGGGTGACGATTTTCACCCTGGCGCCAAACTGCTTTTTCAGCTTCTTCTTCTGCCAGTGGAAAGACTCGGTATCCCCCGCCTGGCGGCCAAAGGCGGCGATGTGGGCGTACTTGCAAATGCGCTGGGGCTGATACCAGGTGTCCAGGGTCAGGAACATATCCGTCCCCACCAGCAGGTACAGCTCATCCTTGGGGTAGCGCCTGGCGAGGGCCTCCAGGGTGTCCGCCGTGTAGCTCTTCCCCTGCCGGGTCAACTCGATATCCGACGCCTCGAAGCCCTTTCCCAGCCGGTCCGCCATCAGCTCCACCATCTCCAGCCGCTGCTGGGGGCTGGCGCTGCCTTCCGGCATCTCCTTATGGGGCGGCGCGTTGTCCGGCACCAGCAACACCCTGTCCAGCTCCAGCGCCCTGGCCACATCCCTGGCCGCCGCCATGTGGCCCAGATGGGGCGGGTTGAACGTCCCGCCGTAGATTCCGATTTTCAATGCTTCTTCACCTCGCTGCCCCATTATCCGGGTGCGTTACTGCGCCTTCTCGTACTTCTTCCCCGCAGTCTTTTTCTGTTTGGGCTGCACCAGGTTGATGCACTTCTCCCCCAGCTTGTGGCTGTGGCGGTACAGGACGAAGCGGCTGCCGATGACCTGCACCGGCTCTGACCGGGTCAGGGCGCTCAGCTCATCGCAGGCCTCCCTGGCGGAGAGGGGGCTGGTCTCCAGCACCTTGCATTTGATGAGCTCCCGCGCCTCCAGGGCGTCGTCCGCCTGCTGCACCAGATTATCGCTGATGCCATCCTTGCCCACGGTCAGCACGACCTCCAGGGTGTTGGCCATGCCCCGCAGCTGGGCGCGCTGTTTGCTGTTGATTGGTTCCATTGATTCCGTTCTCCTTTTTGTTGCTTCCGGTCTCCCCTGTCAACGGGCTTGCCGCCCGTTCAGGTACGTCTCCAGCTCACCGGCAAAGGCCCGCAGGGCCTTCCCCCGGTGGGAGACGGCGTTCTTCTCCTCCGGCGTCATCTGGGCGAAGGTCTTTTTGCACTCGGGCACCAGGAAGATGGGGTCATAGCCGAAGCCGTCCTCCCCCACCGGGGTAAAGCCGATGCGGCCCTCGCACTCGCCCCGTGCGGAGATCACATCCCCGTTTGGGAAGGCGCAGGCCACCACGGAGACGAAGCTGGCCTTCCGGCTGAGCTGCCCCCGCATACTTTGCAGCAGGAGCTGATACCGCTGTTGGTCATTGAGGTCCGGGCCGCCGTACCGGGCTGAGTACACCCCCGGGCCGCCATTCAGCGCCTCGCTGCACAGGCCGGAGTCGTCCGCAATGGCGGGGAGGCCGCTGGCCTCCATCACCGCCCTGGCCTTGATGAGGGCGTTCTCCTCAAATGTCGTGCCGGTCTCCTCCGGCTCCAGGTCGATGCCCAGCTGGGACTGGAGGACGATCTCCACCCCCAGCTGCTGCAAAATCGTCTGCAACTCCTCCAGCTTTCTGGGATTATGGCTTGCCAATACGAATTTCATTCCGCACCTCCGGTCAATGCGCAGGTCTGCTTCACCATCAGCTCCTGAATTCCTTTCTGGCACAGGCTCACCAGCCGCTGCTGCTCAAGGACGGTGAAGGCCCGCCCCTCGCCGGTGCCCTGAATCTCGATGAGCTCGCCCCGCTCGTTCATCACACAGTTCAAGTCCACCTGGGCGCTGGAATCCTCGTAATACTGCAAATCCAGCAGGGCTTCCTCCTCCACCAGACCAGCGGACACCGCCGCCACCTGATGGATCACCGGGTCCTCCTCGATGACCCCTGCCTCCAGCAGCTTCCGGCAGGCCAGCTTCAGCGCCACCCAGCCGCCGGTGACGGAGGCGGTGCGGGTGCCGCCGTCCCCCTGCAGCACGTCGCAGTCCACCGTGATGCAGTGGGGGCCCAGCTTCTCCATGTCCACCGCCGAGCGCAGGCTGCGGCCAATGAGCCGCTGAATCTCCGCGCTGCGGCCGGACAGCTTCAGCTTGCTGACATCCCGGCGGGAGCGGGTGCGGTTGGCCCGGGGCAACATATTGTACTCCGCCGTCACCCAGCCGCAGCCCTCCGCCACATGGGGCGGCACCCTGTCCTCCACAGAGGCGGTGATATACACCATGGTCGCGCCGCACTTGATGATGCAGCTGCCCTCTGCGAATGCGTTCGTATTGGGAATGATTTCCACCGGGCGCAGCATATCCGCTGAGCGTCCATCCCGTCTGTTCATATGCCAGCTTCCTTTCTGTCGATTTTGCGTGGTTTTATGTTAAATCAGGGCGTTGGCGAACTCCCTGGCGTCGAAGGGCTTCAAGTCCTCCAGTCCCTCGCCCACGCCGGCGTACTTCACCGGCACCTTCAACTCCTGGGCTACGGCCACGGCAATGCCGCCCTTGGCGGTGCCGTCCAGCTTGGTCAGCACGATACCGGTGATGCCGCAGGTCTCCATGAACTGCTTGGCCTGCACCAGGCCGTTCTGCCCCGTGGTGGCGTCCAGCACCAGCAGCACCTCCTTGGCGCAGTCCGGGCACTCCCGGTCGATGATGCGGCTCATCTTGGCCAGCTCGTTCATCAGGTTGGATTTGTTGTGGAGCCGCCCCGCCGTATCGATGAGCACCACGTCCGTCCCACGGGCCTTGGCCGCTGAGATGGAGTCGAAGACCACGGCGGCAGGGTCGCTGCCCTCGCCCTGCTTCACGATGTCGATGCCGGAGCGCTGGGCCCAGATGGTCAGCTGCTCGGAGGCGGCGGCCCGGAAGGTGTCCGCCGCGGAGAACAGCACCTGCTTGCCCTCGGCTTTCAGGCTGGCCCCGATTTTGCCGATGGTGGTGGTCTTCCCCACTCCGTTCACCCCGATGAACAGCACAAAGGCGGGCTTTGTGCTGAGGTTCAGGGCCGGGTCGGCCACCTCCAGCATCTCCGCCAGAATCTCCCGCATACAGTTCTGGGCGTCGGGAATCTCCTTGATATGCTCCCGCCTGGCCCGGGTGCGCAGCTCCTCCACCGCTTTCAGGGTGGTGTCCATCCCCATGTCGGCCAGAATCAGGCTCTCCTCCAGGCTGTCATAAAATTCATCGTCCAGCTTGGAGAAGCCGTTGAAAATGCCGATTTTCTTGATTTTGTCAAAGAATCCCATTGCTCTTTCCCCTTTCGATTCAGATCGCCCCCTGGGCTCATTGAATATTCAGCTCATCCGCCACCTCGTTCAGGTTGACGGTCAGCACCCGGCTGATGCCCCGCTCCTGCATAGTGACGCCGTAGAGGACGTCCGCCTCCTCCATGGTGCCGCGGCGGTGGGTGATGATGATAAACTGGGTCTTATCGCTCATGGAGCGGACGTAGTGGGCGAACCGGGTGACGTTGGGGTCGTCCAGCGCCGCCTCGATCTCGTCCATCACCACGAAGGGCGTGGGCCGCACCTTCAGGAAGGCGAAGTACAGGGCGATGGCCACAAACGCCTTCTCCCCGCCGGACAGCAGGCTCAGCACCTTCAGCGCCTTGCCCGGAGGCTGCACCTTGATTTCAATGTTGCAGTTCAGAATATCGTCCGGGTCTTCCAGCTCCAGGGCGGCCTTGCCGCCGCCGAACAGCTCCTGGAAGGTGACGGAGAAGGCGTCCGCAATCAGGTCGAACTGCTCCGCGAAAATCTTCTTCATCTCCTCGGTGATGCCGTCGATGATCTCCTCCAGCTCCGCCTTGGCCTTCTCCACATCGTCCCGCTGGGCGGTCAGGTAGTCATACCGCTCGCTGATGCGGCGGAACTCCTCGATGGCCCCCACGTTCACGCTGCCCAGGGCGCTGATGCTCCGCTTCAGCTCGGCAATGCGGCGGCCCGCCTTGGCGGCGCTCTCCAGCTCCTGGCGCTGGGGCTGGGCGCTGTCATAGGTCAACTCATAGCTGTCCCACAGCTTGCTGAGAAGCTGGCTCTCCTCCATGGCGGCGGCGGCCTTCTTCCGCTCCAGGGCGGAGCACTCCCGCTCCATGTTCAGCAGGCTTTCGTTCTTGTCCCTGGCGTCCCGGTCAGCCTGGGTGCGCTGAGCCTCCAGCTCCAGCCGTCGGCTGGACAGCTTTTGCATACTCTCCGTCAGCGCCTCCCGGCTGGCGCGGAGGGTTTGCAGCGTCTCCTCCAAGGCCCGGATGCGCTCAGTCAATTCCTCATTGCGCTGACCGTATTCCTCGATTTGGCGGCGGCGGTTCTCCCGGTCGCCGGTGATGTCCCGCTCCATGGTTTTCAGCTCTTCCAGGGTGGACAGGGTGGCGGACTGCTCCGCGTCCAGGGACGCCTGGGCAACGTGTACCTCCGCGATGGCGGCGGCGATGGCCTCCGCCTGCTTCCGGAACACATCCTGCCCGGCGGCCTTGCCCTCCGCCTCCGTCCGCAGGGCGGCGGCGGAGCCTTCCAGCGATTCGATACGCTGGCGCACCTCCTCGGTGTCCTCCTCCAGCTTCCTGGCCCGCTGGCGCAGGCTTTCCAGCTCGTCCTGCCAGCCGTCCCGGTTGTCCCGCAGGACCCCCAGCAGGATGCGGTACTGACCGTATTCGCCGTCCAGCCGCAGCACCGTGTCGTCCAGCTCACGCTTCTGGTTCTGGGCCACCTCCATCTCGTAAGCGGCCTTCTCCGCCTCCCGTTTGGCGTCCGCCAGGGCGCGGCGGGCCCCGTCCATATCCTCTTTCAGCTGGGCGGACTGCTTTTCCAGCCGCTCCAGCTCGCTGGCCCGGGACAGGATGCCCGCGCTGCGGCTGGTGCTGCCGCCGGTCATGGAGCCGCCGGGATTCAGCACCTGGCCGTCCAGGGTGACGATGCGGAACCGGTGGCCGAACTGCCGAGCCATGGCGATGGCCGTATCCATATCCTCCGCGATGACCACCCGCCCCAGCAGGCTGCCCACAATGTCGGCATACTTCTGGTCACAGGTCACCAGCGCGCTGGCTACCCCTACAAAGCCCCGGCACTGCTCCACGTTCCGTTCCTTCAAATAGTTGGCCCGCACAGCGGAGAGGGGCAGGAAGGTAGCCCGGCCCGCGTCCCGCCGTTTCAAGTAGTTAATGGCGGCCTTGCCGTCCTCCTCCCGGTCCACCACCAGGTTCTGCTGGGCTGCGCCCAGCGCCGTCTCGATGGCAACGGTGTACTGCTCCGGCACCTTCATCAGGCTGGCCACCGGGCCGTGGACGCCCCGAAGCTGCTTCCGCTCGGCGGCCTGCATCACCGCCTTCACCGCCTTGGAGTAGCCCTCATACAGCTTCTCCATCTCGGTGAGCATATGGATGCGGCCGGACAGGTTGTTGCTGTCCAGGGTCAGTTGGTTCACCTTGCCCTGGGCCGCCTCCAGCTTCTGGTTGCGGCTGGACGCCTTCATCTGGTGGCCTGCGATGATATTTTCCAGGCTGTCCCGCTGGTCCTTGGTGTCGTTCAACTCTTTCCGCTTGGCTTTGGCCTCCGCTTCGGTCTGGGCCAGCTTCTCCTGGTTCTCCTGGATGGAGGCCCGCAGGGCGGTATCCCGGTCGATCATCTCCTGGCTGGAGGCCGCCAGGGCGGACAGCAGCTCCTTGGCGTCCGCCAGGGAAGCGCTCTGGATGCGCTCCGAACTGCGGAGGGCTTCCAGTTCCTCCGCCAGCGTGCCCGCCTGCCTGCGGTTCTCCGCCTCCTCCAGGTGGTGCTTCGCCAGCGTGTCCTCCAGGACCTGGCGCTGGTCGGCGATTTCCCGGAGGCGCTCCTGCCGCTGGGCGATTTGGGCGGCGATGGAGTCCGCCCGCCCCTCCTGTTGGTCCAGCTCCCGCTGCAGGCGGTCGGCGGACTCGGCGTTGCTCTGCACCTGGCTTTTCAGCACGGCGATGGAGGATTCCTGCTCATTGCTCTCCCCCTCCAGGGCGGACTGGCGGGTGCGGAGCTGCTCCGTCTCCACATCGCAGTCCCGCATCTGCTGGGCCAGAGCCTCCGCCCGGGCATAAAGGGTCTCCTGCTCTGCCTTGATGCTGTCCCGCTGTTCGGCGGCGGCTTCATAGTCGGCGGTCAGCTTCCGGTGATTCGTCCGCAGCTCGTCCAGATTCTCCAGCCAAAGGGAGATTTCCAATCCCTTCAGCTCGTCCCGGTAGGCCAGGAACTCCTTCGCCTTCTCCGCCTGTCCACGGAGGGGCTCCAGCTGGAGCTCCAGCTCGGAAATTTTATCCCCCACACGGAGCAGGTTGTCCGCTGTCTTTTCCAGCCGGTGCTCCGCCTCCTCCTTGCGGTGGCGGAACCGGGAGATGCCCGCCGCCTCCTCAAAGACGCTGCGCCGCTCGCTGCCCTTGGTGGACAATATCTCGTCAATTTTACCCTGGCCGATGATGGAGTAACCCTCCCGGCCCAGGCCGGTGTCCATCAGCAACTCGTTGATGTCCTTCAACCGGCAGCTGTGGCGGTTGATGTAATACTCGCTGTCCCCGCTGCGGTAGTACCGGCGGGTGATCATGACCTCCGACTCCTCCATGGGGAACCGGTGATCCTCATTGTCCAAAATCAGGCTGACCTCGGCATAGCCCAGCTGCTTACGCTTGGCGGTGCCGCCGAAGATCACGTCCTCCATCTTGCCGCCCCGCAGCGCCTTGGTAGACTGCTCCCCCATGACCCAGCGGATGGCGTCTGAAATATTCGATTTGCCGCTGCCGTTGGGCCCAACGATGCCGGTGACCGGCTCCCCGAAGGTCAGGACGGTTTTATCAGGGAAGGATTTGAATCCCTGTATTTCCAAGGCTTTTAGATACAAAAGGACACCTCTCGCCATTTCGTTTTTTCAGATGCACACAATTTGACACTATATTTTACCATCGTTCGGCTGAAATTGCAACGGATTCCTTTCCATTTTAGGAAATTTGCCTCCGTGCGTTCCTGGCAGCCCTGTGAACGCTTCAAAGCGCAGAAAACACTGCCCTACGGGTAATCCCGCAGGGCAGCGTCTTCGCTGTTATGCAGTTCAGTTTTGCACCAGCCGCTCCAGCTCCCGGCACAGGGCGGCCATCTCCTCATCGGTGCCGACGGTGATGCGCAGGAATCGGTCTGTCCGGGGCGCGTCAAAGTAGCGCACCAGGATTCCGGCCTCCCGCAGCCCGGCGAACAGCGTCCTGGCGGGCACCGCCCTGTGGGACGCAAAGAGGAAGTTCGCCTTGCTGGGCAGCACCGTGAAGCCCAGCCCCTCCAGCCGCTCCGTCACCCAGGCGCGGGTATTCACCACGGCGGCGCAGCGGTCCGCGAAGTACGCCTCATCCTCCACGGCGGCGGCGGCCCCCACGATGGCCAGCCGGTCCAGGGTGTAGGAGTTCATGGAGTTTTTCACGCAGTTGACAGCCTGAATCAAATTCTCGTTGCCAAAGGCGAAGCCTACCCGCAGCCCCGCAAGGGAGCGGGATTTGGACATGGTCTGCACCACCAGCAGGTTGGGGTACCGGTCAATGAGGGGCAGGGCGGAGGTTCCGCCGAAGTCCACATACGCCTCGTCCACGATAACCACCACGTCCGGGTTGGCCTCCAGGATGCGCACCAGCTCCCCCTGGGGCAGCTCGATACCGGTGGGGGCGTTGGGGTTGGCCAGCACAATGCCGCAGTGCCGGCCCAGCAGCCGCTCTACAGGGACGGTGAAATCCTCGTTTAAGGGCACCGTGCGGCACTGAATCCCGAACAGCGCCGCGTACACCGGGTAAAAGCTATAGGTGATGTCCGGGAACAGGATGGTGTCCCCGGGGCCGAAGAACGCCTGAAAGGCAAAGGCCAGCACCTCGTCAGAGCCGTTGCCCAGGAAAATCTGCTCCTCCCCCACGCCGTAGCGCCGGGCCAGGGCGGCCCGCAGCGTGCTGCCCTCCGGGTCGGGGTAGCGGCGCAGGGACTGACCCAGCTCCGCCGTGATGGCCTCCGTCACCTTCGGGGAGGGAGGATAGGGGTTTTCGTTGGTGTTGAGCTTAATCAGGTTCTGCACCTTCGGCTGCTCCCCCGGCGTGTAGGGGGTCAGCTGCCGGATACGGCTGGACCAATACTCTTTCATGGCAGACTCGCTCCTTTGCTTCTCAATCAGACGCCTCGGCCTGGCGGTTGGGGCCGGGGAGGATTTTCTTCACATTCTTCTCCGCCTTAGCCCGGGGCAGCATGACCTCCCGGCCGCAGCCCTTGCACCGCATCCGGAAATCCATGCCGATGCGCAGCACCTCCCACTCCTTGCAGCCGCAGGGGTGGGGCTTTTTCATTTGCAGGGTGTCTCCAACCTGGATGTCCATATCGGTCTCCCCTTTCTTCACTTTAGCACGCTAATACACTACCATGTTATAAGCAGCTTGTCAAGTGGTTTTCCTCCATCAAACTTTCCCTTGCTCCTGCATATGCTTCCCATAAGCACAGAATCAGGAGGAAAACGCTATGAATCAAATTTTGCCGGAAGGACGCCTGCTCGCCACAGAGGAAAATCAAGCCCTGCTCGCCTCATTGGAGGGGCTGCACGCCGCCATGGAGCGGCAAATCGTGCTGGAGAGCGTTGCGCTGCGCTGTGACCGGAGCCATAACCTCCACCTCAGGCTGGGGGAGGTGGATGCCGTCATCCCCCACGCAGAGTGCGCCGTCGGTCTGGACGACGGCACCACCAGGGAGATCGCCCTGCTGACCAGGGTGGGGAAGCCGGTGGCCTTCCTCGTCACCGGCCTGGTGGGGGAGGACGGTCGCATCGTGGCCCAGCTGTCCCGCCGTCTGGCCCAGGAGCATGCCCTGGAGATGCTGCTGAATCTGCCGGCAGGAACAGTCCTGCCCGCCACCGTCACCCGGCTGGAGCCCTTCGGCGCATTTGTGGACCTTGGCCGGGGCATCCCCTCCATGATTCCGCTGGGGGCCATCTCAGTGGCCCGCATCCGCCACCCTTCTGACCGGTTTTACACCGGCCAGGAGATTTTCGCGGTGCTGCAGCAGGCCGTCCCGGAGCAGCGCCGTCTGCTCCTGTCCCACAGGGAGCTGCTGGGCACCTGGGCGGAGAACGCGGCCCGGTTCGCCCCCAGTGAGACCGTCACCGGTATTGTCCGGGGGTGCTGGATTACGGCATCTTCGTAGAGCTGGCCCCCAACCTGCCCGGCCTGGCGGAGTATCTGCCGGGATACGAGGTGGGCGACCAGGTCAGCGTCTACATCAAAGCCATCCTGCCAGAGCGGCAGAAAATCAAGCTGCTGCTGATCGACCGGCTCGGCCGCCGCGCCCTATGCGCTCCGCCGACCTACTTCGTCACCGAGGGCAATGTGGCGGGGTGGGATTATCACGCGCCTACTCCTTCTTGTTCTTGATTTTCGCCCAGTAGGCTTTGGCGGCCTGCTCCGTCTTATTCTCCCCATACTCGTAATACGTCCGCCCCTGGAGGGCGTCCGGGAGGTACTGCTGCTCCACCCAATGATTGGGGTAGTCGTGGGGATAGCGGTAGCCCTGCTCCCGCTCCATGCCGGTGCTGTCGGCGTGGACGTTTTGCAGATGCCTGGGATAGTCTCCCGTCCTGCCCGCCGCCACGTCGGACATGGCGGCGGAAATGCCCTTGTAAACGCTGTTGGACTTGGGGGCCGTGGCCAGCAGCACCACCGCCTGAGCCAGCGGCAGCCGAGCCTCCGGCAGCCCCAACATATTGGCGTTTTCCACGCAGGCGTTGACGATGGCCGCCGCCTGGGGGTAGGCCATCCCCACATCCTCGCTGGCGGAGCAGAGGATGCGCCGGATGGCGGTCACCATGTCTCCCGCCTCCAGCAGGCGGGCCAGATAGTGGAGGGCGGCGTCCGGGTCGGAGCCCCGTATGGACTTCATCAGGGCGGAGGCGGTATCGAAGTGGTCGTCCCCCGCCCGGTCGTAACGCATGGCGGAGTGCTGGGCCAGCAGCTCCGCATCCTCCAGGGTCAGCGTGATTTTCCCGCCTGTGGGCTGGGCGGCATTCACCTGTAACTCCACAGAGTTCACCGCCTTCCGCACGTCCCCACCGCAGGCTCTGGCAATATGGGCGACCACCTCCGGGGGGCAGTCTATCTCCACGCCCCGCTGCTCCGCCATCAGCGCCACCGCCCGCCTCACCGCAGGCTGAACTTCCTCCGCCGTCACCGGCTTGAACTCAAAGACGGTGGAGCGGCTCAGAACCGCGTTATAAACATAGAAGTACGGGTTCTCCGTGGTGGAGGCAATAACGGTGATTTTGCCGTTCTCCATAAACTCCAACAGGCTTTGCTGCTGCTTTTTATTGAAGTACTGAATCTCGTCCAGGTAGAGCAGCACGCCGTTGGGGGCCAGCAGGGTGTCCACATCGGCGATAATGTCCTTAATGTCGGAGATGGAGGCAGTGGTGGCGTTCAGCCGGTGCAGCGCCTTGTTGGTCTGGCTGGCGATGATGTTGGCCACCGTAGTCTTGCCGGTGCCGGAGGGGCCATAAAACACCATGTTGGGGATGTTGCCCCCCTGAATGATGCGGCGCAGCACGCCGTTCGGCCCCAAAATCTGCTGCTGGCCTACCACGTCGTCCAGGCTGGTGGGCCTGATCTCATCTGCCAATGGCCTTCCGTTCATGGCGGATGTCGCCTCCCTGTCATTGATGGTTTTCATTGTAGCACATTCGCCGCCCTTTGTAAATGCAAAGGGGGTTCGCCACATGGAAAGGGCCGCCCCGCGTTCTGCGGCAGGGCGGCCTTGCATTGTAAGGATTTCAGCGGAGTTACCACTCCTCCAGGCTGTATGCAATCATCTCATCCCGTTCCCCGGCGCTGGAGGCCACACCGATCAGAAAATCATCCCCCATAGTGCCCTCCAGGATGCCCTTCAGCCTGCCGCAGTCCTTGATGCGCCAGCCATAGCGGGCGCGCACCTCGTCCAGGGTATGACGATAGTTACGCTCATCCCAGCGGCCAATGTAGGCGCAGAAATACCGCTGGCCGTTGTAGAAGTGATGGGCCTCATCATAGCAGATCATATCCGCCCAAAGCTGGTAATAGTCCGCGCTGGAGGCGTAATTGATCATGTCCGGCGTGTAACCCCCCGCCGGGCGCATATTGACCTCCAGGCCAACAATGTCGCCTACATTGCCCAGGCCCGCCTTGGCCTCCGTCAGCCGGAAGAACTCCAGGTGGAAGCTTCTCTTTTTCAGGCCAAAGGCTTTCAGCACCGCCTTGCCCGCCTCCAGAATGTCCCAGGGCACATCCTGCAACACGGAGTAGTACATGGGGCCGTGCTTCTGCACCATATCCATGATGGAAATGGTGGTCACATGGTTGGCGCAAAAGAGGATTTCGCCCTTGCTGTTGGCGATGCCGTCAAAGGCGCTGACCTCGCCGCTGACGAACTCCTCCAAAATATACTGGCTGTCCAGGTGCATTCCGCACAGGCGGTACACGTCCTCATCACAGCGAAGCACCATGTTCCCCGCTGCGCCCACACCGTTGTCCGGCTTGGCCACGATGGGGTAGCCCACCAGGTGGGCAAACTCCAGCGCCCCATCACAGTCGCTCAGCAGATGGTACCGGGCGGTGGGGATGCCCGCCTTGGCGTAATAGGCCTTCATGGCGGATTTATGCTTGAACTTCTGCATATCCTCCGGCTGCAGCCCAGTGGTGATGTGGAAGTCCTGCCGGAGTCGGGCGTCCTGCTCCATCCAATATTCGTTATTGGACTCCAGATAGTCGATTTTCCCGTAATGGAAGGTGAAATAGGCCACGGCACGGAGCATTTCATCGTAGTTCTCCATGTCGTTCACCCGGTAATATTCGGTCAGCGCTTCCTTCAGCTCCGGGTGCAGTAGGTCATAGGCGCAGTCGCCAATGCCCAGCACATTGACGCCATTCTCCTTCAGCCGCTGACAAAAATGGCGGTAGCAATCCGGGAATTGGGGAGAAATAAAGATAAAATTCATATCATTCACACTTTCCGGTGAGGGCAGCGCGCCGCCTTACCTTGCCTGGCAGCCGCTACACGTTTCAATGGCTAGCTTCATTATAGCCCTCTTTCCTGCAAATTTCTACCCCTATATTTGTCAAAAATCACAACCCAGTCGGTGCTGGTCTGCAACGCAAAAAGGCTGACATCTTCACGATGTCAGCCTTTCTGTGTTAGCACTACCTATTTTCCCGGCCCGTCTCCAGGCAAGTATCGTCGGCGAAAGTGAGCTTAACTTCTGTGTTCGGAATGGGAACAGGTGGACCCTCACCTCAATCAGCACTAACTGTTCACTTTTCTCTGAGAGAAAAGCAGTCAGAAGAAGAAATTCTTCTCCTCAATGCCGCTCTCTCAAACCGCCTATTATTATATACTGAACTCCGTAAAATGTCAACGGTTTTGCTAAAAAATTTGGTGACCCGTACCGGATTCGAACCGATGTTAAAGGCGTGAGAGGCCTCTGTCTTAACCACTTGACCAACGGGCCACGCCGGGAATCATTCGCGCCGCAAGGCGCATCGCCGGGAGTCCGGCGTACAAGCGTTTTGGCACGAAGTAGCCAAAACCTTGGCGCAAGGCGGGATTCACTTCCGCCGCGCAGGTGAAATCTGCAAGGGGCCCCCAAAATGGGCGCACAGCAGAAACAGTAGAGCTGCAAAGCAGCTCCCCAGCCGCAAGCCCAGCATCGCGGGTTGCGGCTGGAAAGGAGGGGCAGCGTAGCGACTGAGCATTCCGCCTTAGCGGGATGCGAAGGATACGGAGCTTGCCCCGACGTGGTGCGCCATCGGGGACTCGAACCCAGGGCCCACTGATTAAGAGTCAGTTGCTC
>JAJPXL010000117.1 GCA_021205455.1 Clostridiales bacterium
GTGACTTCTCACTGGTGAGACTGCCGCCCATGGCGGCTGGCGGGGATTGCCGTTCCGCCCTCGCCTACGGCGGGCGGAACGTGCAATTTTATAGTCCAACGATGGATAACATCTGAACTGTACGGCCACGTTACTCCCCCTCAATGAAAGGTGGATTGTATCTTAAAGTCGCTGCCATCGCCTTACTTGAAACAGTATGCGCCTATTCAGGCATCCTTATACGAGACGGAGGAGACAAAATGCCTTATTCAGTCCTGCTGTTCGATTTGGACGGGACGCTGACCGACCCCGGGCTGGGCATCACCAACGCGGTGATGCACGCCCTGACGGAGCTGCACATCCCCGTGCCGCCCCGGGAGGAGCTGTATCAGTTCATCGGCCCGCCGCTGCACACCTCCTTCCAGACCTGTTACGGCCTGAGCCGGGAGGAGACGGACCGGGCCATCACCAGCTTCCGGGCCTATTACAACCCCATCGGCGTGTATGAGAACACGCCCTACCCCGGCGTGGAGGAGTTTCTGGCCGACCTGAAGGGGGCGGGATATATCCTGGCCCTGGCCACCTCCAAGCCCCAGCACCTGGCGGACCAGGTGCTGAAGATGTTCCGCCTGACGAAGTACTTCACCGCCGTCTGCGGCGGCAGCCTGGACGAGCGGCACTGCGCGAAGCCCCTCATCGTGGCGGACGCCCTGGCCGCCTGCGGCGTCACCGACCGCGCCTCCGCCCTGATGATCGGGGACCGGAAGCACGACATCGAGGGGGCAAAGGCCAACGGCATCGCCGCCATGGGGGTGCTCTACGGCTACGGCAGCCGGGAGGAGTTCCTCCAGGCCGGAGCGGACTATATCTGCGGGGACTTTGAGGAGATGCGGCGCATCCTCCTCCCCAAATAGCACCAAAAAGAGAGAAAGGAAGCGAAGCAGCATGGCAAATTCGGAAACCAACCAAAGCGCCAATCTGGGGGAGGGCAACGTCGGCAGGCTGCTGCTGCGTCTGGCTATCCCCTCGGTGGTGGCCCAGCTCATCAATATGCTCTACAATATTGTGGACCGGATTTATATCGGCCATATGCCGGAGAACGGCAGCCTGGCCCTCACCGGCGTGGGGCTGTGCTTTGCGGTGATTACGCTGATTTCCGCCTTTGCCTCCCTAGTGGGGGCGGGGGGCGCGCCCAGGGCCGCTATCTACATGGGCAAGCAGGACAACAAGGCGGCGGAGAAAATCCTGGGCAACTGCTTCACTGCGCTGATTGTCATAGCCGTCGTGCTGACGGTGGTGTTCCAGCTTATCGCGGAGCCCATGCTGCGGCTCTTCGGCGCCAGCGACAGCACCCTGCCCTATGCCCTGAGCTATATGCGCATCTATGTCATGGGGACGCTGTTCGTTATGACCGTCATGGGGATGAACGTGTTCATCACCGCCCAGGGCTTCGCCAACTTCAGTATGCTGACCACGGTGATTGGCGCGGTGTGCAACATCGTCCTGGACCCCATCCTGATTTTCGGTCTGAATATGGGGGTGCGGGGGGCGGCCACAGCCACCATCATCAGCCAGGGCATCAGCGCCGTGTGGGTGCTGCGGTTCCTGCTGGGGAAGCGCACCGTCCTCAAGCTGAAAAGGGAGCACCTTCCCATCCGGAGGGAGGTTCTGCTGCCCTGCATGGCGCTGGGCGTCTCCCCCTTTGTGATGCAGAGCACGGAGGCCATCCTGAACGTCTGCTTCAACTCCAGCCTGGCCAAGTACGGCGGAGACGTGGCGGTGGGGTCGTTCACCATCATCAGCAGCTGTATGCAGTGCCTGAGCCTGCCCCTGATGGGCCTGTGCCAGGGCGCACAGCCCCTGATGAGCTACAACTTTGGCGCCAGGAAGAATGAGCGGGTGCGGCAGACCTTCCGATACCTGTTGATTATCTGCGTGGCGTTCTCCTGCCTGTTCTGCCTGGTGGCGGAGCTGATTCCCACGGTGCTGGCGGGCATCTTCTCCACGGATGCGGAGATGATCAGCTACACCGGCTGGGCCATGCGAATCTACATGGCGGGGGCCTTCTCCATGGGGGTGCAGCTGTGCTGCCAGCAGAGCTTTATGGCCCTGAGCCAGGCGCGTATCAGTCTGCTGCTGGCCTGCCTGCGGAAGATCATCCTGCTGATTCCGCTGATTTACATCCTGCCCAACTTCTTTGGGGACAAGGTGTTCGCCGTGCTGCTGGCCGAGCCGGTCAGCGACATCCTCGCCGCCACGGTGACGGCCATCATGTTCTTTACCCATCTGAACGGCATCCTGGACCAGGGGCCCAGCAAGTGACCGAAGACCCAAAACGAGCGATACCTGCCATTGCAGGTATCGCTCGTTTTTTATTTTATACGATTTACAGCGCAATCCAGTACCGCTCCAGCGCTCGGCCCTCCCTGGGCTCCGTCACGGTGGAGTGGTACACCCCGCCGCAGGCCAGGATGGTGCGGCGGCTGGCCTCGTTGCCCACCTCACAGGAGAGCAGCACCCGGTCCAGCCCTCCGGCTTTGCACAGGGGGAGCAGCGCCCGAAGCATGGCAGCGGCATAGCCCTTGCGCCGCTCCGAGGGACGGACAGAATAGCCGATGTGACCGGCGTAGGTCAGATAGTCGTTTAGCTCCCAGCGGAGCTGAATCATCCCCAGCAGCCTGCCGTCCGACTTGCGGACATAGACATACTGGGTGGAGGGTACCCACCCCTCCGGCACCGTGTCCGGGCGGTGGAGCCGCTGGCAGTCATCCAGCCAGTCCAGGGGGCTTTCCTGGCGGCGCAGGGAGCCGCAGCCGTCCATGCTGCTGCCTGCGTCCAGCAGCTCCTGCCGATAGGCGGAAATCTCCGCTGCGTGGCAGACGTTGGGGACGCACAGCACCGCTTCCCCCGGCTCCGCCAGAGCAGGCACGAAGGGGGTCAGCGCCTCCAGCAGCTGGGGCACGCCGGTGTAGAGGATGCCGTCAATCCCCGCTTCTGCGGCGCCCTGAAGGTTGCCGGGGTTGTCGTCAACCATGACGGCCTCCTCCGGGGCCACCCCCCGGCGCTCCAGCAGCAGCCGGTAGATGGCGGGGTCGGGCTTGACCATATGTACCTCGCTGGAGATTATCATGGTGTCAAAGGCGCTGTAGAGATGCTCCCGGCTCAGCACCCGATGAAGGTACCCGGCGGGGGCGTTGGACAGCAGGGCCACCGGGCAGTTGGCCCGCAGCTGGGCCAGGAGGGGCAGCAGCGGTCGGTTCATCTCAGCCAGCGCCAGCCAGTCCGCCATGACCTGGCCCGGTTCCTCTCCGGTCAGGATGCCGAGGCGGCAGAAGTACTCCGTCTCGTCAATGTCCCCCCGGTCGGCGGGGGCGCACAGGGCCGCCTTCCGCCGGTCGGCCTCCTCCGGCGGGAAGTACCGCCGGAACCACTGAGGGGCCACCTCGGTGGAAACGACCCCGAAAAAGTCGAAGATGATGAGCTTTTTATCCATGATATTACTCCTTCTTGTATCTTCTAGGTCAATGGCACCAATTCTAAAAGTTTCTTCCGGATTTCTAAGAAAAAATACGTTCCCATACAGAAAAGCAGATTAGCACGACCAATGGATAACCAGAAAGTTCCCCAGCCGCCATCGGCGGCAGCTTTGGTGTGTGTCAAGCCACATCGTCTCTGACGGAATAGACCACTTGCGGGTCGGGCAGTGCGAAGCCCAGCGGGATACGGGGAGATTCTTAAGAGGGGGCCACAGGTTCCCCTCTTAAGTCGTCCTCTTTTGCTACTTTTCTCGACGAATCGAGAAAAGTAGGCCCCCGCTTCCCTGGCAGGGGAAGGCCGGACAAATCCTCTACAGCGAACATTATCTAAGAAAAGCGATGTTCTTAAGGCAACGATATTGCCTCAGAGCCGAGGGCGGCGGGGCCGAAGCCGTGGGGCAGCAGCTCCCCCAGGGAAGCGGTCAGATAGTCCCCCTGCCGATTCGCCATGTAAACGGTCAGGTTTGGCGCGAACTCGTACAGCATCTGGCGGCAGGCGCCGCAGGGGGTGCAGAAGTCCTCCGTGTCGCCAATCACCACCAACCGGGTGAAGCTGCGGCGGCCTTCGCTGACAGCCTTCACCAGAGCGGTGCGCTCGGCGCAGAGGGAGGAGCCATAGGCGGCGTTCTCCACATTGCAGCCGGTGTACACCGTGCCGTCGGCGCACTCCAGCGCTGCCCCTACCGGGAAGCCGGAGTAGGGGGCGTAGGCCAGGGGCAGCATGGCGCGGGCCTGTTCAATCAATGCTTCCGGGGTCATGGCAAATCCTCCTGTGAAAAACGTGGGGTGGGTGTCAGCTCCAAAACTGGGCGTCCGGGTGATAGTCAAAGTAGTAGGCTGCCAGCAGGTCTACACACGCGCCGTAGCTGGCCAACACATCCTCCTGGCCATAGCTTTTCGCTACGCCGGAGTAGACGCTCTGGCTGGCGGCCTTGGCGGGGCTTTCCAGCGCCGCCCAGTACTGGCTGTTGGCGCGGTTATCCGCCCGGGCGGCCTCGCTGAGGTGGGCGGCGGCGTCCGCCCAAAGGTCGGCGTCCGCCTTGTAAAGGGCGTTGCTGAGGTGGATGTAAGCCGCCATGCAGGCGGAGTAGGCGAAGTCTATATTATCGCTCTGCACGCCGGCCAGGATGGCCAGGAAGTTGCACTCCTCCTCCGAGGCGATGTTCCGCTGGTGGGACAGCTCGTGGAGCAGGGTGAAGGGCACCAGGTATTCCGGCTGGTTCACGTTCACCATGGACTCCCCGGTGAAGGGGAAGTAAAAGCCGGTGAAGCCCATGTAGCTGAGGATGCGGGAGAACGCCATGGCCTTCGGCTGCCTGTCCGGCCCCGCCAGACAGGGAAATTCCTCCAGCAGGCCGTCATAGACCTCCGTGGCCTGGGCGAACAGGGTATCCAAATCCTGAATGTACAGGCCGTCCTCGTCCCGTTCCACCTCCTCCGCCAGCCCGCTGGCCCGGTCGGAGAAGGCCACCAGCAGGGTGTAAAGCTCTGTCGAGTTGGTCCCTCGGTCGGTGAGACCGGTCAGGTCGGAGAAGGTATCGGCATAGTAGTTGGCACCCCACATCAGGGTGTAGCCGGCGTAGACGATGAGCGCCGCGCTGCCGAGGGCCAGCACCCGGCGGAGCAGCCGCCGGAGCCGCCCCTTGCGGGTGACCAGCAGGTATACGGTGCGCACCAGGAAACCCGCCACGGCCAGCACCCCTGCCGCCCAGACCACCTCCGCCACGCCGAAGGGCAGGAAGGCGCACAGCCAGGAGACGCCGCTTTTGATAGGGGAGGTGACGTGCCGCACCCAGAAGTTCATCCACGCCCGATTGCCCTTGCAGAGCTGGAACAACCCCAGCAGGGCGGCGGGAGCCAGCACCCAGGCCAGGCTGACCCACAGCCAGCGGAGCTTGCGGGATTTGCGCTGCAGCGGCTGCCTTTGCTGTGGCATAGGAGCGCCCCCTTTCCGGTTCAGGTACCTCCATTTTACCACACCCCGGGGCGGATAGGCAAGTGCGGCGGCGCTGGAAATTGCCGCCTCCCTTGCCAAAAGCGTGAAAACGGGCCGCCCTGCGGAGTTTTCCGCAGAGCGGCCCGAAACGAAAGAGCGGCAGGGCTTGGTCAGTTTCCCTGCTGCGCCGCCCAGACGGCCAGCACCGCATTTGTGAGGGCTTTGGCGTAGCCCTCCATCTGGTCGTCAAACAGGCGGTTGTCCTCCTCACTTTGGATGAAGCCCATCTCCACAATCAGGGCGGGCATTTTGGTTAGGCGGCACACGTCGTAGTCCTCATAGGGGTCGGTCTGGGAGCCGCTGCGGCAGCCCCGGCTGCCAGAGACACCCACCGCCGCCAATGCGTCCTCCACCTGAGCGGCCCAGTCCACCGTGGTGGCGGAGGCTGCGGTGGAGTACCAGATTTCAATGCCGTGGCCGCTGCCGTCCGAGGAGGCGTTCCTATGTAGGGAGAGGAAGAAGTCCGCGCCCGCATCGTTGGCGATGGCGGCCCGCTCGGCCCGGGAGACGAAGGTATCGTCCTCCCTGGTCATCACTACGGCAATGCCCTGGGCCTCCATCGCCTCCCGCACAGCCAGGGCAAGGGTCAGATTGTCCTCCGACTCCAGTCGGCCCTGGTAGCTGGTGCCCTGGTCGCTGCCGCCGTGACCGGGGTCGATGCAGACGATGAGGCTGCCGCTGTCCGCGGTGGTGCCAGGGGAGGCAGCCACGCCGGAGGTGGGGGAAGCGTCCCCGGCGGGCAGCACCGCGTTCGTGCCGGTAGAGGTCGGAAGGGACGCCGAAAGGGTGGGGAGGCCGTCTGTCCCCAGGAGCATCAGCAGCGCCGCGGCGGCTGCGGCGATCAGCAGGATGTTGCGCAGCGGGTGGCGCTTGGGCTTCCGCGCCCGGGAGGGCGGGGTGTGCTGTGAGGCAGGGGCCTTGGATTGCCTGGCCATGGGAGGGCCTCCTTTCGTATAAAGGTGGGCAACGACCTGTTTCGACAAGGTCGTTGCACTCATTATAGGTTTCAGGAGGCGAAAAGTCAATCAGGCGGAAGGAAATGTAAGAAAACCTTAAGAAATGGCGGCCGGCGACGGGCGCGACCGGTCAGGAGCGCAAAAGAGAATTCGCCCGGTATGCTTATGCGCAATCGTCTGCGTCCGCGCAGAAGGTTCGCGTTTCTCCCGTGGGAAGGGAGGCAGGAATTGGAATCGGGGCCTCTGCCGGTTTGACAGCGCAGAGATGCAAAATTATTAAAATTTGAAAAA
>JAJPXL010000083.1 GCA_021205455.1 Clostridiales bacterium
TTTTCCACGGCAAAGCGGGTGATGTTCAGCATAAACGTTCCTCTCTTTCCTGATTAAGTTGGGTGCCGGCCGCCGCACCGGACGGGTGGCCGTTTCCTGCAAAGTGCCTTTTTTGATGGTAAAGGTTCGTTTGTCCGAATGTGCTTTCATTATAACAATGACAAAAACGTTTTTCAACACATCTTGCGCAAACAGTCGGTTTCTCTGCACAATCCGTTTTCGCGTTTGGACTGCGATTGCCGTCATACTCCACCACAGATATGTAACGTTAAAATCATACAGGTGGCAAGGCGGCCTTTTTTTGATGGCCCAAGTGTTGGATTCACGCCCCGCACCGATGCGAGCAGCACCTCACACTTACGATATGCCGACTGCCATCCGGCAAAATCCCTTCCATTTTGGCCGTGGCCGTAATCGAGAAGCCAGCGGCGCAGCCTGAACGCCCGGCATGGCAATCTCCGAAAATCGCGTTGCTTTCGTTCATTTTTCTCAGATGCCATCCGAAGCAGATATTATAAATGTTTCTTCTTTTTTGGCTCAGTGTATTCGGAGCCACTGCATCTGGCTCCGAACAGATTGATTATACAGGAAGCACTGTCTTCTGAAAATGCAAAAAATAATGATTAGGAGAAAAAATCGTGCATTTTCCTGAAATGCACGATTTTTTCTCTTGCAGCACGAATTATTTTTTGCCTGCGCCCCGCCAGATTACAATGGGAGCCAGAGAAGGCAGAATCATTCCATACAAATTTGATCCGGGAAATGGGGTTTTATCCTGATAATCTACGTCGGACTTCCTGCGGGCGCCTCCGCCGCTGTCCATAAGGAAGGGGGCGGCTGTTTGCACAAATGAGCATGGGTAGATCAAGCAGGGCATCGATAGACCGAACATTTTCATTGCAGTTTTGCTTATCTGGGGTTCTGCCATTTCGGGCTCCCTTTCAAAGTGCTTTTATGCATAATTTTATTATATTGTATTAGTATAGCTATGTCCAATATCCGATTTTCATAAAGAATTATTCTTGAAAAGAATAAAGATGGGTGGTAATATGATATGTATCAACTTGAGGAATAACCTATGGAGATTCGCGTATTGGAATATTTCATAGGAATTGCTCGTGAAGGCAATATGTCAAGGGCGGCGGAAAAGCTTCCTGTCTCACCGCCTTCGTTATCCAAGCAGATGAAGACGTTAGAGCAGGAGCAGCTTCAGATTGAGATCGGCGTATTGGAGTACCGGGGCAAAACACAGGAAGACATCAACAGCAGCTACGACCAGTTTAAGGCCCTCACGGAGAAATATGTGGATGTGACTGAACTGACTCCGATGATGGTAAACGAGTATATCGAGGAAATCGTCATCTACGCTCCTGACAGGTCAAGCGGCTATCGTCAGCAGAAGATTCAGATCATCTTTAACTTCGTCGATGAGGTGGATATTCCCGCCATCGCAGAGCCTATCGTCTATGAAAGGCTGAAAAATACCAAAAAACGGCGTGACCTCCGAGTCACACCGCCCCTGCTGCCAAAGGTTCCTTACCGCTTACAACGCACCTTACAATATATATCGTGGCCTGTAGGGTTTTGCCCCTGATGAAAAGCGCACGATAAACCGGCGTTTTCCAACCGACAACATCGCCCACAGGCCGGAGGCATCTCCCTGTGTGCGGGTTCATTATTTGACTGGAGGAATGTTACTATGACACTGGAAGAAGCAAGGGCCAGCCTGACCGCCCTGCAACAGAAGCTGACCGCCTACAACCACGCCGTGGGCCTAATCTACTATGACGGCGTTACGTCCGCCCCCAAGGGCACCGCCGGGAACCGGGCGCAGACCCTGTCTGTCCTGACCCAGGAGCTGTACCTGCTCAGCACCGGGGCGGACACCGTCGCCCTGCTGGAGTTCCTGGACACGCAGCGGGAGGCGCTGACCGTCCGGGAGGGGCGCACCGTCACCCTGATGCTCCGGGACATCCGGGAGATGCGGCACATCCCCATGGAGGAGTATGTGGCCTACCAGAAGCTGCTGGTGGAGGCGGACGACGTGTGGCACACCGCCAAGGGGCGGAGCGACTTCGCCCTGTTTGAGCCGCTCCTCACCCAAATCTTCGACACCCTCCGCCGCTTCGCCGGATACTGCGCCCCGGACAAGGACCCCTATGATTACTGGCTGAACAAGTTCGAGGAGGGGGCCACCCGGGAGAGCTGCGACCAGTTCTTCACCACCCTCCGGACCCACATCGTCCCCCTGCTGCAAAAGGTGCAGGCAAAGCCTCAGGTGGACGACAGCTGCCTTCACGGCCACTTCCCGGTGGAGCAGCAGGAGCGGCTGTCCCGCCTGCTGATGGAGACCATGGGCATCGATTTGAACCACTGCGGCCTGGCTACCACCGAGCATCCCTTCACCGCCACCATGGGCTCCCTGTACGATGTCCGTATCACCACCCACTACTATGAGGACAACTTCGCCTCCTCCATGTACAGCGTCATCCACGAGGGGGGCCACGCCCTGTACGAGCTGGGCATCGACCCAGAGCTGGCCTACACCGTGCTGGATGACGGCGTGTCCATGGGCATCCATGAGAGCGAGAGCCGCTTCTATGAGAACATTCTGGGCCGGAGCCGGGCCTTCACCTTCTACCTGTTCCCGAAGCTCCAGGAGATTTTCCCGGAGCAGCTGGCGGGCTATTCTGCCGAGGACTTTTACCGGGCGGTGAACATGGCCCAGCCCTCCCTCATCCGCACCGAGGCGGACGAGCTGACCTACTGCCTCCACATCATGGTGCGCTATGAGCTGGAGAAGGCCGTCTTTGACGGGACGCTGGCAGTCCACGACCTGCCCGCCGCCTGGAACCGGCTGTACAGGGAGTACCTGGGGGTGGACGTGCCGGACGACACCCACGGCGTCCTTCAGGACAGCCACTGGTCCGGCGGCAGCGTGGGGTACTTCCCCTCCTATGCCCTGGGCAGCGCTTACGGAGCCCAGTATCTGCGGAAGATGAAGGAGACCGTGGATGTGGACGGCTGCCTGCGCCGGGGGGACTTCGGCCCCATCAACGAGTGGAACCGGGAACACATCTGGCAGTACGGCTCCACCTACACGCCGGCGGAGATTTTCCAGAAAGCTACCGGCGAAGCCTTCGACCCCACGGTGTACACCACCTATCTGGAGGAGAAGTACGCCGACCTCTATCAGTTATAACGCGATGAAAGCAGGCGCACCATGAAGCAGCCAAAGGAGAGCAAGACCAACGCCATGCGCATCCTGGAGGATGCGGGCATCCCCTACCAGACCCGCACCTACCCCCACGACGGCAGTGAAGCGCCGGACGGTCTGACCGTGGCCCAGGCCCTGGGCCAGGACCCGGACAGCGTCTATAAGACCCTGGTGGCCAGAGGGGCCAGCGGAACCTATTACGTCTTTGACCTGCCGGTGAGCCAGGAGCTGGACCTGAAAAAGGCCGCCCGGGCGGTGGGGGAAAAGAGCGTGGCCATGCTCCATGTGAAGGAGCTGTTCCCCCTGACGGGATACGTCCGGGGCGGCTGCTCCCCCATCGGGATGAAGAAGCCATTTTACACCACCTTTCAGGAGACGGCCCAGCTCTATGACGAGATCGCCGTATCCGCCGGGCGCATCGGCGCCCAGGTGGTGGTGGAGCCGACAGCCCTCTGCAATCTGGTGGGCGGGCAGTTCGCGGACATTGTCAAGGACAGCTGAAACAGGGAGCTGCCGCAGCTGCGGCAGCTCCCTGTTGGTTGGAGGGGGGTGGTTGTTCCTTAGATATGGTTCTTTGAAGGAGATACCGTGGTTGCCCTTGCCAGGGCATGGCCTGACTGCCGCATTATAACTTTTCACATATCCTCCTCGGTCAGTGAGCCTTGCCAGCATAGCTGGCTGCGGTTTTCGGCTAAAAATATGCCGCTGGCATATTTTCTTAACGCCGCAAACTCGCTCCGCCGAGAAAAGCAGGCCCCCGCTTCCCTGGCAGGGGAAGGCCGGACAAAGTCTCTATAGCGAACTTCATCTAAGGAAAACGAGGCCCGCCGGGAGGGCAAACGCGGTATCTCCTTCCAAGAACTATATCTAAGGAGAAAACGGGCAGGCACACACTGTGCGCCCTTCCCGGGTGCCGGGAACCTCTGTATAGCATGGAGCAGCAGCCCCTCCGCCAGGGATTTTTTTGAAAAAACATCGAACAAATGTTTGCATTTCAGAAAATACTGTGTTATACTGTGGAGGAGAAGCCCTACCCCGTCCCATCCACCCCCACGAGAAGGAGCGCCGTCACCATGAAATCTGTCTCAGAAAAGCAGCAGCAAATCTACGATTTTGTTCTGGAATACACGGAGGGCCACGGTTATTCCCCCTCTGTGCGGGAGATTGCCGTGGCGGTGGGGCTGAAGAGTACCTCCACCGTTCACTTCCATCTGAAAGCCCTGGAGGAGGCCGGTTTGCTGGCCCATAGCAGCGGCAAGACCCGCTCCCTGACCGCCATCCGGCCGGAGCTGCCGGAAGAGCAGGCGCCGGAGCAGAACAAGGTGCCGATTCTGGGCAACGTGGCGGCAGGCACCCCCATCCTGGCCCAGGAGTGCGTTGAGGACTACCTGACCTTTGACACCGAGGGCCTGTCCGGGGAGCATTTCGCCCTGCGCATCCGGGGGGAGAGCATGATCGAAGCGGGCATCATGCCGGGGGACTATGTGGTGGTTCACCGCCAGCCCACCGCCCACAACGGGGACTATGTCATCGCCCTGCTGGAGGACGAGGCCACCTGCAAGCGGTTTGAGCGGCGAAACGGCCACGTCTGGCTCATGCCGGAGAACCGGGAGTATAAGCCCATCGACGGCACCTATGCCCAGATTTTGGGCCGGGTCATCGCCGTGGTTCGGAGATATTGAGATGTCTGCTTCCTGTTCCGTCCGGCAGCGCTGCCTGCCCTTGCTGACGCCGCCATAATGGGCCCATTTTTGACGAATCATCATCAAAAATGGAGGAATCGCCCGTAAAATGAACCGAAAACTGAATATGGATTGTCTGGATCTGCAAGCCTTCCTGAACGGGCTGGTGTTCTTCGCGCCGGTGGCGGTGCTGGTGCGCACGGCGGCGGGGGTCAGCCTGGCCCAGTTCTTCCGGCTGGAGGCGCTGCTGTCCCTGGTGGTGCTGGTGTCGGAAATTCCGGCGGGGAAGCTCACCGACCGCATCGGCCTTCGGAACACCCTGGTGCTCTATCAGGTCACCCTCTGCCTGGCCCGGCTGCTGCTCCTGCTGGCCTACGTCCGGCGGAGCTACCTCCTGTTCGTGGCGGAGGCGGTGGTGGAAGGAATCGCCGGGAGCTTCAGTTCCGGCACCCAGAGCGCCTACCTGTACCGGATGTTCCCCGGCCCGGCCTACCTGACCAAGAGCGCCCACACCGCCAACTGGGGCACGGTGGGCTTTCTGCTGAGTACGGCGGCCTATGCTGTGCTGTACCGCCTCTCCGGTCTGACAGGGCTGCTGGCCGCCACCGTCCTGACCAGCGCCTGCGGTATCGTTGCCTCCCTGGGTATCCGGCGGGAGCCGCCCCAACCAGCGGCGCAGACGGCCAGGCGGCCCGACCGTGGGGTGCTTTGGGCCGCCCTCCGCCGAAAAGAAATCGCCCTGGTCATGGTGCTGCTGGCCGCCCTGGGCGTGGGGCGCATCCTGATCAACTTCTTCTATGCGGATAAGCTGATCACCTGCGGCGTAGACGAAACGTGGCTCTCCCCCATCATCCTGGGCTACTCCGTGCTGGAGCTGTCAGCGGAGGGGCTGCTGGGCCGGCTGGAGCCGAACCGGCACCGGGCCGCCCTGACGGCGTTCCTGGCCCTGGGCGGCGGCGCCATGGTGGTGTTCGGCCTGGTGAACCAGGTGGCGCTGGTGGTGCTGATGATGCTGGCCCTGCCCCTGCTGCTGGATGTGCCCTCCTACCTGCTGGGGGAGGTGCAGAACCGGCTGGTGGACGACCTGGGCCAGGCGGAACGGCGGGCGGAGCTGCTGAGCGTGTGCAACATGGGCGTGAACGTGGCGGAGGTGACCTTCCTGTTTGGCTCCTCCCTCCTGTCCGGAGCCGGCGCGGCCATGTGCTTCTGCGGCCTGGGGCTGGCGCTGGCGGCCTTGGGCGGCTGCGCCCACAGGGGGCTGAAGGAGACAATCGCATAAGGCAACTGCATGACCCCCTGCGCTGGGAATCTTCCCGGCGCAGGGGGATTTTGGCGTTTCGATCTATGCAGCGGTTCCCGCTGCCCGGGAGGGGCACACAGTGTGCGCCCGCTCCGGTTGCTCCTTAGATATGGTTCTTGGAAGGAACTGCCTTGTTTGCCCTCCGGGCGGGGGTGTTCTCCTTAAGATATGGTTCTTTGAATGCAATACCGTGTTTGCCCTCCCGGCGGGATGGATGCTCCTTAGACAAGGTTCTTTGAAGGAACTACCACGTTTGCCCTTGCCAGGGCATGGCCTGCTTTTCTCGCTCCGCCGAGAAAAGTAGCAAAAGAGGGCGGCTTAAGAGGGGGACCTGTGGCCCCCTCTTAAGAATCTCCCCGTATCAGGCAACCGGCTTGCGCCTTGTCTCTATCTTTAAGTGGTTCCGTAGACAACAGACGATGTAACTTGATACGCACCAAAGCTGCCGCCCATGGCGGCTGGGGACGATTGCCACCCGTTCCGCTGAGGCGGAACGTGGCGGCAAT
>JAJPXL010000100.1 GCA_021205455.1 Clostridiales bacterium
GGCGGAGCGAGAAAAGCAGGCCCCCGCTTCCCTGGCAAGGGAAGGCCGGACAAATTCTCTATCAAGAACCATATCTAAGGAAGCCATGCCCCGGCAAGGGCAAGAACGTTGTTTCTTCATCCATCCTTCTCTAAGGAATAACCCCTCCGCCTCCTTTGGAGGCACCTCCGCCGTCAATCGTCATTTCCGGCGCGTTGCGCCTCCCTGCCCTTTCAGGGGCGGCAGGGGGGGGGATTGCGGAACTCACCACGCCGGTCGGGCCGGCCCGCGGCCGCCGGGCCACCCCGGGGTTGTCCTGCGGGCGGCCAAGGGCCGCCCCTACTGGATGGAGGAAACGCAGCGATTCCGGTTTCTTTTTGGAACGTCAGCCGAGAGGCAGCCAGACGGTCAACCGCTGGCATTTACCTCACATCCGCCCGCAGCCGCACCGGCAGCACCATATAGAGGAAGTCGTGCTCCGCATCCTCCTGTTCCGGCAGGAGGATACAGGGGGAGGTGGGGCGGCTCAACTCCACCCGGAGGAAGTCGGCGGGGGCCACCTTCAGCGCGTCCAGCAGGTACTTATTGTTGAAGCCGATCTCCAGGCCGCCGCCGTCCCCCACGATGGGGCAGCTGTCGTAGGCGGTGCCCACGGCGGTGGAGGTGCGGATCTCCAGCTGATTGTCCCCAAAGGTGCAGCGCAGAGGGCTCTTCTGCTGCTCGGAGATGATGAGGGAGCAGCGGTCAATGGAGGCGATGAGCTTCCGCCGGTCGGCGGTGAGGCAGATGGGGTTGTCCCGCGGGATGGACTGGCGGTAGTTCAGGAACTCCCCCTCCAGCCTGCGGGAGATCAGCATAATATCCCCCATCCGGAACATGATAAACTTCATGCCCTGGACGATCTCCACCTTTTCGTCGGAGTCGCCGCAGATCTTGCTGACCTCGCTGAGGGCGGCGGCGGGCACCACGAAGGAGAAGGGGTCCTTCCTGGGCAGGCGGTCGGTCTTTTCCCGCCGGAGGGCCAGCCGGAAGCCGTCCACGCTGACCATGGTCAGCACCCCCTCCGCGTCCAGCTCGAACAGGGTGCCGGTGTGGATGGGGCGGCTCTCGTTGGTTGAGACGGCGAAGATGGTCTGATTGATCATCTGCTGCATGGTGCGCTGGGTCAGCTCGATGGTGTTCTGATACTCCACCGTGGGCAGGTCGGGGAAGTCCTCCGCGTCGGTGCCCAGGATGTGGAAGTCGCTCATGCCGCAGGTGATGTGGATGTTGTAGCCCTCGGTCTCCACCGTCACGATGTCGTCCGGCAGGCGGCGGACGATTTCACCGAAAAGTCGCGCAGAGACCACGATGCTCCCCGGCTCCCGGATGTCGGCGGATAATACGCCCCGTATACCGGTTTTCTGGTTGTAGCCGGTGAGGTGGAGCTTTTCCCCGGCCTCTACCAGGATGCCCTCCAGCGCGGGGATAGAGCTTTTCACCGCCACCGTGCGGGATGTGATGTTGATCATGGATTGCAGCAATGCCTTTTCGCAGGAAAATTTCATAGCGGGATACCTCCGTTTGCGCGCAAATAGAAAGAGATCATTAAAATAGTAGTTGTAGTAGGGGGCAAGGAAAAGTGGAAAAGTGTGAAAAACGCCTGATTCCCCAAAGAAAAACCGTCCACAGAAAAATCCACAGCCGTCCACAGCGTTCCACAGGAAAAATGGGGCGAAAAAAGTTTTGCACACAACGCAACGCACAGGTTGAAAAACTCTGTGGAAAATGTGGAAAAGTTTTGACGGCGTCCTTGCAGAAAAATGTCGTATTTTATCACCAAACGGAGGGACATCTCCGGTTGGTGATATATAGGTTTCTGGCCGTCTGGCCGCGGCTCGGCCAACGGACCCGGCGGGAATCGGAATCGCCGGGGTGCCCCTATCCGGCAGGGGCCTCCGAAGGAGGCGGAGGGGTGGATTCCTTGAAGGAATTACCGTGATTGCCCTCCCGGCGGGGCTGCGCTCCTTAGATGTGGTTCTTTGAAGGAGATACTGTGTTTGCCCTCCCGGCGGGCCCCATTTCTTGTCCCGCCAAGAAATGGGGGAAAGAAGGCGGCTTAAGGGGGAGCTTCGGGGCTCCTCCGTTATCAGGAACTTTAAGGCACTACCTACCCTTTTCAGTGGCTTCGCCAGCAAGCTGGCTCAGGATTTTGCTAAAAATATGCCCCCGGCATATTTTTTACGCAAAATCCGCTTAAGAATCCCCTACCTATCCCGTTACCGGCTTGCGCCTTGTCTCGCTCTCAAGTGGTCTGTCAGGCGACAGACGATGGAACTTGAAAACTGGTGAGACTGCCGCCCCCGGCGGCTGGGTACGATTGCCGCCCGTTCCGCCAAGGGCGTAACGTGGCGTCAATTTTATCATCCGACGATGGATAACATCTGTCTGTACCGCAAGGTTTTAATCTCTGACGAAAAGCAAATAATGAACCAACGTTTTAGGATTTAGGAAGAATAACGTACCCTCACAGCCAGATTTCAGCGACCAAAGGGCAACAAAATTGACGTCACGTTCCGAAGCTGAACATCTCTCAGAACGGAAAAGAAGCTGTCCTATCATAACTTATAATAATCCAACTCTTTTAACGGCAAGCGCTATAACACCGCCGTACAGTCAGAGGTCCACGACCAAAACGATGATAAAATTGACGCCCATCCCGCCGTAGGCGTAGGGAGCGTAGCGGAAATGCCGTTTGACGGCAGGGATGAGGCGGCAATCGCCCCCAGCCGCCATAGGCGGCAGCTTTGGTGCGTGTCAAGTCACATCGTCTGTTGCCTGACAGACCACTTGAAAGCGAGACAAGGCGCAAGCCGGCTGCCTGATACGGGGAGATTCTTAAGAGGGGGGCCACAGGTCCCCCTCTTGAGCCGCCTTCTTTCCCCCATTTCTTGGCGGAGCAAGAAATGGGGCCCGCCGGGAGGGCAAGCCGTAGTTCCTACAAAGAACCTTATCTAAGGAAAACAAAGCCCGCCGGGAGGGCAAACAGCTTCCCTTCCGGGAACCTTGTCCAAGGAGGAAACCGGGCGGCCAACCGCTGGCCGCAACCAGCCGCTGTCCGCGCAGCTCAGTAGCTCCGGGAATTGATATTCGCCTTGATATCCTTGATGGCGTGGCTCAGCTCCCGATTCTCCTGCTGCATCTGCTCGATTTTGTCCACCGAGTGCATGACGGTGGTGTGGTGCTGGTTGAAGTACTTGCCGATCTCCGGCAGGGACTGCCCCGTCATGGTGCGCATGATGTACATACTGACCTGCCGGGCCAGCACCACGTTGGCCTTCCGGCTGGAGCCCATCAGCTGCTTGGGGTCGATGTCGTAGTACTTGGCGGTCATCTCCACGATGAGGTCCAGGGAGGGGGCGAACTCGTCCTTGGAGCGGATCAGCTCCCGGATGGCCCGGGAGGCGTTTTCGTCGTTGACCTCGTTGCCCATCAGGTCCCGGTAGGCCATCAGCCGGTTGATGGTGCCCTCCAGGGCACGGACGTTGGCGGTGATGTTCTGGGCGATATACTCGATGATGTCATTGGGCATGGTCAGCCCCAGCAGCACCGCCTTGTTGCGGATGATGGCGCAGCGGGTCTCGTAGTCCGGGGGCTGGATGTCCGCCATCAGGCCGCACTCAAAGCGGGTGCGCAGGCGGTCCTCCAGCTTGGGCATATCCGAGGGGGGCCGGTCGGAGGTCAGGACGATCTGCTTCCCCGCCTCGTACAGGTTGTTGAAGGTGTTGAAGAACTCCTCCTGAGTGGAGTCCTTGCCGGCGATGAACTGAATATCGTCCACCAGCAGCAGGTCCTTGTCCCGGTACTTCTGGCGGAAGGCGTCGGTGCTCTTGTTGCCGATGGCGGTGGTCAGCTCGTTGGTGAATTCGTCCCCCTTGACGTAGATGATCTGATAGTCCGGGTGCTGGCCGCGAATGGTGTGATAGATGGCGTAGAGCAGGTGGGTCTTCCCCAGGCCGGAGTCCCCGTAGAGGAACAGGGGGTTGTAGCTCTTGCCGGGGGCGTGGGCCACCGCTTCGGCGGCGTTGTAGGCAAAGCGGTTGGAGGAGCCCACCACGAAGCGGTCGAAGGTGTACTCCTCGCTGCCCATCAGCACGTTCTCGTTGGCGCTGCTGTTGTTGGCGGTGTACTGCTTCAGCTCCTCCGGCCCCAGCACCACCACGTCCATGTCGGAGGCGAACAGCTCGAACAGGGCCTTCTTCAGGGTGGGCAGGTACCGGGTGCGGATCAGGTCTGCTTTAAAGTCGGCGGGGGTGGTGATGACGAAGCGGTTGCCCTCCAGGGCCACCGGCTTCACGTCATTGAACCAGGTATTGACGGCGGTGGGGGTCAGCTCCTCCTTCAGCAGGGGCAGGACCGTCTCCCACAGCGCCGCCAGATCCGCGGATGTGTTCATGTAGTAAAATCCCTCTTTTCCATCAAAACTGACAGACAGGCGGGTGGATCCGGCCCGCCTGACGTTCCGGCGGCCGCTGGCCGCCGGATTTTATACCAGTCCGCCTGCCGTGCAGGCGGAAAACTTGCTCCCCTATATTATACCACAAAATCTCGGTTTCCACAATTAGAAAAATGCATCTGTGGAAAAGAATTGCATGGCTATTTTGACGGAGACGGCGTTTTTCCTCCGATGGCCCTCCCCCCTTCCCAGGCGGAAAAACCGGTTCACGGGCCGCTCCCGGGGCGACAGGGGAATTGCCGCCTCTGACGGGGCCTGTGTGGGGCGGTTTGCCGTCCGGGCGGCGAAAGGCGAAAAAAACACTTGTGATTTTGGGGGAAAGCTAGTACAATGAGTGTAACTATTTGGGAGCTGTTAGGTTCCCCTTATGTTCCCTTTCTCTGTAGGGGCGGCCCTTGGCCGCCCGGGGTACGCAGGTGGTTTTCGAGGGCGGCCAAGGGCCGCCCCCACACATACGGCTTCAAACCACGCTGTCTCCTTCGGAGGGGTGACTAACAGCGAACAGCTACTATCCACTAAAAACGAAAGGGTGTTGCAGACATGAAGCTGTTGGAGGACCGTATCCGCCGAGACGGCGTCGTTGTGGACGAGGACGTGTTAAAGGTAGACCAGTTTCTGAACCATCAGATGGACGTGAGCCTGTTTGTGGAGATGGGCAAGGAGTGGGCCAGGCTCTTCGCAAAGGACAACGTGACCAAGATCCTGACCATCGAAGCCTCCGGCATCGGTATCGCCTGCGTGGCGGCGGAGCAGTTCGGCTGTCCGGTGATCTTCGCCAAAAAGAGCCGCACCAAGAACATCAACGGCGAGGTGTACTCCACCCAGGTGCGCAGCTTCACCCACGGCAATGTCAGCACGGTCATCGTCTCCAAGCAGTTCCTGAAGCCGGAGGATCGGGTGCTGCTGATCGACGACTTCCTGGCCAACGGCGCGGCCCTGGAGGGGCTCATCGACCTGGTGCAGCAGTCCGGCGCCACCCTGGTGGGGGCGGGCATCGCTGTGGAGAAAGCGTTCCAGCCCGGAGGCCAGCGCATCCGCGCCAAGGGGGTGCGGGTGGAGTCCCTGGCCAGGGTCAAGAGCATGAAGGGCGGAAAGGTGGAGTTCTGCGGGGCGGACTTCTGAGGGAGGTCCGCCGCCTCTCCGCCGGAGCAGCAGCGCAGCCCCTCCGCCTGACGGCAGAGGGGCTGCAGTCGCCCCTTGGGGATGGTTTTGGGAAGAAAAATGCGTTTTTTTGGTTTCCCGGCGGAGACTGCTTTTCTTGGGGATGGTTCTTGGAAGGAAATACGGCATTTGCCCTTCCGGTGGGGTGGTTACTTCTTAGACAATGTTCTTTGAAGGAAATACGGCTTTGCCCTTGCCAGGGGTTTGTTTCTCCTTAGATATGGTTCTTTGAAGAAATTACCGTGTTTGCCCTCCCGGCGGGCCCTATTTCTCGCTCCGCCGAGAAAAGTAGCAAAAGAGGGCGGCTTAAGAGGGGGACCTGTGGCCCCCCTCTTAAGAATCTCCCCGTATTCCGCTGGCGGCTTGCGCCTTGTCTCGTCTTTTTGATGGTCTGTCAGGCGACAGACGATGGAACTTGACACGCACCAAAGCTGCCGCCCCCGGCGGCTGGTTAGGATTGCCACCCGTTCCGCTGGGGCGGAACGTGGTGGCAATTTTGTTATCCTTTGGTCGTGGACCTCTGATTTTCTGTTGAGGATAGGCTACTATCCTCGAAAAAACGGTAGGGGTGCCCCTCCCCTGCTAACGCCGCTCCTCCGTCTCGGGTGTCAGCACCAGCGCCTCCCCCTCCGCCGTTACCCGCAGGGTATCCCCCCGCCCCAGGCTGTGGCTCAGCAGCAGCTCGGAAGCCGGGTTCTCCAGATGCTGGCGGAGGTACCGCCGCATGGGCCGCACGCCGAACACCGGGTCGTGGGGCGGGCCGGCCCGCCCCCCCCGCGGCGCGGGGGCCAGACCAGGCGGGAGGGCCGGCGACACGCCACCCCCCCCCCCCCCCCAAGAGGGCAC
>JAJPXL010000073.1 GCA_021205455.1 Clostridiales bacterium
CTATGCGCTGGTTATGACGTTCTTTGTGTATTTCCGGTTCCGCCGGGGCTTGTTGCGTCACTTCAAAAACTTCATTTTTGTGTCGGGGCGGCCCTGGGCCGCCCACGGAAACCACCCGCTTATCCGAGGCGGCCAAGGGCCGCCCCTACACATAATGATTGCAAAAAGCAGACCGGAGGTCCCCCATGCAGGACAGGCTTCAACAACTGCAAACCCAATACAGCGTGATTCAGGCCAGGCTGAACCAGCCGGAGACCTATGACGACCCGGCCCAGGTGGCGAAGCTGAACCGGGAGCTGGCCGAGCTGGAGCCTGTTGTCACCACCTATCAGGACTATGAGGCGGCCAGGGAGGCCAGCGAGGCGGCGGAGGCCATGCTGAATGAGCCTGACCCGGAACTGCGGGAGTTGGCGCGGGAGGAGTTCCTCACCGAGAAGGCCCGCGCCGCCCAGCTGGAGCGGCAGCTCCAGCTCCTTCTGCTGCCCAAAAACCCCAACGACCAGCGCAGCGTCATCATGGAGATTCGCGCCGGGGTGGGCGGGGAGGAATCCGCCCTGTTCGCCCACTCCCTGTACCGGATGTATGAGATGTACAGCGTCCGCCGGGGCTGGAATCTGGAGCTTGCCAGCTGCAACGAGACGGAGTTGGGGGGCATGAAGGAGGTCTCCTTCACCATCTCCGGTTCCGGGGTGTACAGCCGGTTGAAGTACGAGAGCGGCGTCCACCGGGTACAGCGAGTGCCGGAGACGGAATCCGGCGGCCGGGTACACACCAGCACGGCCACGGTGGCCGTCCTCCCGGAGGTGGAGGAGGTGGAGCTGGAAATTCGCAAGGAGGACATCAAGATGGACGTGTTCCGCTCCTCCGGCGCGGGGGGCCAGCATATCAACAAGACCTCCTCCGCCGTCCGGCTGACCCATCTGCCCACCGGCATGGTGGTGGAGTGCCAGCAGGAGCGCAGCCAGTTCCAGAACCGGGACCGGGCCATGGAGATCCTCCGGGCCCGGCTCTATGAGCAGATGGTGCAGTCCCAGGCGGACAGCGTCTCCGCCCAGCGCCGCAGCCAGGTGGGCAGTGGGATGCGCAACGAGCGCATCCGCACCTATAACTTTCCCCAGGGGCGGGTCACTGACCATCGCATCGGCCTGACCCTGTACAAAATCGCCAGCATCATGGACGGGGATTTGGACGAGCTCATCGACGCCCTCTCCGCCGCCGACCAGGCGGAAAGACTGGCAAATGCAGCCAATACAGCAAAGGAAGATAGAAGCTGATGAACGCTTGATTACGAAGATTTATCACCTGCCCCAGGTCTCCGGCCACGAGGGGGAGATTCAGGAGGCGGCGGACATCATCCGCTCCGGCGGCCTGCTGGCCATCCCCACCGAGACGGTCTACGGCCTGGGGGCCAACGCCCTGGACCCGGATGCCGTGGCCCGCATTTACGAGGCCAAGGGCCGGGCCAGCGACAATCCGCTCATCATCCACGTCCCCGACGAGAGCTGGCTGGACACCTACTGCCGGGACGTGCCGCCCCTGGCCTACCGGTTGGCGGAGGCGTTCTGGCCGGGGCCGCTGACCATGATTTTGCCCCGGAAGGCCATCGTCCCGGACCGCACCACCGGCGGGCTGGACACGGTGGGGGTGCGCTGCCCCGACCATCCCGTGACCCTGGCCATCATCCAGGCGGCGGGGGTGCCCATCGCTGCCCCCAGCGCCAACACCTCCGGCCGCCCCAGCTGCACCAGCGCTGCCGAGGTGCTGGAGGATATGGACGGGAAAATTCAGGGCATCGTGGACGGCGGCCCCTCCTCCGTGGGGGTGGAGTCCACCATTCTGGACCTGACCGTCTCCCCGCCCCAGCTGCTCCGCCCCGGCGGGATGCCCCTGGACGAGCTGGAGGCGGTCTGCGGGACCATCACCATCGACAGGGCCGTGACCGGCCTCTTAAAGGAGGGCGAGCGCCCCCGGGCCCCGGGGATGAAGTACCGCCACTATGCCCCCCAGGCCCCGGTGACGGTGGTCACCGGCAGGCCGGACAAGTGCGCCGCCTACATTCAAAAGCGGCTGACCCCCACCACCGGGGTCATCTGCTTCCATGAGTTCCTCCCCCTGTTTCCGGGGCTGGAGGTACACGACCTGGGGCCTGCCCAGGACAAGACGGAGCAGGCCCGGCGGGTCTTTTCTGCCCTGCGGCGGTTCGACGGCACCGGGGTGACGGAGATTTTCGCCCAGTGCCCTGACCCGGCGGGGCTGGGGCTGGCCATCGGCAACCGGCTGAAAAAAGCCGCCGGGTTCAACGTCCTTGACCTGGGGGAGGACGGCTACACCATCCCCACCATCGGCCTGGTGGGGGGCAGCGGCGCGGGGAAATCCACTGTGCTGGACTGCTTCGCCGCCTGCGGCTTCGGCGTCATCGACTGCGACCGGGTCTACCATGACCTGCTGGACACCAGCGCCCCCCTCCGCGCCGCCCTCCGGGGCCGCTTCGGGGACGAGGTGTTTGACGGCCAGCGGCTTGACCGGAAGGCGCTGGGGGCGCTGGTATTCCAGAACAGCGCCGCCCTGCGGGATTTAAACCACATCACCTTCCCCTTCATCACCATGGAAGTCCGCCGCCAGGCGGCGGAGATGCAGCGGAGGCACCTGCCCGGCGTGGTGCTGGACGCCGCCGCCCTGTTGGAAAGCCCCTTAAAAGCCGATTGCGACCGGCTGGTGGCCGTGGTGGCGGAGGACGACCTCCGCCTCCGGCGCATCATGGCGAGGGACGGCCTGACGGAGGACTACGCCCGCGCCCGGCTGGCCGCCCAGCCCAGCCAGCAGGTCTATCGCGCCGCCTGCGACGATATACTGGAAAATAACGGCACCAGGGAGCAGTTGCTGGCCCAGTGCCAGGCGCTGCTGGAGCGCATACAGCTGCAATCTATAGATGAAAGGACAAGTTTGACACCATGAGCACCAAGCACGACCTCCTCTTTGACACCAACCACTGCAACGGCTATGACCGCATTTCCCCTGACGAATTGCCCGCCGTGGAAGCCTACTGCGACGGCTACAAAGCCTTCCTGACCGCCAGCAAGACGGAGCGGGAATTTGTCTCCAACGCCGTGGCGCTGGCCGAGGAAAACGGCTTCCGCCCCCTCGTCCGGGGCGAGGCCCTGACCCCCGGCGACCGGGTCTACCGCATCAACCGAAACAAGTCCCTCCTGTTGGCTGTCATCGGCAAGGAAGGGCTGGGCAAAGGCGTCGCCATCTGCGCCGCCCACATCGACTCCCCCCGGCTGGACATCAAGCCCAACCCCCTGATTGAGGACAGCGAGTTCGCCATCCTGAAAACCCACTATTACGGCGGCATCCGCAAGTATCACTGGGTCTCCATCCCCCTGGAGCTCCACGGCGTGGTCTGTCTGAAAACCGGCGAGACGGTGCAGGTTTCCATCGGCAAAGACCCCTCCGACCCGCTGCTGACCATCCCCGACCTGCTGCCCCATCTGGCGGATAAGCAGGCCAAGGAGCCGCTGTACGCCGCCTTCTCCGGGGAGGATTTGAACATCATGGTGGGCTCCAAACCCTACCCCGACCAGGAGGAGAAGGAGCGCTTCAAGCTGATGGTGCTGGATCTGCTTCACGAGAAGTATGGCATCATCGAGGCGGACTTCATCTCCGCCGAGCTGTGCGCCGTCCCCGCCTATGACGCCAGGGACTACGGCTTGGACCGCTCCCTCATCGGGGCCTACGGCCAGGACGACAAGGTCTGCGGCTATGCCTCCCTCCGGGCCCTCCTGGACACGGCGGACAGCCTGAACCGCACCGGCGTCTGTATGCTGGTGGACAAGGAGGAGATCGGCTCCGAGGGCGTCAGCGGGATGAAGAGCCTGTTCTTTGACACCTTCCTATCCGACCTGTGCGACGCCCAGGGCGTCCCCCTGAAAACCTGCTATGAGCGCTCCTTCTGCCTCAGCGCCGACGTGACGGCGGCCTTCGACCCCAACTACGCCAGCGTGTTCGAGCTGCAAAACGCCTCCCGGGTGAACTGGGGGGTGGGCGTCGCCAAGTACACCGGCTCCCGGGGCAAGGGGGAGAGCAACGACGCCGGAGCGGAGACGGTGGTCAAACTCCGCCACCTGCTGGACGATGCCGGTGTGATTTGGCATCTGGCCGAGCTGGGCAAGGTGGACGTGGGGGGCGGCGGCACCGTAGCCATGTACATGGCGAACCGCAATATCGAGACCATTGACGCAGGCACCCCCGTCCTGGCCATGCACGCCCCCCTGGAGCTGACGGGCAAGCTGGACTGCTATATGACCTACCGCTGCATGAAGGCGGTGTACTGCGGCTGAACTGCCGCCACTGGCCGCCCCTCCGGGGCGGGCCGTAATCAATGTGCGCCGTCGGCGCAGGGAGGATTCTTATGACCTATCTCTATTCCGCCATTCTGGGGCTGATTCAGGGCGTTGCGGAGTTCCTGCCCATCTCCAGCTCCGGCCACCTGGCGTTGTTCCAGCAGCTGTTCAACCTGAAAAGCGCGGAGGAAACCGACGTATTCTTTGACGTGCTGCTCCACCTGGGCACCCTGATTTCCGTATTCGTCTACTACTGGAGCGACATCTGGGAGATGATTCTGGAGTTCTTCCGCTTCATCCGGGATTTGGCCACCGGCCAGCGCACCGACCGGGTACCCCCCGCCCGCCGGATGATCCTGCTGGTAATCGTCGGCACGCTGCCCCTCGTCCTGATCCTCCCCGTCAAGAGCCGCATCGAGGCGCTGAACAACTACCCTCTGGCCATCGGCTTCGCTCTGCTGGTCACCGGCACGCTGCTGTTCGTCTCCGACCGGCTGGCAAAGGGCCGCAAGGACGAGCGCAGCGCCACCCTTGCAGACTGCCTGCTGGTGGGCTGCGGCCAGGCCCTGGCCACCGTCCCCGGCCTGTCCCGCTCCGGCACCACCATCGCCGTGGGCCTGCTGCGGGGCTATGACCGGGACTTCGCCGTGCGCTACTCCTTCCTGCTGAGCCTGCCCGCCGTCATCGGGGCCAACATCCTCAGCGTCGGAGACGCGGTGGAGGCGGGTATCGACACGAGCTTGCTGCCCATCTACGCTGTGGGCGTGGTGATTGCCGCCGTCTCCGGCTACTTCGCTATCCGGCTGGTGAATCTGCTGACCGACAAAGGCAAGTTCGGCGGCTTCGCCTACTACTGCTGGGGGGTGGGCCTCCTGGCGGTGCTGCTGGCGGTTGCGCTGTAAAGCAGCCGCAGCTGCATTTGTTCAGAGGTTCCCTTAGGGGTTGCCCTAAAGAAAGTGAGTTCCTATGGCGTCCAAAAAGCAGAACACAACTTCAAACTCCGCCTCCTCCAGTCGCAGGCAATCCAGCGGGAAGCAGTCTTCCGCTGGCAAAAAGGGCGCTGCTTCCTCTGCAAAGAAGCGCGCTCCGGCCAAGAAGACGGCGTCAAGCCGTTCTAACCCCTGTGAGCAGCGAAAGCGGGTGTGGGTCTCTACGGCGGCAGGGCTGCTGCTCCTGCTGCTGGCGGTGTTCTCCGCCCTGAGCTGCTTCCAGGTGGACGCCATCCTGCTGAACTACCTGGCTGCGTTGGAGGGCGGGCTGGTGGGTTATGCCTATCTGCTGGCCCCCCTGGCGCTGGCCGTCTGCGGCGTGCTGCTGCTGCTCCCCAACCGGCCCAGGCGGCTGCCGCTGAAGCTGGTGCTGGCCCCGCTGGTGGCCGTCTGCATCAGCGCCATGATTCACACCTTCGCAGGCAGCATGGAGCTTGGCTCCAACCCGCTGATCGCCCTGTCCCGCCTGTGGCAGACCGGCGTGGCCCACACGTCCGGCGGCGTGCTGGGCGGGCTACTGGCGGTGGGGCTGGTGAAGCTGGTCAGCCGCATCGGCTCCATCCTGGTGCTGTTGCTGCTGCTGTTCGTCTCCCTGCTGCTGCTGACGGACACCACCCCTGACCTGTTCTTCCAGAAGGCCATGGACCGGGGCGCGAACCGGAGGCACCGCCTCCGGGAGCGGCTGAGCGACTGGTCTGCGCCGGAGCCGGAGGAGGAGCCTGCGGAACAGACGCCCCAGGTCGACCCCTCCACCGGAGAGGTGGTGGAGCCGTCCCGCTTCTCCCTGCTTCGGAAGAAGGAGCAGCCCGCCATTGACGTTCCCCTGGAGGACGCGCCGGACAGCCCTCCCC
>JAJPXL010000123.1:0-1197 GCA_021205455.1 Clostridiales bacterium
TAACTTAAGGTTTGTACTCCTACTGCTGGGGGTCACATCATTTGACAACGCAGAGCACGTAAAAAAATATGTCACCGGCACAGTTTTCGCCGCAAATCATTTCCACAGGAAACGCCGCAAAAAGGCGGGGCCGGGAAACTCCCAGCCCCGCCTTGGGGATTCTTTTGCCGGTTCAGACGGACAAGTTACGTTTTATTTATGCCCGAAGCAGCGCTTCGTCAGCAGGAGCGCAGCCATGGCCAGCAGAGCGACCCCGGCCAGCGCTGCCCACAGGGTCAGGCTGGCGCTGTCGCCGGTCTTGGCGCTGGAGCTGGAGCTGGAGGAGGAACTGCTGCTATCGGAGCTGCTGGAGGAACTGCTGCTTTCGGAGCTGCTGGAGGAACTGCTGCTGGAGGAGGAACTGCTGCTATCGTCCTCGTCCTCATCCTCCCCCAGGGCGGCGATGGTCTCGGTATAGGTCTCGTCGCAGACGGTGCAGGTATAGGTGATCTCCCCGTCCTCGTCGGCGGTGGCTTCCTTCGTCACCACGCCGTCATCCCAGGTGTGGGCAACCATATCGGTCTCAACGGTTTTTATGCCGGCGTAGGTCAGTCCGTTAACCGTGCAGACTGCGGTATAGGTCATGCTGCCCTTGGCTGTACAGGTGGCCGCCGTGCCGCTGGAGGTTACCGTACATTCATACGTTACGGTTTCGTCCCCTGCCGAACAGGTGAAGGTGACAGTGCAGGTGCTGTAATCGTCCGACCAGGTGTAGACGGGGGTGTCGTAGTCATAGCTGTGGCCGGTGGCTTCGGTCTCGTCGTCAATGTAACTGTCGCCGCAGTTGGTGCAGGTGTAGGTGGTGTAGCCGCCCTCGGTGCAGGTGGGAGCGGTGACAACGCCCTCGCCATAGCTGTGGCCGGTGGCTTCGGTTTCGTTGTCGGTATAGCTGTCGCCGCAGACGGTACAGGTGTGGGTGGTGTAGCCGCCCTCGGTGCAGGTGGGGGGCGGTGACAACAGCTTCGTAATTGTGGCCGGTGGCGGGGACAGTTTCGGTGTAGCTGTCGCCGCAGGCGGAGCAGACATAGACGTTCTCGCCGTCCTCCGTGCAGGAGGCGGCGGTGGAGGCGTCCTCATTCAGCTCATAGGTATGAATGCCGGTGGCGTCGACGGTGACGGTCGTGCGGCTCATCTCTGCGCCGCAGACGGAGCAGTAAA
>JAJPXL010000123.1:1297-6167 GCA_021205455.1 Clostridiales bacterium
AGACGGAGCAGTAAACCACGCTGTCATAGGAGCCGTCCTTGGTGCAGGTGGCCGCAACCTCGTTCTCGACAACGGCCTCGCCCTCGGTGTGGCCAGTGGCGGGAATCGTCTCACCGGCAGTCACGGTCTTGCCGCAGCCGGTGCAGAACGTAAAGCCGGTGTAGCCGTTCTCTGTGCAGGTGGCATTCTTGGCGCCCATTATCTCGGTGGTGCCGTGGCTTACCGTGACCGGTACACTGACCAGACTGCCCAATGCGGAGGCGGTCAGGTTGGCCGAACCAGCAGTCACCGCAACGACCTCGTTGCGGAAAAAGGTGGCAACCGATGTCTTATCGCTGCTCCAGGTGGGGGAGACGATGGTGACATTCCTCGCGGAACCTACTGTGTTGGTCATTTTCAGCGATGCCGTGAGGGTCGGCAGTACTCCGCTATCCACGCAGGTCAGGCTATAGGAGGTAGGGTCTGCCGTCAGGGTCACGCTGGTGACATCATTGTCCGCCACCTCGATAGTGACGGTGTCCTCACCGTCAAGGGCGGCGGTTTCGGTGGTGTTCAACGTTGTGGGCGTACCGAATACCTGTACCCAAAAATCGTAGCCATCACAGGTCACATGGGCAATGCCCACAGCAGTGAAGTATGAATCCAGCATATTCCGGCGGTGGCCTTGCCCATTGTAGTCCTCATCTTTTTCCTGCCAGGCTGTAAAAACCTCCAACACAGAGGTTTGACCGGCGGCAATGTTTTCACCGCGGCTATACAGCGTAACGCCCCAGTCATAGTACACAAGAAGGGCTGTTTCACAGCCTTCTCCGTTGGGCCTGGTGTGGCTATAGGAGAGGGCGATCTCTGCCGCCCGCTGCATGGCAACGGCTTCCAGAGTGTAATCGTAGGTCAGGGCGCTCAGGGTGCCGGACAAGTCGGTCGTTGTCTCATTGTCCTCGTTCCAGTACCAGGCGTCCTCGCTGGCGCGGAACGCGTTGATCATGGACAGCATAGACCTTGCGCCCGTCTGGTCATAGGTGACGGTCAGCTGAACCGTTGTTGTTGCCGTCGTGTCCTCGTCGCCAGCAAAGGCCGTCGGCGCTGCCACAGAGCACAGCAGGCAAACCGCCAGCAGGGCGGAAAGCCATCTCCTCAGGTTACGTTTCATATAATTCCTCCTTTTTCATAGAAGCCCACTTGCACTCACGCTTACGCAAGCGTTCACATGATTCATTGTTATCTTACCACTCATGTGAATTTTTTACAATAGACAGATTGACGAAAAATAAAAGCATTGGAACCTAGAGGCAAGGGGGTGACCCGCCTCCCCATCAACCCGCCCTGCCCAGGCGCACAAAAAAACTCCCGCTGCAGCGCATTGCTGCAGCGGGAGTAAACCGCGATGATAACCCTTACACCAGGTTCAGCACCAGGACGGCAATCATAAACACAGCCGCCACAATGCGGGTGATCCTCGCCAGGCGATGATCCCAGGTGTTGCCCTGGTTTTTGGCCAGGAAGGTGTCCGACCCGCCGGACAGGGCGCTGGTGACGCCGGAGTTCTTGCCGGATTGCAGCAAAACCACGCAAATCAGGAAAACGGCGGCAATCACAATAATGATGCTGATAACAAATTGAGCAGTAGACATAGCAGGAGACTTCCTTTCCGTACAAACCCCGCCGCTGCGAGGGAATCTTTCAAACGTGTTACTTATGATACCACAAACGCCGCAGGAATGCAAGCCCTTTTTTTCATTTTTCGGGGGAAGCGCAGGCCCTCCGGAAGAAAAAATACGATAGAAAAGCAAAAGAATCCTACTTTCATTCCTTGCCAATGCCGCCGGACTGTGTTATGATAAAAGGGATACAAAACAACCCTACACAATCTGTCAAACGGAGGTTATCTCTCATGGTCAACGTTGATATTTCGTCCATTTACAATGCCGTCCCCCAGGAGACGGTGGCTGCTATGGAACCCCGCCTGAACGCCGCATATGACACCCTGCATAGCGGCAGCGGCGCCGGCAATGACTTTCTGGGCTGGCTCCACCTGCCGGAGAACTATGACAGGGAGGAGTTCGCCCGCATCCAGAAGGCGGCGAAGAAGATCCAGTCCGACTCTGAGGCCCTGGTGGTCATCGGCATCGGCGGCTCCTACCTGGGCGCCCGGGCCGTGGTGGACCTGATCAAAAGCCCCAACTACAACCTGAAGAAGAAGGACACCCCGGACATCTACTTCGCAGGCAACACCCTGTCCACCGACGCCGTGCTGGAGACCCTGGAGCTGATTGGCAACCGGGACTTCTCCATCAACATCATCTCCAAATCCGGCACCACCACCGAGCCCGCCGTCTCCTTCCGCATCTTCAAGGCCGCCCTGGAGGCCAAGTACGGCAAGGAGGAGGCCGCGAAGCGCATTTACGCCACCACGGACAAGGCCCGGGGCGCGCTGAAGGGCCTGGCCGACATGGAGGGCTATGAGGAGTTCGTGGTGCCCGACGATGTGGGCGGCCGTTACTCCGTGCTGACCGCTGTGGGCCTGTTGCCCATCGCCGTGGCGGGCATCGACATCGAGGCCCTGATGCAGGGCGCGGCGGACGCCAGAAAAGCCTTCTCCGTCAAGAGCATGGACAACCCCGTATTCCAGTACGTCGCCGCCCGGAACGCCCTCTATGAAGCGGGCAAGAGCGTGGAGATTCTGGGCAGCTATGAGCCCTCCTTCCGGTTCATGACCGAGTGGTGGAAGCAGCTCTACGGCGAGAGCGAGGGCAAGGACGGCAAGGGCATCTTCCCCGCCTCTGTGGAGTTCACCGCCGACCTGCACTCCATGGGCCAGTTCATTCAGCAGGGCGCACGCATCATGTTCGAGACCATCGTGAACTTCCAGAAGCCCCACGGCGAAGTGGTCATCGGTGAGGACGCGGACAACGTGGACGGCCTGAACTTCCTGGCCGGCAAGAACCTGAAGTTCGTCTGCGACCAGGCCATGCTGGGCACCCGCCTGGCCCATGTGGACGGCGGTGTCCCCAACATCGTGGTGAATGTGGAGACCATCGACGCCTACAACACCGGCGCGCTGATTTACTTCTTCGAGCTGGCCTGCGGCATCTCCGGCTATGTGCTGGGGGTCAACCCCTTCAACCAGCCCGGCGTGGAGGCCTACAAGAAGAATATGTTCGGCCTGCTGGGCAAGCCTGGCTATGAGGAGCTGGGCGCTTCCCTGAAGGCGCGGCTGTAAGGGACAATCCTTCGGCAGCCCAAAGCGCAGCTTGCGGCGGCGCCTACGCATGGTTGACCCGCCGATTTTTTTGAAATGGGGGCCAGGGTGGGCGTTTCAAGGCCCCGGGTTGAAAACCAAGAAAGGCCCGCACAATGCAAAAAGCGTGCCAACGGCACGCTTTCTTGCAGGAATCCCTTTACGGCTCCGCCAGGAAGATGGCGTGGATTTTGTGGCAGGTGGGGCAGTACCACCCCTCGTTCTGCACGTCAAAGAGGTAAGCCTTCTTGTGCTTCCTGGTGTTGAACACCAGCTCCCGCCAGCCTCCGGCGGCCTTGAAGTCGCTCTCCGGCACCCATTGCAGGCTGGGGAAGGAGGTGCTGGCGGCGTTGGTGCGGATGCGTCCGCCCAGCATGACGGTGTTGCAGTCGGGACAAATCATACCCATGGTGAAATTCCTCCTGTGAAAGATGATGGGGGTCAGGGCGCGGCGGCGCGTCACTGGCTGGTGTCGTTGCCAAGGCGGTTCAGCCGTTGGCGGATGTCGGTTCCGGAGAACTGGAAGATTTTGTAATCCCCCACGATGCGGGAGTACACCTGGGGGGAGTACCGCCCGTTTATGTCCGACAGGGTCAGGTTGGTGGAGATGATGGTGTGCCACTCGTCCAGCAGGCGGGTGTTGATGAGGTTATACAGGGCGGAGCGGACGGAGGGCACCGTCAGCTCGCTGCCCAAATCGTCCAGCACCAGCAGGTCGCAGGACAGGTACCGGTCGGCGGCCTCCCGGGCCTCCTCATCGCCGGAGAACTTGGCGGCCTCCATCCGGTCAAAGATGTGGATGGCGGAGTCATAGACCACGCTGCACCCCTGGGCGGCCACCTCCCTGGCGATGCAGACGGAGAGGAAGGTCTTGCCCAGCCCCGGCTCGCCGGTGAAGAACAGGTTCCGCACCGGGAAGGTGCGGAAGGAAGCCGCATAGGCCAGGCAGAACTGATAGGTGGCGTCCATCTGGGCCTGATACTCCGGCGGGTAGTAGTCCTTCCGGAAGTCCTGGAAGGACTGGCCCCGCAGGTTCATCATGCTGGTCATCTGCCGCACCTGCTCCTCCTCGCAGAGGGCCCTCAGGCAGTCGCACATCCGGCTGCCCTGCCACCCCCGGTCGCCGCACTTGGGGCAGAGGGGCTGTTCGTTCAGGGCGTCCTCGGCATAGCCGATGCTTTTCAGCAGCGCCCCCCGCTCCTGCTTCAGGGCGGTGTGCTGCTCCTGCAGAGCCTGAATCGCCGGGACGGGGTCGGCCCCCTGCCGGAGGGCGGTGGTGGCGGCCCGGGCCACCGTGGCACGGAGCTGCCGGTCGATGTCTTTGACCCGGGGCAGGCGGCGGTAGACGTCCTCCCTGCGGCGGGCGTACTCCTCCTCGTGGCGCATCCGCCGGGCCTCGTACCGGGCGGTGGCGTTATGCATGATTTCAGCGTTGTATGTAGACATGGCGGCGCTCCTCCTCCGGGGTGGGGCTCCCCCTCAGCGCGGCCCCTCCGGGGCGCCGTCCTGGGGGACGTTCTTTAAAAAGTCCATAATCCATTGGGTCTGCCTGACGGACTGCTCCGCCTGACGGGCCTTCTCCTCCGCCGTTGGCTCCGGCTTGGGCTGGGCGGGGGCCGGGGCGTTGGGGAC
>JAJPXL010000115.1 GCA_021205455.1 Clostridiales bacterium
AATCTGAAAAACATTCCTCAATTTTACAGATTATTCACGGGTCATTTCTTGTATTTCCTATCTTTTTGTGGTATATTCAAGAGCAAGCAGAAAATCAGCGGTGATTCCCGCCGCTTCCAACCCTTTATTTATGGTTTTCCCGGAAGAAGGTTTCACTTTGAAGAACGACAAGAATAACAAAAATAATCAGCGCCGCACCATCGTTGGCATCATCACGATTCTCGTCTGGGCGCTGGTGCTGCTGGGGGCGGTCTATGCCGTTTCCGGCTCCATGTCTGACTCCGGCAGTGTGGAGATTCAGTTCAGCGAGCTGATCTCCCTGGTGAAGTCCGACCAGGTGGAATCCGTGACCATGGAGTCCGGCAAGTACACCATCACCCTGACCGAGGAAGGGGAGCAGGCCTGGCTGGAAAGCTATTATGCGGATGACAGCACGGTGGATGTGTCCAGCATCACGATGCCCGTTCTCTACACCGCGCCGGTGAGCTACACCGACTTCACCCTCCTGCTGGAGGAGCACAACGTGGTCTTTGGCACGCCGTACCAGACCACCAACAGCGTCGTCTACTTCCTGGCCAACTATATCCTGCCCGTGGCCCTGATGGTGGGCGCCATGCTGCTGCTGTTCCGCATGATGAGCAGCCGCATGGGCAGCGGCATCGGCAACGTGGGCCGCTCCAACGCCAAGATGTATGTGGAGAAGGAGACCGGCGTCACCTTCAAGGACGTGGCCGGTCAGGACGAGGCCAAGGAGAGCCTGGAGGAGATCATCGACTTCCTGCACAACCCCGGCAAGTACACTGCCATCGGCGCGAAGCTGCCCAAGGGCGCGCTGCTGGTAGGCTCCCCCGGCACCGGCAAGACGCTGCTGGCCAAGGCCGTGGCCGGCGAGGCGAAGGTGCCCTTCTTCTCCATCTCCGGCTCGGACTTTGTGGAGATGTATGTGGGCGTGGGCGCCAGCCGTGTCCGTGACCTGTTCAAGGAGGCCGCCAAAATGGCCCCCTGCATCATCTTCATCGATGAGATTGACACCATCGGCAAGAACCGTGACAACCGCATGGGCGGCAATGACGAGCGGGAGCAGACCCTGAATCAGCTGCTGGCCGAGCTGGACGGCTTTGACCCCACCAAGGGCGTCATCGTTCTGGGGGCCACCAACCGCCCGGAGGTGCTGGATAAGGCGCTGCTCCGCCCCGGCCGATTTGACCGCCGCATCACCGTGGACCGGCCCAACCTGGCAGGCCGGCTGGCCACCCTCCAGGTGCATACCCGTAAAATCAAGCTGGCGGAGGATGTGGACCTGAACAAGATTGCCCAGGCCACCGCAGGCTCCGTGGGTGCGGACTTGGCCAACCTGGTGAACGAGGCCGCCCTGCGGGCTGTCCGCATGGGCCGCCAGGCGGTGAACCAGAACGACCTGCTGGTCTCCTTTGAGCTGGTCATCGCCGGTGCGGAAAAGAAGGGCACCGTGCTGACGGAGAAGGAGAAGAAGCTCATCGCCTATCACGAGGTGGGCCATGCTCTGGTGGCCGCCAAGCAGAAGAACACCACTCCCGTCTCCAAAATCACCATCGTTCCCCACACCCAGGGCGCCCTGGGCTACACCATGCAGACCCCGGAGGAGGAGAAGTTCCTGGAGGACAAGGAGGAGCTGCTGGCCGACCTGCGCACCATCCTGGGCGGCCGGGCCGCCGAGTGGCTGGTGTTCGGCACCATGACCACCGGCGCCGCCAACGACATCGAGCGGGCCACCGACATGGCCCGGAAGATGGTCACTATGTACGGCATGAGCGACAAATTTGGCGTCATGGGCCTCGCCACTATTCGCAGCCAGTATCTGGACGGCAGCTATGGCATGGACTGCGCCCAGGACACCGCCGCCGTGGCGGATGAGGAGATCTGCACCCTGATGAACAACGCCTATCAGGAGGCCATCGAAATCCTGAAGGAAAATCGGGATATGCTGGACAAGATCGCCGCCTATCTGCTGAAGAAGGAGACCATCACCGGCGCGGAGATGACCGCCATCCTGGAAGGGCGCGACCCGGAGCAGGCGGAGCCGACCTCCGCCGAACGCCGGGCCCAGGCCCGCATCACCTCCACCGGTGTGGAGCCGGCGGCCCGGGTGGTGCATATGCTGGATGAAAAGCCGGAGCAGCAGCTCCCGGAGGGGGACAGCGCCCCAACGGGGGAGGATGCCCCGGAGGGCGGCGCAGACGAATAAGGCGATGCCATCAGTTTTGAGGAAGTGCCGCCTGGGACCAACCCATAACGGTATCACGGGTAACCGGTGCCAGTGCAGCATGCACAGCAGAAAAAAGCCGGTGATGACCGGCACCCTTCTAACGGGGCCTGCGGAGTTTACCGCAGGCCCCGTTTTTTTCATTTGGACGGAGTATGAAATAAAAACGCAGATGTTTATGGGAAAACAGCATCAAACCCCGACCAACATGGGCCGGGGTTTAGGGGAAGCAGGCCATCAATAAGCGGAGGAGGTCCACATCGAGGCAATGCTTGCTGCAATCCGTTCGGCTGCGCAAACCTGTTCGGCCGAACCGCTATGACGATAGCGGATTCTCAACTCGTGCCGCTCCCGGCGGACCTGCTCCTGTGCGGCAATCGGGCAACGGTATCCATCCAGCGCAGGATTGACCAAAAGGAATGGCGATCCAACAGAAGGGGTACCCCTTTTCCCGCCAAAGCACCTATCGCGCAACCGGCGCGGATTCCACGCAAGCTGTGCCCATCGGCATCGTCTCAACACGAAACCCACCATTTTGCCAGGAGCAGCAGGCCCAGCCCGGGGGTGCCAAACACCCCCAGCACCAGGGCGTTGAACCAGTTGACCCCCAGCCCAAGCCCCAGGCCGCTGCCCACCTGGTTCAGCACCGCCAGCACCGCCACCCCCACGGCGGAGCGTCCCGCCAGCTTCAGTAGCCAGCCCAGGGGCCTGTGCAAAAAGGCCACCGCCAGCACCGTCGCCAGCAGTCCCGCCGTCAGCAGCTCCTCCTGGGTCATAGGCTGCCCGCCGGGTCGGCCCCGTCCTGGGGGCAAGCGGCGGCGTTTGCCACCGCCAGCTCCTCCTTAATGCTCCGCAGCAGGTAGGCGTGGCGGGCCTGCAGCGCCTTGATTTCAAATACGGCAGCCTCCACCAGCTGAGGGTCGCTGGCGGTGTTGAACTTTCCCTCCGCCTGGCGCAGAGCCAACCGGATGGCGCTCAACTCCTCCTCCAGCGTGCGCAGCTCCTCCTGTCGGCCTCGTTTCCGGCGCGTACGCTCCTTTTTTTCGTCCAGCAATAGGACAGCCTCCTTTCCCCGGGCGGTTTTATGCCCGTCCTCTGTTCCAATTTATGGAAGAGCATACCCGCTTATGCCGGATTTTATACCTTCCGCCGTTCGACCGGTCTTGCGGCGGAAGGGAAACCGGGGGTCTCTCGCCGGGGCAGGGCCTGCCGCCCTGCCGTTCGATTGGCCGTTTGCACTTTTTTGCGTGAATATGCCGCTTTTTTTGCCGCTTTTTCAGGGCTGGAAAACAGTTCCAGCATAAAAGAACCTCCACTGACAGACCATAACGCTGCATCCTGTTCACAGCGCTGCGGGGCCGGCATCAGGCCGACCCGGGACGGCTGTGACAACATCGAACGTCTCTGACGTGTGGAGGTTTTTGACCATGAAGAAGCTCAGCGGGCGGTTTGTACGCACCGCCGTTTTTGTGTTAGCAGTCAGCCTGTTCCTCACCTGCTTTGCCGTCAGCGCCAGCGCGGCCAGCTACCGGCAGGGGGACTCCGGCGACACTGTCGTCACCATCCAAACCAAGCTAAAGCGCTGGGGCTACTATACCGGCGCAGTTGACGGCATCTACGGCTCCAACACGGTGGCGGCGGTGCGGTATTTCCAGCGCGCCAACGGTTTGACGGAGGACGGCGTTGTGGGCGCGGCCACCCTGCGCGCCCTGGGGATGGAGGGCGGCGCGGCCACCAACAACTCCACCAACGCTGACGTGGCCCTGCTGGCCAAAGTGATCTCCGCCGAGGCCCGGGGGGAGCCTTACTCCGGCCAGGTGGCGGTGGGGGCGGTCATCCTGAACCGGGTGAACAACCCCTCCTTCCCCAACACGATTGCCGGGGTGGTCTATGAGCCGGGGGCCTTCACCTGCATGGTGGACGGTCAGATCGATCAGCCCGTGGCGGACTCCGCCTATCAGGCGGCCCGGGACGCCCTGAACGGGGCCGACCCTTCCGGCGGCGCGCTGTACTATTTCAACCCGGACACGGCCACCAGCGCCTGGATCTGGTCCCGCCCGCTGATCACCGTCATCGGGAAGCACCGGTTCTGCGCATAATCGGCCCTGCACCCATCGGCCAGCGCCGTCCGTTCATGGGGACTGCGTTCCCCCGGAGCTCGTTCCTTACAGAAGATTCGTCCGGCCCTCCCTGCCGTCAGGCAGCGGAGGGCTTTCCATAGACGGGTTTTTCCGGTCAATCACATCGGTCGAAAACGGGAATTTGCGCCGGGAGGAAAAAAGCAGTTGTAAAATGAAGGGGTTTGTGTTATGCTTACAGGTACAAAATGCGCTAAGGAGCGAAAGATTATGGCAGAAGAATGCACCCATGATTGTTCCAGCTGCTCCGCCAACTGCAGCAGCCGGGAAAATACGATTCCAAAGGAGGAGCTAAACGCCCACTCCTCCTGCAAGCACGTCATCGCCGTGATGAGCGGCAAGGGCGGCGTGGGCAAGAGCATGGTCACGGCCTGCCTGGCCTCCGCTACGGCGAAGCTGGGCTACCGGGTGGCCGTGCTGGACGCGGACATCACTGGCCCCTCCATCCCCAAGTCCTTCGGCATCCATGAGCGTGCCATGGGGGACGAAAGCGGCATCCTCCCGGCGGTCAGCGCCGGCGGGGTAGAGGTGATGAGCCTGAACCTGCTGACGGAGAACGAGACTGACCCTGTGGTGTGGCGCGGCCCGGTGATTGCCGGCGTGGTGAAGCAGTTCTGGACGGACGTGAACTGGGGCGATGTGGATTATATGTTCGTGGATATGCCTCCCGGAACCGGCGACGTGCCCCTGACCGTGTTCCAGAGCCTGCCGGTGGACGGCATCCTCGTGGTCACCTCCCCCCAGGACCTGGTCAGCATGATCGTCACCAAGGCGGTGAACATGGCCCAGCTGATGAACGTGCCTGTGTTGGGGCTGATTGAGAACTTCTCCTACTATCAGTGCCCGGACTGCGGCGGAAAGCATGAGATTTTCGGCAAGAGCCATGTGGCGGAGGTGGCTGCGGCCTGCCATCTGCCGGTGCTGGCCCAGCTGCCCATCGACCCGGCCATTGCCGCCGCCGTGGATGCGGGGCAGGTGGAGACGCTGGAGAGCGGCGAACTGAACAATACCGCCATGCTGATCACCACGCTGTTGAAGTGATGTGCGGATAAACGGAACCCCTCCCCTGTGCGGAAGCTCCCAGCGGAGCCCCACAGGGGAGGGGTTTTCCTGATTCTGGTGGCTGCTGTGGGCCTGCGCCGGGGAGGAACTGTCGCTTGACGGCGGAGGGCGGAACGGCAATCGTCTCCCAGCCGCCATCGGCGGCAGCTTTGGTGCGTATCAAGTCACATCGTCTGTTGCCTGATAGACCACCTGATTGAGGGACAAGGCGCAAGCCGGTTGCCTGATACGGGGAGATTCTTAAGAGGGGGGCCACAGGTCCCCCTCTTAAGCCGCCCTCTTTTGCTACTTTTCTCGGCAGAGCGAGAAAAGCAGGCCCCCGCTTCCCTGGCAGGGGAAGACCGGACAAATTTATTATAAAGAACCATATCTAAAGAGAACCACCCCGCCCGGAGGGCAAACACGGCAGTTCCTTCAAAGGCCCATGTCTAAGGAGAAAACGGGCAGGTGCGCACTGTGCGCTCCTACTGAGTGGGCGCCACGAAGCGGTGGAGGTAGCGCGTTCGAGGTGAAACCAAAAAGAAAGCGGACACTTGATACCGTTCAAGTGTCCGTTTGATGGAGCGGAAGACGAGGCTCGAACTCGCCCCCTGCCCCGGAAAAGCGGAGCTTTTCCGGGTACCGGTTACCTCTGATTGCAAAAATCCGCGCTACACGCGGATTTTGGTGGAGGCAGCGCGT
>JAJPXL010000128.1 GCA_021205455.1 Clostridiales bacterium
GATTGCCGCCCACGTCCCTGCCGTTGGCGGGACGGGCGTCAATTTTGTTATCCCTTGGTCGATGAAATCTGACTGTACGGCTGTGTGATTCTCCTCATCCTAAGATAGATTGCATCTTTAAGTTGATGGCATTGCCTTTCAGGGGAGCTGTCAGCGAAGCTGACTGAGGGGTGATGTTGCAGGCAATTCCGTTGGTATTTTGTGATGGTTGAACAAAACAAAGTTTTAGTTTTCACGCTCTACTACTCTCCCCCCGGAAGGACCGTGACCCTGTATGACCAAAAAGCAAAAAAAGACCCTGATACGCATCCTCGTGGCGCTGGCGCTGCTGCTTGTGGTGACGCTGCTCTGCACGCTGCTGCCCGTCCCCGGCTGGCTGGCGCTGGTGCTTTATGTGGTTCCCTACCTGACCATCGGCTATGACGTGCTGGTGAAGGCGGGGAAGGGCATCCGCAACCGCCAGCCCTTTGACGAGTGCTTCCTGATGGCGGTGGCCACCATCGGCGCGATGGCCCTTGGGGAGTACAGCGAGGGCGTGGCCGTCATGCTGTTCTACCAGATCGGGGAGCTGTTCCAAGGCGTCGCCGTGGGCAGAAGCCGCCGGAGCATCTCCGACCTGATGGACATTCGCCCGGACAGCGCCAACCTGGAGCTGGAGGACGGCACCTTTGAGGAGACGGACCCAGACGATGTGCCTGTTGGCTCCGTCATCGTGGTGCAGCCCGGCGAGCGCATCCCCATCGACGGGGACATCCTCGAGGGCTCCGCCACCCTGGACACCGCCGCCCTCACCGGCGAGAGCCTGCCCCGGGAGGTGCAGGCGGGGGACAGCGTGCTGTCCGGCTGCATCGACATGACCGGTGTCCTCCGCATCCGCACCACCAAGGAGTTCGGGGCCTCTACCGTCTCCAAAATCCTCGACCTGGTGGAAAACTCCTCCATGAAGAAGGCGCGGATGGAGAACTTCATCACCCGCTTCGCCCGATACTACACCCCCGCCGTCTGCTATGCGGCCCTGGCGCTGGCGATTCTGCCGCCGGTGGCGGGGCTGATCGTCTCCGGAGTGGCCAACTGGGGCACCTGGGTGTATCGCGCCCTGACCTTCCTGGTCATCAGCTGCCCCTGCGCGCTGGTGATCTCCATCCCCCTGTCCTTCTTCGGCGGCATCGGCGGGGCCTCCAGCCAGGGCATCCTGGTGAAGGGCTCCAACTATCTGGAGGCCCTGGCGGAGACGGACTGCGTGGTGTTTGACAAGACCGGCACCCTGACCCAGGGCGTGTTCCAGGTGACGGAGGTGCATCCGGCCCAGGGCAGCTCCCGGGAAACCCTGCTGGAGCGGGCAGCCCTGGCGGAATCCTACTCCAACCACCCCATCAGCCGCAGCCTGAAGGCCGCCGTCGGGCAGGCGTTCGCCCCCGGTCGGGTCACCGATGCGGAGGAGGTGGGGGGTCACGGCGTCACCGCTCAGGTGGACGGCCGCACCGTGGCCGTGGGCAACGCCCGCCTGATGGAATCCCTCCACATCGCCTATACCCCCGCTGACGCGCCGGGCACCGTCATTCATGTGGCGGAGGAGGGGCGGTACCTGGGGTACATCCTGATTTCCGACGTGGTGAAGCCCACTGCCCGGGAGGCCATCGCCGGGCTGAAGGCCGCCGGCGTCACCCAGACCGTCATGCTCACCGGCGACAATCCGGCGGCAGCCCAAGCCGTGGCGGATGAGGTGGGTATCGACCAATATTATGCCCAGCTCCTCCCCGGCGACAAAGTGGACCAGGTGGAGGCGCTGTTGGCTCAGCAGGGCAAGGGCAAGAAGCTGGCCTTCGTGGGGGACGGCATCAACGACGCGCCGGTGCTGTCCCGGGCCGATGTGGGCATCGCCATGGGGGCCCTGGGCAGCGACGCCGCCATTGAGGCGGCGGACATCGTTCTGATGGACGACGACCCGGCCAAAATCGCCCTGGCCATGCAAATCGCCCGGAAGACCCTGTCCATCGTCCATGAGAATATCGTGTTCGCCCTGGCAGTGAAGGGGCTGTGCCTGGTGCTGGGGGCCGTGGGCGTCGCCAATATGTGGTGGGCCGTGTTTGCCGACGTGGGCGTCATGGTGCTGGCCGTGCTGAACGCCATGCGGACCCTGCGGGTCGGACAAAAAAGGAAACCAGAGTGAAAGAGCCGCCGCGCTGATGCGCGGCGGCTTTTTATCGCGGCGAGGGAGCCATTGACGCAAAAGTTGCTACAGCGATAAACGCCATTTTGTGGCAAGGCAGGGCGGCGTTACGCCTGTTTGTGGCAAAAAACGTGCGAAATCTTTGTCTCTATTTTCTTTCCCAATGAACTTTTCCCGGGAAACTGTGCTATAATCAAACCGTTCAAACCATTCGACCAAAGGAGGGAAACGGCATGAGCAACTGCACCGTCAACCAGGCGGCCCTGATCGACGATTTCCGCAGCTTCCTGAAGGTGTTCTCCGCTCTGGGGGACGAAAACCGCCAGCTGATTTTTCTGACGCTGATGGCCGGCGGCCAGGAGGGGATGCGGGTGCCCGACATCACCGCCCGGGTGCATCTGTCCCGTCCGGCGGTGTCCCGCCACCTGAAAATCATGAAGGAAGCGGGGCTGATCAACTGCCACCGGGAGGGCACACGGAACTACTACTATGTGGACGCGAATGAAAGCTGCTGGCACCAGCTGCGGGAATTCGTGGACCAAATCGACGATATGGCTGCCCAGGCCGCCGCCTCCGGGTACCCCTATTTCAGCAGGGCGGAGGACAACCTGCCGACCGATTAAGGAGGAATTTTCATGACTGTTATGGAAGTAATCAACGCCCGGCACGCTGTCCGGAGCTACACCGACACCCCGCTGCCGGCGGAGGTGGTAAAAGAGCTGTCCGCCCTGGTGGACGAGTGCAACCGGGAAGGGAAGGTAAACATCCAGCTCATCACCGGCGAACCCAAGGCCTTTGACAGCCTGATGGCCCGCTTCGGCAAGTTCAGCGGTGTGGCGAACTATCTGGCCATGGTGGGGGAGAAATCCGCCGACGGGGACACCCGGCTGGGCTACTACGGCGAGAAGATCACCCTGACGGCGCAGCAGCTGGGGCTGAACTCCTGCTGGGTGGGCAGCTGCTTCTCCCGGGGCAAGAGTCCGGCACAGGTGGCCAAGGGGGAGAAGTTTGCCTGCGCCGTGGCGCTGGGCTACGGTACCACCCAGGGCGTGCCCCACAAGTCCAAGGAGATGGATGCCCTGTGCCAGGTGGAGGGCGAGAAACCCGACTGGTTCGTGAAGGGGATGGAGGCGGCCATGCTGGCCCCCACCGCCATGAACCAGCAGAAGTTCCTCATCACCCTCTCCGGAAAGGACACCGTCAGCGCCAAGTCCACCGGCGGGATGTACTCCGACATCGACCTGGGCATCGTCAAGTACCACTTTGAGGTGGGCGCAGGGAAGGGTAACTTCCGCTGGGCATGACCCACGCCCCAAATGCAAATCAGCGCCCCTCCTCTGGCAGCTTCGCCGGGGAGGGGCGCTCCGCATCAGGGCGCAGGGGTTCCAGGCTTGAAAGAATTACCGCTTGCGGGTGGGAACGCCCCCTGTTTCCTTCCCCAAGCCTTACCCTCACGGAATGCGATATACGCGCGCTCCTTTCGGGCAAAGCACCAGTATTCAGGGAAAAATCCCGCCGTTTTTTGCCGATTTGTTTCTTGACGGAAAGGGCAGCGGCGGCTATAATTGACATAACATCTGTCAAGACAGGTGAATACCACTCTTCGCCGTCACCGGGGAAGGGAAGGAAGTAAGAGCATGAAAGAATTTTTAAAGCGGAAAAACATTGTCATTTCCCTGAAGCGCTATGGCATTGACGCCATGGGCTCCATGGCCCAGGGGCTGTTCTGCACCCTGCTGATCGGTACCATTCTGAACACGCTGGGCACTCAGTTCAACATCGGCTTTCTGACCGCCGACATCGGCGGCACCGGCTACACCATCGGCGGCTTCGCCACCGCCATGTCCGGCCCGGCCATGGCTGCCGCCATCGGATACTCCCTGGAGGCGCCGGGGCTGGTGCTGTTCTCCCTGATTCCGGTGGGCTTCGCCACCAACGCCCTGGGCGGGGCGGGCGGCCCGCTGGCCGTGCTGATCGTTGCCATTGTGGCGGCGGAGTTCGGTAAGGCCGTTTCCAAAGAGACGAAAATCGACATCCTGGTGACCCCCTGCGTCACCATCCTGGTGGGCGTCGGGCTGGCCGCTCTGATTGCCGCCCCCATCGGCACCGCCGCCAGCGCGCTGGGGCAGGTCATCATGTGGGCGACGGACTTGCAGCCCTTCCTGATGGGGATTGTGGTGTCCGTGCTGGTGGGCATGGCGCTGACCCTGCCCATCTCCTCTGCTGCCATCTGCTCCGTGCTGGGGCTGGTGGGTCTGGCCGGCGGCGCGGCGGTGGCCGGCTGTTGCGCCCAGATGGTGGGCTTCGCCGTCATGAGCTTCCGGGAGAACGGCTGGGGCGGCCTGGTCAGCCAGGGCATCGGCACTTCCATGCTGCAAATGCCCAATATTGTCAAAAATCCCCGCATCTGGATCCCCCCCACTCTGGCCTCCGCCATCACCGGCCCCATCGCCACCTGCGTGTTCCGGCTGACCATGGACGGCTCTCCGGTGTCCTCCGGCATGGGCACCTGCGGCTTTGTGGGGCAGATCGGCGTCTACACCGGCTGGCTGGCGGACATCGAGGCGGGGACAAAAGCCGCCATCACCGCCTTTGACTGGGTGGGGCTGGTTCTGATTTGCTTCGTGCTGCCCGCCGTGCTGTCCGTGCTGTTCTGTGAGATCGAGCGGAAGCTGGGCTGGATTCAGGAGAATGACCTGAAGCTGGAAGGGTAACGGATAACGACATATCATAACAGGCAAAGGAAACGCTGCCTCCCCTGAATCGCCGGAACAGGCTGCATATTCAGCGGGGCAAAGAATTACGGCCATGTGAAAGCGGAGCTGTTTTTTACATGGCCGTAATTTTCTGCGGTAAACGTCAGGGTTGCCCCGCCTTGGTTTTATAGCGGTTGCTTCCTATCCAGTCAAACAAACTCAAGCAGTTTGTTTTTAATGCAGACTTCATAGCTCAATTTTTTCTCACCTGCGTTGGCAAATGAAACCGTTATGATTATCCCGGCAATGTCAGTAACAACACCCTCCCCGAAGGATTTATGCTTCACGTGCTTCCCGAGGAGGTCAGCCGGTACAGTTGGCTTCGGCTTCAAAGGATGTAGAGGCGTTGCCGGAACATCTGGCGTTGGTTTTAAATCCGGCTGCTTTCCGGGTTTTTTCTTTCCTGTCATCATTTTATGATATTCGGCGTCCACGTTTGCACCCCGTGCCCGATAATCGTCCATATCCTGGAACACAAACATGGGAGGCTTTTTTACATTGTTTTCCGGAACGGGGCGAATCGGAAACATCCAAACCTTTCTGTCGTTTCCGTCCTCACCGGGTTGGTTGTCAACATAAGGGGTGTCCACAAGCGCTATTCTGCCGCAATACACATATTCGCCGGCGTCCATCACTTCAAATAGATGGACGTCAACGCCATTGCTTCCACATTCTGCAAGCGTAGCGTTCTGAGCCCAATGAATATCCTGATCTCCGGATTTGCCCATTCCGGTATAGTGGAGTACGCCCCCAATCCATTTATCGTGGTAAAGACCCTTCGTATAGTCGGAAATAAGCACCAGCGTATTCGTCACGTTTGACCGACGCATTCCGCCCATATTGCCGCATTTGAAAATGGCGACAAGCTCCGAATTTTTTATAGTCTGCCCGATTGTTAAGCCTGGGTTAAACATTGGTGCTCTCCTGCTTTCCTTCTGCTCTATTGCCTGCACAAATCAGGTCATTTGAAATTTTACGGCATTCCCTTTACAGGCCACCGCGCATCGTGCGCCTCAGTTTGGATGATAAAATTCCGTTTCTTATATTATATCCGCAGATGCCGCAGCCGTCAATTCCCTTTTATCCCTCCTGTGAAAAAGATAGATCGGGAAGCCGTCGGCGTCCAAATCGGACAAATCGGACAGGGCAACAGCATTTAAAATTCGGGGAAGATATGGTAAAATAGAGGCATG
>JAJPXL010000063.1 GCA_021205455.1 Clostridiales bacterium
CCCGTGGGCTTCCAAATCGTCTCCGCCCTGGCGGTGGGCCACCCCACAGCCCCCGCCCAGCCCAGGGAGCCCAACCCGGCCAAAATCGTCGTCACACGGATTTGAGGGCTGATTTGGTCGGTGCGCGTTGCGCCCGGCCTTTCAGCGAAGCCATATCTCACACCCATGCCGCCCCTGAAAGGGTGGGGAACGCAGCAACAATTTTGTTGTCCTCTGGTTGTGGACTTCTGATTTTTGTTGAGGATAGGCTGCTATCCCTGGCAAAACAGTAGGGGCGGCCCTTGGCCGCCCGCCCGTTTGCTCCTTAGATATGGTTCTTTGAAGGAGATACCGCGTTTGCCCTTTCGGCGGGCTTGGTTTCCTTAGATGAAGTTCGTTATAGAGACTTTGTCCGGTCTTCCCCTGCCAGGGAAGCGGGGGCCTGCTTTTCTCGCTCCGCCGAGAAAAGCAGCAAAAGAGGGCGGCTCAAGAGGGGGTCCTGTGGCCCCCCTCTTAAGAATCTCCCCGTATCAGGCAACCGGCTTGCGCCTTGGCTCTACTGTTCCGTAGTTCCGCAGACAACAGACGATGTGACTTGATACGCACCAAAGCTGCCGCCTATGGCGGCTGGGGGCGATTGCCACCCGTTCCGCTAGGGCGGAACGTGGTGGCAATTTTGTTGTCGCTTTGGTTGTGGAAATCTGACTGTACGGTTATGTTATAATGCCGCCCCTGAAAGGGTAGGGAGCGTAGCGGAAATGCCGCTTGACGGCAGAGGTGCCTCCGAAGGAGGCGGAAGGGTAGGTTCCTTAGATGTGGTTCTTTAGAGGAACTACCGAGTTTGCCCTCCCAGCGGGCCCTATTTCTTGGCGGAGTAATTTACGGCGTCCAAAAATGTGCCAGTGGCACATTTTTAGCCGGAAACCGATGCCAGCTATGCTGGCGAGGGTCACTGTCCGAGGAAATAAACCTTGAGGGTCAGCAGGCGGTATTCAGGCCCGCCGGGAGGGCAAAGCCGTATTTCCTTTAAAGAACCATATCTAAGAAATATCACCCCCGCCCGGAGGGCAAGTCATCCCCCCAGCGCCCCATCGAAGGAGCCCCCCAAAAAATAAAAAGAAAAAGCGCCTTCCGCGCCGCCCAGCGGCCGAAGGTGCCTGTACGTCCGGCGTCACAGGAGCCCTGTTCAGCGCTCGCTGGGATGCCGGACATCCTCACCATAGATCAAATCGTCCAGGTCAGTGATTGTATAATTGGGCAAGAAAATCCCTCCTTTCTGTGGGTAAGTTGGCCGCATCACACAATGCGCTGTGCCTTGTGAACGCCGGTGATGCAGAAGCCCACCCACTGGGCGATGCTGACGGCGTGGTCGCCGAGGCGTTCCAGGTATTTGATCATCATCAGGTAGTCCAGAGCATAGTCCACCGACTCGGTCTGGGCGGCGATGCGCTGCGCCAGGGAGTTGCGGATGGAGAGGAACTCCTTATCCACGGTGTCGTCATAGTCAATGACCTCCTGTGCCAGCTGAGAGTCCAGGGTGCGGAAGGCCAGGATGGCGCGGGAGACCATGCGCTTGGCGTTGGCGGCCATCTCCACGATGTCGGCGTGGAGGCTGTCCTGGGTGAAGCGGCTGCTCTCCATATGCTGCAAAATGTCCGCCATATCCGCGGCGAAATCCCCGATGCGGCGGATGTCTTCCACGATCTCCAGCGAGGTGCTGACCTTGCGCAGGTCGGAGGCCACGGGCTGCTGACGCAGCAGCAGTGTCATACACTGATGCTCCACGTCCCGCTCCAGCTGATTCAGCTGCTCCTGCAGGGTGGGAATTTCCTCCAGAAGCTGGGGGGTGCCGTTGGTGAAGGTCTCCAGGGCCAGATTCAGGGCCTGCTGGGCCATCACTCCCATATCCTCCGGGGTGCGGTCCAGGTTTTTCAGCTCCCAGTCATAGGTTGCGCGGTTGCTCATTGATAGTCCTCCCATCCGCCCCAGCCTTCTACGGGGGGCATACTTCCGATTTGAATGAAATTGTCCTTGCCGTTGACGCTGATGTTGCGAATCAGCCAGCGCCGCACTACATTCCAGAGCTTCTTCATAAGGATACCTCCTTGTGTTTAGCCGAAGCGGCCGGTGATATAGTCCTCTGTGCGCTTGTCGCAGGGGGTGGAGAAGATGCGGGACGTTTCGCCCATCTCCACCAGTTCGCCCAGCAGGAAGAAGGCGCACTTGTCGCTGATACGGGCGGCCTGCTGCATATTGTGGGTGACGATGACGACGGTGTAGTTCTTTTTCAGCTCGCTCATCAGCGCCTCGATCTTCATGGTGGAGCCGGGGTCCAAGGCGGAGGTCGGCTCATCCATCAGCAGGATCTCCGGCTTCACCGCCAGCGCCCGGGCGATGCACAGCCGCTGCTGCTGGCCGCCGGAGAGGCCCAGGGCGGACTTCTTCAGCCGGTCCTTCACCTCGTCCCACAGGGCGGCGCCCCGCAGGGATTCCTCCACCAGCTCGTCCAGCTTGGCCCGGTTCTTGATGCCGTGAATCTTGGGGCCGTAGGTAATGTTGTCATAGATGGACATGGGGAAGGGGTTGGGCTTCTGGAAGACCATGCCCACCTGACGCCGCAGCTCGTTCACGTCCTGCTCCTTGGCGAAGATGTCCTTGCCGTGGAGCTTCACCTCGCCCGTCACCTTGACGCCCTCCACCAGGTCGTTCATCCGGTTCAGGGTCTTCAGGAAGGTGGACTTGCCGCAGCCGGAGGGGCCGATGAAGGCGGTGATCTCCCGTTCCCCGATGTTCATATCGATGCCCTTCAGCGCCTGAAAGTTGCCGTAGTACAGCTCCAGCTTTCGGGTGGTCATAATGGGGGCAGTATCAGTCATCAGATTCTGTTCGTCCGCGGTCATAGCGGGGGCAGAATCTGTCATCTTCTGTTCGTCCATAGAGCTATCTTACCCTTTCTTCAGCTTTGTCTTTGCCAGTTTTGCCAGGAAGTTGATGATGAGCACCAGAATCATCAGGATGGCGGCAATGGCGAAGGCCAGGTCCACCTCACCGTATTCCTGATAGTACACATACAGCATGACGCTCAGGGAACCGCTGCTGGTACCCAGCGCCTGGAAGTAATTGGTCACCAGCTTGTAGCCGGTGCCGGCAGTGTACAGCAGCGCCGCGCTCTCGCCCACGATTTTGCCCACGGACAGGATCGCGCCGCCCACCACACCGTCCAGTGTGCAGGGCAGGACGATGGTCCAGATGGTGTGCCATTTGGTGGCCCCCAGGCCCACGGAGCCCTCCCGATAGGATTGGGGCACCGTCTTCAGCGCCTCCTGGGTGGTCCGCAGGATGTTGGGGAGAATCATAATGGACAACGTCAGAGAACCGGCCAGGATGCCGGAGCCAAACTTCAGCCCCTGCACAAAGACCATCATGCCCACCAGACCGTAGATGATGGAGGGGATGCCGGACAGACTCTCTGCGGCGAATTCGATGACCCGCACCAGCCGCCGGTTCTTGGCGTATTCGGTCAGGTAGATTGCGCCGCCGATGCCAAGGGGCAGGGCGATGACCAGGGTGGTCAGAATCAGGTAGACCGTAAAGATGATGTTGGGCAGGATGCCGATGGTGTCATTGATGGCGCTGCGCTGCGTGGTCAGCAGCTCCACCGTGATGTAGGGCAGGCCCCGCACCATGATGTAGCCGATCAGCCCCACCAGCAGCGCCACCGTCAGGATGACGCAGACCCAGATGATGGCTTTGACGGCGTTGTTCCACGCCCTTCTTGAACTGCTCATTTCTTGTCGTCGTCCCCTTTCTTCAGCAGGCGGCCCATAATCGTGTTGATGAGCATGATGAAGAGGAACAGCACCAGACCGATGGAGTACAGCGCCCTGCGCTGCAATCCGGAGGAGTAGCTCATCTCCTTGGCGATGGCAGTGGTCAGGAAGGTGACGCTGCTGAACAGGCTGGGCATATTCGCCACGTTGCCTGCCACCATCATCACCGCCATGGCCTCGCCCACGGCCCGGCCGATGCCCAGCACGATGCCTGCGGCCACGCCGCTCTTGGCGGCGGGGAGGGAGACCTTGAAGTAGGTTTCCATCTCAGTGGCGCCCAGGGCCAGGCTGCCCTCCTCGTACTCCTGGGGTACCGCGGAGAGGGCGGTCTCACTGACGCTGATAATGGAGGGGAGGATCATCACTGCCAGCACCACGATGGCCGCCAGCAGGCAGGTGCCGTTTTTCAGGGAAAACAGGTTCATAATCAGGGGCACCAGAATGATGGCGCCCACCAGGCCGTAGACCACGGAGGGGATACCGCTGAGCAGCTCCACCGCCGTGCGGACGACGCCGGCCGTCCGCTTATTGGCGATCTTGGACAGGAAGATAGCGGTCATCAGCCCCACCGGCACGCCGATGAGGCAGGCCCCCAGTGTGCCGTAGACGGAGGCCAGGATAAAGGGCAGGATGCCGTACTTTGGATCCGACGCCGTGCTGGCCCATTCCGTCCCGAAGAAGAAGTTCAGCGGCCCGATCTCAACGATGGCGGGCAGGCCACTGATAATCATGTAAATGGTGATGAGGGCCACCATTGCGATGGATACCATGCCGCAGAGGAAAAACAGCCCGTTCATCAGCTTTTCAATCGCGTTTTTGAGTTTCACTGTGTTCGACCCTTTCTTGTCCAGTCTGAAGCGCCGGAGCGGGAGCCATCCCGCCCCGGCGCTTGGGCTATGCGAAACGGTTTATGCTGCGGGTCAGGGCTGGATGGCGCCGGCCTGGGAGATGTAATCCGCCACATCCTCGCTCAGGCAGAAGTCCAGGAAAGCCTGGGCGGCGTCGCTGAGGGTGGTGGAGTCATTCACCACCATGTTGAAGTTACGCTGGATGGCATAGCTGCCGTCCTTGACGGTGTCCTCGGTGGCCTCAACGCCGTCCACGGAGATGACCTTCACGCTGTCATCAGCGGCGGCCTCAGACAGGGAGGCGTAGCCGATGGCGTACTGGTTCTGAGCAACAGCGGTGATGACGGAGCCGGTGGAGGTCAGCTCCTGGTCGTAGACGCACTCGTCTTCCACGCCGACGACGCTCTCGAAGCCGTCGCGGGTGCCGGAACCGGCCTCACGGCCGATGACGGCGACTTCCATATCCTCGCCGCCAACCTCGCTCCAGTTGGTGATGGTGCCGTTGAACAGGCCGGCGATCTGCTCCAGGGTCAGATCCTCTACGGTGTTCTCAGGGTTGATGATGACGGCGATGCCGTCGATGGCTACCACATAAGCGGTCAGGCCGGTCTCCTCATCCTTCAGGTTACGGCTGGCCAGGCCGATGTCGGCGCTGCCCTCGGTGGCGGCGGTGATGCCGGAGCCGGAGCCGGTGGCGTCATAGGTGACGGTGACGTTGGGATACTCCTCCTCGAAGGCCTCGATCAGGATGGACATGACCTTTTCCATAGAGGTGGAGCCGTTGGTGGAGACGGTGCCGGACAGGTCCGCGCCATCGGTGCTGTCTTCCGTGCTGTCAGCCTCTTCCTCTTCGGTGTCGGCGTCTTCCTCTTCCTCTTCCGTGCTGGCGTCTTCGGTGCCGGCATCCTCGGTGGAGGACTGTTCCTGAGTGTCGGAGGTGTCATCGCTCCCGCTATTGCTGTCCGAGCTGCTGCAGGCAACCAGGGAGAAGGCCAAAGCAAGAGTCATGAGCAGTGCAATTACTTTTTTCATGGTAATAGGTAATCCTTTCTATGTGCGGCCGGCTGTCTGCCGACCTTTGTGTTCCCCTTGTGGGTACGGTATCATTCTAGCAGGAGGCAAGGGGGCAAGCGACCATGAAGCGGTCAAGGAATTGTAAAATAATGAAGATATTCCACCGGAATGGAGCGATTTTCGAGGATTGGTATTCATTTAAAAATAGTGGGGTTCCCTGGGGAGGGGATTGGAGGGGAATCGCGCGGTTGCCCTCCCGGCGGGGGTGATATTCCTTAGATATGGTTCTTGGAAGGAACTACGGCTTTGCCCTCCCGGCGGGCCTTGTTTTCCTTAGATGAAGTTCGCTGTAAATGGTTTGTCCGGTCTTCCCCTGCCAGGGAAGCGGGGGCCTACTTTTCTCGCTCCGCCGAGAAAAGTAG
>JAJPXL010000140.1 GCA_021205455.1 Clostridiales bacterium
TCATATCTGAGGCCGATACGATAGTGAAGATTAAGTCAGAGGTTCCCTAAGGAACCCACCCCTCCGCCTCCTTCGGAGGCACCTCCCCTTTCAGGGGAGGCGCAAAGGTAGCGGAACTCTGCTGGCGCACACTGTGCGCCCCTACTGTTTTGCCAGGGATAGCAGCCTATCCTCAACAGAAAATCGGAGGTCCACAAACAAAACGGCAACAAAATTGCCGCCACGTTCCGCCTCAGCGGAACGGGTGGCAATCGTCTCCAGCCGCCATAGGCGGCAGTCTCACCAGTGAGAAGTCACATCGTCTGTTGCCTACGCTGTCACTTAGAAATAGGGACAAGGCGCAAGCCGGTTGCCTGATACGGGGAGATTCTTAAGAGGGGGGCCACAGGACCCCCTCTTGAGCCGCCCTCTTTCCCCCATTTCTCGGCGGCGCGAGAAATGGGGCCCGCCGGGAGGGCAAACGCGGTATCTCCTTCAAAGAACCATATCTAAGGAGCGCAGCCCCGCCAGAAGGGCAAACGCGGTATTTCCTTCAAAAAACGTCCCCTAAGGACTCCGGCAGCCTTTTCCCAAGGCAGGAAGCCCTCTGCGTTGAAGTCATCGTATGGAATGAGGTTCAGCGTTTCTCCCCTGACGCACGGCCCTTCCTACCGCCGGGCCGCGGCTGCGGCCTGGATGCCTCCTGCGTATTCAGATAGCGGTTGGCCTCCTCCAGTATCGCCTTGTGGGCGGGATGGGACAGTTGTGCCAGGGCCTGCCCGTAGGGCAGGCAAAGCGCCCTGCGTACCTCCCCCGTCTGCCGAATCGGCTCCGTACAGCAGGCGATAAAGTAGGCGACCCGCTTCCGGCTGCCGTTGTGCAGGGTGTACTCCACCTGGAAGCGCTTCGGCCCCACCAGCGTGGCGTGGACGCCAACCTCCTCCCAAATCTCACGAAGGGCGGCCTGCTTCTCCGTCTCCCCCGGCTCCACATGGCCCTTGGGGAATCCGGTGTCGCCGTTGTATTCCTGTACCAGGATGTACCGCCGCGCCCCCGCCTCCTGGCGGTACAGCACCGCGCCTGCACTGTGTACCATACGCATACCTGCCTCCCTCCGGCTGTGGCCTGATGATAAAAAGCAAGCTGCCTTGAATCCCAATAATTCAAGACAGCTTCATGGCGGAGTAGGAGGGATTCGAACCCTCGAGCCGCGTTCACGGCTACACGATTTCCAATCGTGCTCGTTATGACCGCTTCGATACTACTCCATGTGAAAGATGTTGCCCCTGCGAAACCGCTCGTTTCCCGCAACAAAGGATATTATAGCAGAAATTTGGATTTCGTCAAGGGGTATTTTAAAAAATTTCGGCGGTTGCTCCAGCGCGGCCCCAATCGATGGGAGCGCTCCCCTGCTGCGCCAGAAAATCGTTCACCTGGCTGAAGGGGCGCGACCCAAAGAAGCCCCTGCTGGCAGACAGCGGGCTGGGGTGATTGCTTTTCAGCACGAGGCGGGGATAGGGGCTGCTCTCCGGTGCGACCAGCGCGGCCTTCGTCTGAGCCGCCCTCCCCCACAGGAGGTAGGCCACCGGCTGGGGCAGCCGGACGGTCTGGCGCAGGACCTCCGTGGTAAACTCCTCCCAGCCCCACCCCTTGTGGCTGTTGGCTTGCCCATCGTAGACGGTCAGCACATTGTTCAGCAGGAGGACACCCTGCTCCGCCCAGCCGGTCAGGGTGCCGGAGGTTGGTGGGGTCACGCCCAAATCGCTTTGCAGCTCCTTATAGATGTTCCGCAGGCTGGGCGGCACCCTGACCCCCTCCTGCACGGAGAAGGCCAGCCCGTGGGCCTGTCCCGCCTCGTGGTACGGGTCCTGCCCCACCACCACGCAGCGCACCTGCTCCGGCGGCGTCAGGCGCAGCGCGGTAAAAAGCTGCTCCTTCGGCGGGTAAACGGCGGGGCTCCCCTGGGCGTAGGCGGCCTCCACCCGTTCAAACAGCGCTTCGCACCACTTCTCCCCGCCCAGCGGCAGCAGCGCGTCCCGCCAGCCGCCCAACTCATAGTCTTTCAAAGGCATATCCTGTCACTTCCATTTGCAGAAACAAGCTCTGTATGATATAATGCTGACAATATCATACCACGGAGGGGTTCCAATGGCAAGGTTTGACGCCGCTTTTTATGACCGGGACACCAGACTTGTGGCCCGGGAACTGCTGGGCAAATACCTGGTGCGGCGCTGGGAAGGGGCAACGCTGGTCTGCCGCATCACCGAGACGGAGGCCTATATTGGCCGGATGGACAAGGCCTGTCACGCCTATCAGTACCGCCGCACCGCCCGGACAGAGCCCCTCTTTGCCCCGCCGGGCCACGCCTACGTCTACCTGATTTACGGGATGTACCACTGCCTGAACCTGGTGACGGAGGCGGAGGGGGAGCCTGCCGCCGTGCTGATTCGGGGCGGGCAGCCGGTGGCCGGCCTGGCGCAGATGGCCCTGCTCCGCTACGGCAAAGCGCCGGAGGAGCTGACCGCCTACCAGTCCCGCAACCTGATGAACGGCCCCGGCAAGCTGTGCAAGGCCCTGTCCATCACCCGGGCGGACAACCTGGCCGACCTGACCGGGGACGCCCTGTACGTCTGCGCCGCGCCGGAGGACGCCGGGCTGCCAGTCCCTGCTCAGCCGGTGGGGGAGGTTCACGTCACAAAGCGCATCGGCATTGACTATGCGGAGGAAGCGGCAGACTTCCCCTGGCGGTATTACATCGATTGAGGTTTGGAGGGCGCCATGCTGCTGTTTGATTTGGACGGAACGCTGATCGATTCCAACGAGGTTTGGCGGGAGGTAGACGTCAGCTTTTTGGCCAAACGGGGGCTGCCGTGGTCCCGGGAATACCACGAGGGGGTGGTCCACGCCAGCCTTCCCGCCGGGGCAAAGTTCACCAGGGAGTTCTGCCATCTGGAGGACAGCGAGGAGTCTATCATCGCGGAGTGGCTGGCCATGGTGCAGCAGAGCTATGGAGAGGAGATTCCCCTGAAGCCGGGGGCCCGGGACTTCCTCTCCCTCTGCGCCGACCGGGGGGAGCGGATGGCCATTTACACCTCCTGTGCCCGCCCTCTCTGTGAGGCCGCTCTGCGCCATCACGGCATTGACCGCTACTTTGAAACGGTGCTGTACGCCTCCGAGCTGGGGGTGGAGAAGCGCTCCCCGGACGGCTTCCACATGGCCGCAGCCCGGCTGGGGGTCGCTCCGGCGGACTGCGTCTTTTTCGACGACTCCCCCCTGTCCTGCGCCGGGGCGCTGGAGGCCGGGATGGTGACGGTGGGGGTCTATGACCCCATGTTCGCCTCCGGCGAGGCGGAGCTGCGCCGATGCTGCCACGGGTACCTCCGCTCCTTCACGGAGGCAACGTTTACGCCGGAGGGAACCTTCGCCTTCCTGCAACAGGAGCGCCCGGAGGCGGCGCAAGAATTTTGACCGGAGCGTCTTTTCACGCTTGACATTCCTGCCGAAAAAAGTTATAATAACGTTTGTTGCGGGATGTGGCGAAGTTTGGTATCGCGCTTGGTTCGGGTCCAAGAGGCCCCGGGTTCGAATCCCGGCATTCCGACCAGAGAACTACCCAGATTTTTAATTATCTGGGTAGTTTTTCTTATTTTCCACGTACTTTTGATTTTAGGTGTTAGAAAAGTGTTAGAAAACGCCTTTTCCCTCGATTTCTGCCGCCTCACTCATCCCCTTTAACCCTCCTCCAATCCAACCTCTGTCCACACCCGTCACAATACCCCTGATACTCCCGCTCCAGTACCGCGCCGCACCTTGGACAGATACAGTATTGCGCTATGAGACCGCAGTCTTTATAGCAAATCGTGTCTGTGACCTTCATGGGCAATCTGTACCGCAGCTGCTTCGCAGTCAGTTTTCTCCAGTACTTATTCATCGGGTTTCCCTCCGTTACTGGAAATATAGCCCTATGATAAGATTATTTTGCCGAATAAAAAAGCCGCGCCGGATTTTACCCCGATGCGTCTCTTTTTGCGTCTTGATTGCGTTTTAATTGCAACTAAATTGCGTTTAAGTCGTCAAGATACTCGTCCAGGTTTTCGGCCCGCAGATGCCGTCCTGGCTCAGGCCCTGGCCCTTTTGGTAGCTCTCCACGGCGGCCTCGGTCTTGCTGCCAAAGCTGCCGTCAACGGTCAGGCCCGCGCTGGCCTTGCCGTTGAGCAGGCTCTGCAGGCTCTTGACCTGGGCCCCGCTGGAGCCGCTCTTAATGGTGGATAGTGTTGACACGTCAAACCCTCCCGATGTGCTTGTTGTGGTGGTAGTGGTGGAGCTGCTGCCCGGTATCGTGTACATGTAGTCCATGTCCACGTTGCCGCTGATGCCGCTGACGCTGCCCTTGCTGCTGTACTGCCAGATGTCATACTCGGCCTTGCAGGTGCAGGAGCTGGCATACTGCGCGGCCCAGATGGAGTAATCGGTCAGCGTCTTATACGTCAACTTATTGTTGATCCAGTCCGTGCTGGCATAGATGCCGGGCGTGTAGCCCCCGGCCTGGATGGCGTCACAAAACGCCTTGCAGATGGTCGTCCGGGTGGAGGTGGACAGGGCCACAATTTTTGCCTCGTACTCCTGGTCAAAGTAGACCGGGAGGTCAAACTCCTTGCCCGCGATAACCTCCAGGCAGGTGGCGGCCTCCGCCTGTCCGCCCGCCTTGGTGGTGGCGTAGCTGTACCAGTACGCGCCCACCAGCAGCCCGGCGGCCCTGGCCCCCTTGTAGTTGGCCTCAAGCTTGCTGTCCTTTTGGGACGCGGAGGAGCCGTAGCCCGCCCGCACAAACGCAAACTTGACGCCGCTGGCCGCCACCTTGTCCCAGTCGATGGAGCCCTGCCACTTGGACACGTCCACCCCGCGATATACCGTCGCCATTACAGCCACCCCGCTTCCGCCAGCTCCGCCGCCTTGGCGGCGACGTCCTCGGCGTGGGCCTCCGCAAAGGCTTCCGCCTCCTCCGCGGTCAGGCCCTCCACCTCCGCCACCTCGGCGGCGGTGTACCCGTAGGCCAGCGCCTTGATAAGCTCCAGTACCGTCTCGTCACTCATCGTCGCTCACCTCCGGCAAGCCCGCCAGGCTGGTCAGGACGGACAGCAGCCCGGCCAACACGGCCGCGCTTACCACGCCCACCCAGTTGACGTCCGCCAGGACGTAGCTGGTGCCGATGGCGGCCACGGCGGTCTGGGCCATGGTCTTGACGGCCCGCACGCCCGCGGCCTTGAGCCATGCGCTGCTCTTGATACGTTCAATGATGGTTGTCATAGCTAATCAATCCTTTCTGTTAGGCCAGCCCCAGCCACGCAAACAGGGCACCCACGGCGGCCCCGGCAAGGGCGGTGCCGATGATTTTCAGGGCGCTGCGCCACTTCTGGCCGTCCCGTGCTTCCAGGGCTTCAAGGCGGTCATCCTCTTTTGCCTGGTTTTCCGACATGGTTTTAACGCTTTGCGCCAGCTCCTGCACGCTCAGGGCCAGTTTGTTGATTTGGTCGGTGACGGATTCCAGCTTTTCTAGCCTGTGGTTCTGGCGGGAGTTTTCGGCGGTCAGGGCGTTAAATTCCGCCTCCACCGTCCGGCGGAACTCCTCGTGCTCCGCCCGCGTGATAGGGTTATCCATTGGCCTGTCCTCCTTAGCTGTTGGGCAAAATCACCACCAGCACCGGGCTTGTAAAGCAGTACCCGCTGGTCATCCGGTTTTTGGCGTACACGCCGCCGCTCATCTGGTTGCTGCCGTTGTTGCAGCTGTAGATGGCCCCGTCCCCGGCGCACACGGCGATGTTGCTGTCGTAGACGTAGATGGCCCCCGCCACCTTGTACTTGGCGGCCAGGTTGGCGTAGGTCTTGCCCACCCACTTGACGGTGCACTTGCTGGTGTCCAGGTTGCTGTACCCGCTCATGGCCTTGGAGATGGTGCCCTTTTTGGTCGTGATATTGCTGCTCACGGCCGTGGTGTGGCTGATCAGCTTGTCCTTGCCGGTCAGTCCCGCCAGGTACGCCACCCGGCTGGCCATGATGGCGCAGTTGACCTGCTTGGCGCTCATGGCCTTGCTCCAGGTGTAGGTGCCGCTCT
>JAJPXL010000081.1 GCA_021205455.1 Clostridiales bacterium
CACTGGTGAGACTGCCGCCCCCGGCGGCTGGGGACGATTGCCACCCGTTCCGCTGTGGCGGAACGTGGCGGCAATTTTGTTGTCCTTTAATTGTGGGCCTCTGACTGTACGGTTAGGCTATTACTCCTAATTCAAAAAACGAGGGGGTTATTACACGTTATAATAGGACATCTCCTTTCCTGTTTGGGCAGATTTCATCTACCGATGGATAATAAAATTGCCGCCCATCCTGCCGCAGGCATAGGGAGCGCAGCGGAAATGCCGCTTGACGGCAGGGATGAGGCGGCAATCCCCGTCAGCCGCCATAGGCGGCAGCTTTGGTGCGTATCAAGTCACATCGTCTGTTTTCTGCGGAACCACTTAAAGATAGAAACAAGGCGCAAGCCGGCTGCCTGATACGGGGAGATTCTTAAGAGGGGGGCCACAGGTCCCCCTCTTGAGCCGCCCTCTTTTGCTACTTTTCTCGGCGGAGCGAGAAAAGCAGGCCATGCCCTGGCAAGGGCAAACACGGTAGTTCCTTCAAAGAGCCTCGTCTAAGGAAACTCTGCTTGCCACACCTCCTCCGCTTCGCGGTTCCTCCCCCTCCAGGGGCTGCAAAAGGGGATAAAAACCACAACTCCTCCGGTTCCCCTTTGAGAGGAGCCGGAGGAGTGAACTAAGTGATGGGGAGGCCGCGGTTGCCCCGCCGCCGCGGGATTACAGCCGCGTATCGAACAGGCCGCAGAAGCTGTCGATGGGGTCGCTGCCCTTGAAGGCCTCCGGCCCGGTCATCAGGTCGTCAATGAGAGCGTCGAAGGTGTCGCTGGTGGCGTCATAGGTGTTGATATAGGTGCGGGCCTGGGGAATGTCCGCCAGCATGGTGGGCTGGCCGCAGCCGACGGCCACTACCGGCAGCTCGAACACATACCAGGGGATCTCGCCGCCGCCCTTGGACAGGCCGAACACCGGCCGCCCGCTGGAGACGTCGCAGAGGGAAATGATCAGGTCCTGACCGCTGACGAAGTCGGCGATGGCGTTCTTGCCGGCAAAGTAGACGTTCAGGCTGGGCGTCTCCCCCGCCTCAATCTGCTTCTTCACCTTGTCGATGGGGCTTTCATAGACGAAGGCGTCGAAGCCCTTTTCAATGAGCTTGTCCCGCAACACCTCGGCGGCGCTCTTCTTGGGGGGCGCGCCCAGCAGCTTCATCAGGACGCTCATGCCGCCCTCAGCCGCCTTGATGTGGACGATCATGATGCGTTTGTAGCGCTCCGGCGTGATGGGCAGGACATCCTGATCCTTGTACTTCACCAGGGTGATGGCGTCCTCGCTGATGGCCTTGTGCATGGCTTTGTATTCCGCCTTGCCCAGGGTGGCCGCTACCGTCTCCTGGGAGGGGACCAGCTCGTCTACGGACTTCCTGTACATCCCCAGGTGGGCCTTCAGGCCCAGGATGCGGGTCAGGGCCTCCGTCATCCGCGCCTCGCTGATGGTGCCGTCCTGATAGGCGGCCAGCATGGTGGCGAAGTCCTCGTCCGGGTCGTTGAAGAAGAGGAACATATCACAGCCTGCGTTGATGCAGCGGGGGAGCATTTCCTTCCGGGTCATGCGGTCGGTCATGCCCACCATGTGGGAGGCGTCGGTGACCACCATGCCGTTGAAGCCCAGCCTGTCCCGCAGCAGCCCCTGCATGATTTCCGGGCTGAGGGTGGCGGGCATCATATCCTCGTCTTTCAGGTCGGGGTTGATGGCCTTGGCGTACTTGGGCAGCATGATGTGGCCGGCCATGATGGCGTCCAGCCCGTTGTCGATGAGGGTGCGGTAGACCAGGCCGTAGGTGGCGTCCCACTGGTCCACGTCAAAGTAGTTGACGTTGTTGGACAGGTGGGCGTCCCGGAAGTCCTGACCGTTGCCGGGGAAGTGTTTGGCCGCGCAGGCGAAGCCGGGGATGGTGTGGGCGCCCTGCACATAGGCGGCGCTCATCTTGGCCACCCGCTCCGGGTCGTTGCCGAAGGCGCGGCAGATGATTTCGGTGTTCTCCCAGTTGTAGACAATGTCGCAGACGGGGGCGAAGGCCATGTTGCAGCCGATGGCTGCCGCCTCCTCGTTGGACATCTTGCCCAGGGCGTAGGCGTACTCCTCCTTGCCGGTGGCGCCGATTTTCACGCCGGAGCCGATGGCGGTGCCATCCGAGCAGGCCCCGTCGCCGCCGGCCTCAGTGTTGCAGGCGATGAAGATGGGCACCTTGGCATAGCTTTGCAGGATGTGGTTCTGCGCCTGGACCTTGCTGCCGGGCATACCGTTGTAGCGGCAGCCGCCCAGGTGGTACTGCTCCATCAGCTTTTTCAGATAGGCTTCGTCCTGGGATTCTGTTAGCTGGAAGAACAGCTGGCCCACCTTCTCCTCATCGGACATGGAGGCGATGGTGTCCTCCACCCATTGGATATCCTCGTCAGACAGATAATAGGGGTTGGCTTTCAAATCGACCATAATTGGCTCCTTTCTGCGGGCGATTGCCCGCACACACGGGTTTGGGGGTCATGTTCAGCTTTATCAAGAAAGGATTTGGAGGAATGCCGAGACCTTTTCCTGCTGATAATCGCCGCCGTAGGTTCCGTCCAGCAGCCTGTCCACCGCGGTCTCCCGGAACTCCGTCCAGGAGTCCTTTTCATGCTTGACCAGGATGGGATAGTAATACACGCCGTTTTTGGTGGCGGCGTCATAGTCGCCGGGGGCGTCGCCGGTCATCAGGACCCTGGCGGGGTCGTAGCCCTTTTTCAGCAGCTCCTGAATGCAGAAGGCCTTGCTGCCGGTGTCCTGGGCCAGCACCAGGTCCACATGATCCAGCAGCTTATACAGCTCCCACTCCTCCAGCACCGCCTGGAGGTTGGCGGAGGAGACGATGACCACGTCCGCCCGCTGGTTGGCGTAGGCGAGGCCCTCCCGCACGCCCTCAAAGGGCTTTTTCAGATCAAACGGCAGGTTGTTGATGCTCTCATTAACGCTCTTGGACCAGGAGAGGGCCTTTTTCAGGCAGACGCTGCCCGTCTCCCCGATGGCCTTCTCGATGGCGCTGTTGGAAAGCTCGTCACTGGTGGCCACCCAGCGCTCCAGCGTCTCCAGGTCCTCGATTTTGGTGTAGGCGCCGTCGATCTCCCGCAGCATCAGCGCCAGCCCCTTGAACCGGTTGATGCCCCGGGTCATGGTATAGAGGTTGATGTCGTTCCAGCGGGTGAGGATCGGCTCCTCCCACGCCTGGAGCCCCCACTCCGCCACCATGCACGGCCCAAAGCAACGGATGTGCTTGATGTCCATGGTGTCCATGGCGCATCCGTCTGAGTCTACGCAGATCAGAAAGTCTTTCTTTTTTTGGAAGGTTTCCAACTTGCCGCCCATTACACTGCCTCCTTACGGTTGGTTTACAAAATAAAGGGTTGAATATGTTAAACAAACTCGCCTTTTATTCTGATCGATTTCATTGTAAGCTTTTTACGGCGTTTCGTCAAGCAGAATCGGCAAAATAATAGCAGAATGATGCTTCGAAACCGCTGCCTCCCCCGGCGGCGCAGGAGGGGAACGCCGGGGGGCTGCAAATTTTTCAGAAAAGAATTGCATTATCCGCCGGGATATGATAAGATAGTGGAAAGACCTATGACGAGGAGGGAAATAACATGAAGCATATCCAGACGCTGAACGGCGCCACCCTGAAGAACAGCGCCGCCCACGGCGGCTGCGGTGAGTGCCAGACTTCCTGCCAGTCTGCCTGCAAGACTTCCTGCACCGTTGCCAACCAGCAGTGCGAGCAGAAGTGAGCCCTATTATTAGGCGTAGCCAGAAAACTCCCGTTGCTGCGGCAGGGAGTTTTCTTTTGCGATAAACCCTGCTTTCAGGGGAATGGAGAGGAACGCAAAATGATTCATACATTTCAGACCCTGGGCTGCTATATTGCCCTGGACGTGGCCAGCGGCGCGGTCCATGTGCTGGACCAGATGAGCTATGACGTGCTGCAAGCCATGGGGGAGGAGCAGTTCTGCGACGATGCGGCAGCCCTGGCGGCCGCCCTGCCCGCCTACACCCGGGAAGAGGTGGAGGAGTGCTGGGCCGAGCTGAAGGAGCTGAAGGAGCAGGGCCTGCTCTATCAGGATGAGACCTACATCGACCCCGCCTGGGCTGTGGTGAAGGACACCCCTATCAAAGCCCTGTGCCTCAACGTGGCCCATGAGTGCAACCTCCGGTGCAAGTACTGCTTCGCCTCCCAGGGGGGCTACGGCACCGGCCGGAAGCTGATGAGCTTTGAGACGGCGAAACGAGCCATCGACTTCGTGGTGGAAAAGTCCGGCAGCCGCCGGAACATCGAGGTGGACTTCTTCGGCGGGGAGCCGATGATGGCGCTGGACACCTGCAAGAAAACGGTGGAGTACGCCCGCTCCATCGAGGAGGCCACGGGGAAGCGCTTCCGCTTCACCATGACCACCAACGGGATGCTGCTGAATGAGGAGAACACCGCCTACTTCAACCGGGAGATGAAGAACTGCGTCCTGTCCCTGGACGGGCGGAAGGAAGTCAACGACGCCATGCGGGTGCAGGTGGACGGCTCCGGCAGCTATGACGCCATCCTGCCCAAATTCCAGGCGCTGGTGGCGGGCCGCGGAGACCGGGAGTATTACGTCCGGGGAACCTACACCCGACAGAACCTGGACTTCTCCGCCGACGTGCTGCACATCACCGACGACCTGGGCTTCCGCAACGTCTCGGTGGAGCCCTGCGTGGGCAAGCCCGGCGACCCCTACGCCATCACGGAGGAGGAGGCGCCCGCCGCCTGTGCGGAGTACGAAAAGCTGGCGGAGGCCCTGGTGAGCCGGCCGGAGGTGAACTTCTTCCACTTCAACGTGGACCTGTCCCAGGGCCCCTGCGTCATCAAGCGGATGCGGGGCTGCGGCGCGGGGAACGAGTATGTAGCCATCACCCCGGAGGGGGACATCTATCCCTGCCACCAGTTCGTGGGCGACCCGGACTTCAAAATCGGCAACCTGTACGAGGGCACCTTTGACCAGGAGGTGGCCGGGCGGTTCGCCGGGGTGAACATCTACACCAAGGAGGACTGCCGGAACTGCTGGGCCAAGTTCTACTGCTCCGGCGGCTGCTCCGCCTGCAACTATAACGTGAACGGCGACATTATGAAGCCCAGCAAGGTGGCCTGCGCGCTGGAGCGCAAGCGCCTGGAGTGCGCCATTGCCATCCAGGCGGTGCGCCGGGGTATGGCCCGGAAGGACGCTGGGGCAGAGTAAGGCCGCAGCACAGCAGACATCAGCCCCCGCCTTCCCATGGGAAGGTGGGGGCGTTTCAGGTGCGTCCAGGGGGACGGGACACGATATGCTTCGGTCAAAGCATTGGGCTGCGCTGCCCGATGCTCTGGCCGTTTTTTTTATGGAAAAGGGGGCAGATATGGCGATTTATGGCTACATCCGGGTGAGCAGCAAAGACCAGAATGAGGACAGGCAGCTCATCGCGCTGCACGAGCAGGACATCCCGGATAAGCATATCTTTCTGGATAAGCAGTCCGGTAAGGACTTCCATCGGCCACAGTATCAGAAGCTGGTAAAAAAGCTGCAAAAAGGCGATCTGCTCTACATCAAGAGCATTGACCGCCTGGGCAGAAACTACGAGGAAATTCAGCATCAATGGCGTGTCCTGACGAAGGAAAAGGGGGCCGACATCGTGGTGCTGGATATGCCGCTGCTGGACACCCGCCGGGGGAAGGATCTGATGGGAACGTTTCTCTCGGACATTGTGCTGCAAGTGCTGTCCTTCGTAGCCGAGAACGAGCGCACCAACATCAAGCAGCGGCAGGCCGAGGGGATTGCGGCGGCGAAGGCCAGAGGGGTACGGTTCGGCAGGCCGCCGAAGCCGCTGCCGGAGAACTTCCCCTCCGTCTATCAACGGTGGAAGGCCGGGAAAATCACAGGAGTAGCAGCGGCTGCGGAGTGCGGGATGCCCCTGTCCACCTTCCGGTACCGGGCGGCGGTATATGAGCGCTCCGAACCGCAGTAAGCGGACGAAGTTGCAGGAATGTGTAC
>JAJPXL010000055.1 GCA_021205455.1 Clostridiales bacterium
CGGCATCCTGACCCTGACGCTGCCCAAGGCAAGGCCGGCAGCCCCTCAGCGCCGGGAGATCACCATCGGCTGACCCCCACGCCGGAGCAAGCGCCCCGCCCCCTTCCGTACGCCCCTGCGGCGGGCGAAGGGGCAATGATTTGCTATTGCGTTAGCACTCAAATCAAAAGTTTGCTAAAACCTTCACAAAAGAAAAACAAATCATTCATATTTGCGTCATAATTGCGCAGTATACTATCATCAAATCAAGACAGCCCTCCCAGAGAGGCACAGAAAGGAAGTACGATTTATGTATAACATGATTACTCGCCGTATGAACGACTTTGACCGCCTTTGGAACACCTTTGACGCCCCGTTTTACACCACGGAAAACAGCTCCATCCCCTTCCGGGTGGATTTGCAGGACACGGGCGACAGCTTCACCCTGACCGCCGAGCTGCCCGGCTTCAACAAGGAGGACATCCACCTGTCGGTGGATGCAGGCGTCCTGACCATCAAGGCCGAGCACAGCGGCAACCAGCAGCAGAACAGCAGCGGCTGGGTGCTGCAGGAGCGGCACACCGGCTCCTACAGCCGCAGCTTCACCCTGAACGACATTCAGGAGAACGCCATCACCGCCGCCTACAAGAACGGCATCCTGACCCTGACGCTGCCCAAGGCAAGACCGGCCGCGCCCCAACGCCGGGAAATCAACATCTTCTAATCCCGTAAGGACGCAGAGGGGCCTGCCCCCTCTGCGCCCTTTCCCTCTGCCAACATCATCTGCGCAGAAAAGAGGTATTTTTATGGCTCAGAAAAATTTAACGCAAAAATCCCAGGAGGCCCTGCAATCCGCCCAGCTCTGCGCGGATGAGTACGGCAACTGCCAAATCGAGCAGGTCCACCTGCTTTACGCCCTGCTGGACCAGGAGGGCGGGCTGATTCCCCAGCTGGTGTCCAGCATGGGGCCGGACCCGGACAGCCTGAAGGCCGCTCTCCGGGCCCAAATCGAACAGCTCCCCAAGGTCAGCTACGGCAACCGGGAGCAGGGCAAGGTCTATATCGCCAAGGACGTGGACAAGGCCCTGAACGCCGCCGACCAGTCCGCCACCCAGATGAAGGACGAGTATATCTCGGTGGAGCATCTGTTCCTGGGTCTGCTGGACGCGGCCAACAGCAGCCTGAAAAAGCTGTTCCAGACCTACCGGCTGACGAAGGAGAAGGCGCTGGAGGCCCTGTCCAAAATCAGGGGCAGCCAGCGCGTCACCTCGGAGACGCCGGAGGACACCTACGACGCCCTGAAAAAGTACGGCACCGATCTGGTGGAGCGGGCCAGAGCCAACAAGCTGGACCCTGTCATCGGCCGGGATGATGAGATTCGGAACGTCATCCGCATCCTGTCCCGTAAGACGAAGAACAACCCCGTCCTCATCGGCGAGCCGGGCGTGGGCAAGACCGCCGTGGTGGAGGGCCTGGCCCAGCGTATCGTCCGGGGGGACGTGCCCAAGAGTTTGCAGGATAAGACCATCTTCTCCCTGGACATGGGAGCCCTCATCGCCGGGGCCAAATACCGCGGCGAGTTTGAGGAGCGGCTGAAAGCCGTCCTGAACGAGGTGAAGAAGAGCAACGGCAAAATCCTGCTCTTCATCGACGAGCTGCACACCATCGTCGGTGCAGGCAAGACGGAGGGCAGCATGGACGCGGGCAACCTGCTGAAGCCCATGCTGGCCCGGGGCGAGCTGCACTGCATCGGCGCGACCACCCTGAACGAGTACCGCCAGTATATCGAAAAGGACGCCGCCCTGGAGCGGCGGTTCCAGCCCGTCATGGTGAACGAGCCCAGCGTGGAGGACACCATCGCCATCCTCCGGGGCCTGAAGGAGCGGTACGAGGTCTACCACGGCGTCAAAATCCAGGACAACGCCATCATCGCCGCCGCTACCCTCTCCAACCGGTATATCACTGACCGGTTCCTGCCGGACAAGGCCATCGACCTTATCGACGAGGCCTGCGCCCTGATTCGGACGGAGATGGACAGCATGCCCACCGAACTGGACGTGATTTCCCGCCGCATCACCCAGCACGAAATCGAGGAGGCCGCCCTGAAAAAGGAGGACGACAAGCTTTCCCAGGAGCGGCTGGCCCAACTCCAGGAGGAGTTGGCCGAGATGCGGGAGGAGTTCAACGCCAAGAAGGCCCAGTGGGAGAACGAAAAGGACGCCATCACCAAGGTGCAGAGGCTCCGGGAGGACATCGAAAAGGCCAAGCAGGACCTGGAGCGCGCCCGCCGGGAGGGCGACTACGGCAAGGCCGGCGAGCTGCAGTACGGCAAGCTGCCGGAGCTGCAAAAGGAGCTGGACGCTGAGGAAGCGGTGGCCGCCCAGGGCAAGCGCCGCAGCCTGCTCCGGGACCGCGTGACAGAGGACGAGATCTGCCGCATCATTGAGCGGTGGACGGGCATCCCCGTGGCCAAGCTCCAGGAGAGCGAGCGGGAGAAGCTGCTCCATTTGGACAGTATCCTGCACAAACGGGTCATCGGCCAAGACGAGGCGGTGCAGAGCGTCTGCGAGGCCATCATCCGCTCCCGGGCAGGCATCCAGGACCCCAACCGCCCCATCGGCTCCTTCCTGTTCCTGGGCCCCACCGGCGTGGGCAAGACGGAGCTGGCCAAAACCCTGGCGGAGGCCCTGTTCGACAGCGAGAAGAATATGGTGCGTATCGACATGAGCGAGTATATGGAGAAGTACTCCGTCTCCCGGCTCATCGGCGCCCCTCCCGGCTATGTGGGCTATGAGGAGGGCGGCCAGCTCACCGAGGCCGTCCGCCGGAAGCCCTACTCCGTGGTGCTGTTTGACGAGGTGGAGAAGGCCCACCCGGACGTGTTCAACGTGCTGCTCCAGGCGCTGGACGATGGGCGCATCACCGACAGCCAGGGCCGCACCGTGGACTTTAAGAACACCATCATCATCCTGACCTCCAACCTGGGCAGTCAGATTCTGCTGGACGGCATTGACGAGAATGGTGACATCTCGGACAGCGCCCGGAATGAGGTGGAGGCCCTGCTGAAGCGCTCCTTCCGGCCGGAGTTCCTGAACCGCCTGGATGAAATCGTATTCTACAAGCCGCTGACCAGGGACAATATCACCGGCATCGTGGACCTGCAGGTGGACGCCCTGAACCGTCGCCTGGAGGACAAGCAGCTCAACGTGATTCTGACCCCCGCCGCCAAGGACTTCATCGTGGAGGAGAGCTACGACCCCGCCTTCGGTGCGCGGCCCCTCCGCCGGTACGTCCAGCACACGGTGGAGACTCTCATCAGCCGGAAGATTCTGGCGGACGACGTGGCCCCCGGCACCACCATGACCATCGACGTGGTGGACGGGGCGCTTGGCGTGCGGTGACGCTGGCCGAAAACAGCATATCGGCGCAGGAAAAGGCGCGGCGGTCTGACGACTGCCGCGCCTGATTATTTGTAACTCCGGCCTCCCCGCTTCAACAACATGGAGGCATCCGTTATGTGAGATAGGTCACAAGAATTTGCTGAACCTCCTCGCTGCTGCCGGAGAACTGGAACGCTATGCTGGAAATGCCCTGCTCCGGAAACGAGTAGGAGTAGGTGATAAGGTCCCCATCAAACTGCTCCTGCATCTGATACGGCTCGCCCATAATGCTCAGCAGGGTATCGGCATCCGCGCCTGCCAACTCCTGGCCGTTGAAACAGAAGCTGTCCACATCCTCTCCATACAGGCTGAGGGAACGCAGCCGACAGTCTTCGGCGGGAAGCCCCTCATGCACATCCGCCTCTACCAGATAGGCTTCAATGTAATTCTCTCCCAACTCCAGGTGGTATCCGGTGTCATAGAGTACCTCGGGCACGGCAACACCATCCGGGGAGGTGCCGGACCGTTCAATGGCGTATCCCTTGACCCAGTTGCAGTCCAGCAAATCCTGCAAAACAGGGCTTGCCGGGAACGATTCCCCGTTCAGCGTGAAGCTTGCTTCCTGTTCTGCCGAAGAACCGGCAGCCGTTGCATCTCCCCCTGACAGGGAGGCGGACGAGCCTTTCTCCGATGCAGAACCGTAGGAGATGCTTACGGCAACCGCAATCCCCGCCGCCAGCAGCAGCGCTGCAAGGACAACTAAAATCCAGATAGAGTACTTTTTACGTTGAAACATGGTTCACACTTCCTTTCTATATGGACGCTCTGTACCTTTTGTACGCTTATATTATACCACGCTAATAAAAATGTCAAGCACTTTTTCCAATATATGTCAGCAAGCGAAGCGGCCCCCGCCCGGTATCACCCGGGCGAGGGCCGCCGTTACAATGATTCAGTTTTTCTGCTTCACCCGATAAAATGCTCCACCAGAATCCGGACCCCCAGCAGAATCAGGATGATGCCGCCGGCCAGCTCCGCCCGCTTCTCGTACCGGCTGCCAAAGACGTTGCCCACCCGCACGCCGATCATGGACAGCAGGAAGGTGGTGATGCCGATGAGGACGCAGCCCAGCACCGTGTTGGCCAGCACGCTCCAGTCGGCCACCAGCTCCACGTTGACGCAGGTGAAGGTCACCCCCACCGCCAGGGCGTCGATGCTGGTGGCAATGGCCATCATGCACATCTCCCGGGCGGCCAGGCTGTCGTCGGCCTCCTCCGTCTCGTTCCCCAGGGCCTCCCGCACCATGTTGCCGCCGATCAGCAGCAGCAGGCCGAAGGCAATCCAGGGGGCGATGGCGTCAATATACCGCTCAAAGCGGCTGGACAGGCCATAGCCGATCATGGGCATCAGGAACTGGAACCCGCCAAACCAGGCCCCCACGATAAGCTGGGCCCGGAGCGTCAGCTTTTTCAGCGCCAACCCCTTGCAGACGGAGACGGCGAAGGCGTCCATGGAAAGCCCCACGGCCAGCAGCAACAGCGACAGTAAATCCATTTTCAAATTCCTCCAGTGGGGCAGCGCGGCGCAAAAAAACCGGCAGGCAAGGCTGCCTGCCGGTGGTTCTGAAGGTAAAAAACAGACCCAATGCGCGGCAAAAGCAGCACATGAGTCTCATCATTGAGGAGGCAAGCCAGGCGCTCATCACACCAGTATGTTGACTTGCCGCGCCCGTGGGGCGCCGACTACTCCCTCATATCTTGGTTTTGATTGTAACAGGTTCTGCCTCAGTTAGTCAACCATAACTTTGCTTTTTCCCTGTTTTTGCAATTCTTCGTCCAAAAAAACGGTTGACAAATCCGGCGGTTGATGGTACCTTAAGGGTAGCCATATGACTGACGGAAGTGGATGGAACCACAGGGAATATGGTGGGAACAGTGCCGACCGTCTGGGCCAATGTTGGTCTGGGGGCTGGCTTTTTTCTATTTCAGGAACGCCGCAGCGCCTCAGACAGTCACTTTATGATGAGAAAGGTGGAGCCTCCTATGAAAACCGATATTGAAATCGCACAGAGCACCGAGCTCTATCCCATTGACCAGGTGGCCGAGCAGGCGGGTTTTGACCCCGCCCTGCTGGAGCATTATGGTAAGTACAAGGCGAAAATCGACACCTCCTCCCTGAAAGACGCCCCCCGGAAGGGCAAGCTGATCCTCGTCACCGCCATCAACCCCACCCCCGCCGGGGAGGGGAAGACCACCACCTCCGTGGGCCTGGCAGACGCCCTCTCCCTGCTGGGGAAGAAGACCCTCCTGTGCCTGCGTGAGCCGTCCCTGGGGCCGGTGTTCGGCATCAAGGGAGGCGCAGCCGGCGGCGGCTACGCCCAGGTCATCCCCATGGAGGACATCAACCTCCACTTCACCGGCGATTTCCACGCCATCGGTGCGGCCAACAACCTGCTGGCCGCTATGCTGGACAACCACATCCAGCAGGGCAATGCGCTGGACATCGACGTGAAGAACATCACCTGGAAGCGCTGCGTGGACATGAACGAC
>JAJPXL010000048.1 GCA_021205455.1 Clostridiales bacterium
AACTTAAGGTTTGTACTCCTACTGCTGGGGGTCACATCATTTGACAACGCAGAAACTTCGGGGAAAACAAACATCAGCGCCTTATTCCGGATGCACCGCTTCGGCAAGGGCCCGGAGCAGCGGGAGATACGATGCCTTCACCGCCAGAAAGACGGCCTGCGCGGTGGCCTCGTCATAGATATGGGAGGTTTGATTCCGGGCGGTGAGCAGCGCCAGCCACCCCGCTTCATCCTGAATCAGCCCATCCGCATATGCCTGCTTCATGACGCTTTTCGGGCTGTTGACATCGGTATAGCCCTGATCCAGCAGGTATTCCCGGGCGGTTTTCCAGGCCAGCTCCGTGCAGAATTCAAACCGCTGAATCACTCCATCCCGAATGGAGTCAAGCCCCAGCCGGTCATAGTCCGCTATGCCGTCCTCCAGCCTGCGGATGGCCTGTAACAGCTTCCCATGCTTTTCCTGCAATTTGTTCATCAAAACCACCCCATCCCGTCTGATATTGTTCAGCAGCTCCGTATCCGTATCCTCTGTGACATAGAGGAGGTCAAAGTCCAGCAGCGTGGGCAGCTCCTCCAGCGCGTCCAGAAAGCGCGCATAGGTTTCAGGCGCTGCGCCGAACACGGCCAGGTCTATGTCGCTTCGGGGCCGCTGATCTCCTCTGGCTCTGGAGCCGTACAGGACGACCTGCTCCGCGCCGAGGCGATGGCCGATAGATGCAATTTGCCGGTAGATGGTTGTCAGGCTGTTGTCCATGCCGTCCTCCTTGACCAGTTTCTGTGCGCGTTGCTTCCCTTTCCATAGTTCTATCCTAGCACAGGGACGGGCAGATAGCAAGAAAAATTACCTGTGAGCCACCATTTCCGCCTGTCACACCGCCATCAACCAGATGAGCAGCCAAATGAGGATAGCCGCTACACAGGGCACCGTCACAGTGTCATACCCCCGCCGGGTGACGGCCTCCGTCACCGTCGCCCCGGCTGCGTCGACCAGTGCCGTCAAAAGCGCAGCCGCCAGCGGGACGCCGCCCACAGTCAGCGCCCCCAGCACCGCCAGGAAGGAGACGCAGAGCATGGCGGCGCTGCCCTCGTAGGACTTCTGCCTGTCGGCAAACCGCCAGCCCAGTTTGTGGCGGCCATACCGCTTGCCCACCAGGGCGGCGGCCTCGTCCCCCAGCCCCCAGGCCAGAACCGCCGTGAGGACGGTCAGCTCCGAACCCAGCGCGCCCCAGAACAGCGCAATCAGCACCGCGGCCGTCCCGAACAGCAGCACCAGGCTGCTGCGCACCTCGCCTGCGGTGCGCTCCTGAAACAGGTCGGCGTAAGCCTGCTTCGCTTCGCAGAGCTTCAGCACCGGATAGACCACCGCTATGAACAGGACGCACAGCAGCGCCGGCACATACCAGTGCTCCGAGGCCAGCAGCAGGACCAGGACGATGAGGAACGCAATCGTATGTAGCACCTTGCGCCGGGCCTCCCCATCGACGTGCAGGAATCTGAAGGCCAGCAGCGCCAGGCACACGGCTACCACCAGGAACACCAGCAGCACCGCCAGGGTGTGCCCCAGCTCCTGCACCAGCGGCGGGAAGGTCACGTCCCGGAAATAGTTCAGGTAAATCATGGCTCCGCCCAGCAGCGTCAGAATCACGCCGGTCACCCGGCCCACGGTTTTGCTGTTGACCCGGTTGGCGAATTGGGCGGAAATCAGAGAGGCCGCCGTTGCGGTGACGATGCAGACGATCAGCACGTTCCACCGCTCCAGGACGATGGCGGGATGAATCAGGGAATGGCTGATAAATCCAATCAGGGCGGTAAAGGTCATGATGAAGGTGCTGGTGCCCACGGCGGTTTTCAGGTCATACCCCAGGAAGGCCGTAAACACCACCAGCATCATCATCCCCCCGCCGGTGCCCACGAAGCCCGTGCCGAAGCCGATGGTCAGGCCAAAGAACAGGGAGATGAGAATTTCCTTCCAGCCCAGGCGCACGTTGGCGCTGTCCGCCCCCGACTTGGACGTGTCCGGCCTGACCAGGAAGCGGATGCCGATGCCGAAGGTCAAAATCAGGGTGAACCCGCCCAGCACCACGTTCCCCACCAGGTAGGCGGCGTAGCTGCCCACGGCGCTGAGGGCGATGATGCAGGCCATCATCACCCAACCGTGCCGGAGGTCGATACGCTTATTTTTCGCGTAAACGGAGGTCGTCACGGCGGAGCCGAGGATGTCCGAGGCCAGGGCAATGGCTGTCGCCTGATACGCGCCGTACTCCCCGCCGAAGGACGGACAGAGCACAATCAGGATGGGCACCATCACCGTCGCCGCGGACAGTCCGGCCAGTCCGGTGCCAACTCCCGCCCCCAACGCCGCAATGATGTACCAAACATACTCCATAAAACCCACCTTGCCTTACGCTATCAAATATGTTAGTATCATAGGCAACATCTGTCGATTTTGCAACCGACAGATGGGGCAAAACTGTGGATTATGGGGGGCAACAGTATGAAACAGCAGTATGAACAGCGTGTTTTGGCAACAAAACGGAGGATTTACGATGCCTTTGTCCGGCTGATGCAGGAGAAGGCGATTCACCAAATCTCCATCTCCGAGCTTTGCCGCCTTGCGGGCATCAACCGCAGCACCTTCTACCATCACTTTGGCAGCCAATATGACGTGCTGGCGGCGCTGACGGACGATTTCCTGGCCGAGCTGGAGGAGAAGCTCCAGAACGTCTCCCCCCAGGACCAGGAGGGGGTGCAGCGGCGGGTGGCGCTGTGCCTCAGCTTCGCCATGGAGAATCGGGCGCTGACGCTGCTGCTGATGCGGAACACAGTGGGGACAGACTTCGCGCAGCGGCTATTCTCCCTGCCGAAAATCGAGATGCTGCTCAGCGAAAAGCTCTCCGACGTGGAGAGCGAGGCGGAGCGCCGCGCCCGTATTTCCTTCGTGACGTATGGCTCCTATCAGCTTCTCCAGGAGTGGCTGAATACGCCGGACCCCATCGGGACGGAGGAGGAGACGGCGCTGATCTTGAAGCTGGCCCGTAGAATTTGCTGAACGGGAGGGCAAAAAAGCCGGACGCCGATTCCAATACCTACAGCATCAGAATCAGCGTCCGGTGATGGTGCGGGCGAAGGGACTCGAACCCACACGCCTTGCGACACAAGAACCTAAATCTTGCACGTCTACCAATTCCGTCACGCCCGCAGCTCTGTCGGAGGGAGCCCGCCGCCTGCGGCAGCGGGCAGCCCCTTTGCAGGATTTATTGTAGCATAAAGCCCCCCGATTTGTCAACGGCATTGCATTTTTCCGTCAGGGCAGATATAATAGGGGGAACAGGCAGGAGGTAAGCGGAATGGACTTGGAAGAACGGCTGCGCCCGGCGGTGTTTCCCCTTTTGAACTGGTTTCACGACAACGCCAGGGTGCTGCCCTGGCGAAGCGAACCCACCCCCTATCGGGTGTGGGTGTCGGAGATCATGCTCCAGCAGACCCGTGTGGCGGCGGTGCTGGGCTACTTTGCCCGCTTCATGGAGGCCCTGCCCACGGTGGAGGCGCTGGCGGACGCAGAGGAGGACGAGCTGCTGAAGCTGTGGCAGGGCCTGGGCTACTACAACCGGGCGCGGAACCTGCAAAAGGCGGCCCGTCAAATCGTCTATGACCGGGACGGCGTGTTCCCTGGCAGCTATGAGGAGCTGCTGACCCTGGCTGGCGTGGGGGAGTACACCGCCGGGGCCATCGCCTCCATCGCCTTTGGGGAGGCGGTGCCCGCTGTGGACGGCAACGTGCTGCGGGTGGTCACCCGCCTCACCGGGGACGCCGGAGATATTACAAAGCCGGAGACGAAGGCCCGCATCCGGGCCGCCCTGGCGGCGGTCATGCCCCAAAACCTGCCGGGCACCTTCAACCAGGCGCTGATGGAGCTGGGGGCGCTAGTCTGCCTGCCCAACGGCGCGCCGGAGTGCGGCCGCTGCCCGTGGCAGGACCTGTGCGCCGCCTGCCGGGAGGGGAAAACCGACGCCCTGCCGGTGAAATCCTCAAAACGACAGCGGAAGGTGGAGGGGCGGACGGTGTACCTGATTTTCCGGGCGGGGAAGGTGGCCCTCCGGCGCAGGCCGGACAGCGGCCTCCTCCGGGGCCTGTGGGAGTTCCCCAACGTGCCGGACGACCGGGGGGACGCCCTGGCCCAGTGGGGCATGGAAGACGCCGCCACTTTGGACGGCCCCCGGGCCAGGCACATCTTCACTCACATCGAGTGGCATATGCAGTCGGTACAGGTGTTCCCCGCAGGGGACGCCCTGCCGGAGGGCTGGGTGTGGGCGGACCGGGCGGCGCTGGAGGAGCGCTACCCCATCCCCAACGCCTTTGACGGCTTCCGAGCCTGCGTGGAAGGGCAGCTCCGGCAGGCCGACGCCCGGGAAGGGTGTGAACCATGAGGCAGCAAACCCGTGTTCTGGCCCGCTGCTCCCTGCTGACGGCCCTGGGCGTGGTGCTGATGCTGACGCTGGGGTTCACCGGCGTGGGCACCTACGCCGCCCCGCTGCTGGCGGCGCTGCTGGTGGCCATGGTGCAGGAGGCCTACGGCACGAAAACGGCGCTGACCATGTGGCTGGCCACCGGATTGCTGGCCCTGCTGCTGGTGACAGACCGGGAGCTGTCCGTGGTCTACCTGACCATCTTCGGCTGGTACCCGGCGGTGAAGCCACACCTGGACCGGCTGCCCCGTTTGGGCGGGCTTCTGGCAAAGCTGGCCCTGTTCAACGGCTCCGCTGTCGCCACCTATGCGGCGCTGATTCCCTTCCTGGGGCTGGAGGAGGAGATGCTCCAGCCCTGGCTGCTGGGGGTCATGCTGGCCTTCGGCAACGCCCTGTTCTGGGTGGAGGACCGGCTGCTGCTGCCCCGGCTGGAGCGGGTGTTTCGCAAAAGGCTGAAAAAGTGGTTTTAAAGGGGCGGAGAAAAACCACTTTTTTCCCTGACAGCGTTGCTTTTTTTGGCAGGAAGGGTTAAAATGTCAGAAGTGACGTTTTTCAGATACGCCGACGGAACGGCACGTCTTTTTTGCCCCGGTTTGGGATAAACTGGAAGGGCAGGCGTCTGTGGCGCGGCGATTGAAACAGCAAGGAGCATAGCGTATGTCGGAGCAGAAACAGCAGCAAAAGTCCACATCCTTCTTCGGAGGGGCGGCCATCCTGGCGGGGGGCATCGTGCTCGTCAAGATTATCAGTATGTTTTACAAGATTCCGCTGGGCAACATCCTGGGCTCCAGCGGCTACGCGGACTTTACGGCGGCCTTTAACATTTTCAACATCCTGCTGATGATTTCCACCGCAGGCATCCCGGTGGCTCTGTCCAAGATGATTTCTCAGGCCAACGCCCTGGGGCAGCAGCGGGAGGCCCACAAGGTATTCCGCATCAGCTTCGTGTTCTTCATGGCCATCGGCATCCTCTGCTCCCTGGTCATGTTCTTCGCGGCGGACACCTTCGCCGACCTGATGAACAACAGCAAGTCCGCCCTGAGTATGCGGGCGCTGGCCCCTTCGGTGGCGCTGGTGTGCGGCCTGGCCTGCTTCCGGGGCTACGCCCAGGGGCACCAGAACATGACCCCCTCCTCGGTGAGCCAGATTCTGGAGGCCCTGTTCAAGCTGGTGGTGGGGCTGACCCTGGCCTGGTACCTGATGCAGGTGCAGGGGCTGGAGGACTACGTGGGCGCGGCCGGCGCCATTGTGGGCGTCACCGTCTCGGAGCTGGTGGCCCTGATTTACATGGTGGTGGAGTTCGTCCACTATCGGCGGCGGGAGCCTGCGGGCACAGATCATACCGTCAGCAGCACTCAGCGCATCCTGAAAACCTGCCTGCAGCTGGCAGTGCCCATCACCCTGACCTCCTCCGCCACCTCCATCATCACGGCGGTGGATAACTCCATCGTCATGGGGCGGCTGCAAAACGCCGGGCTGATGCTGACGGAGGACGCCGCCACCTCCCTGATGGGCAACTACAACATCGTCCAGACGGTGTATCAAATCCCCTCCTCCCTGATGGTGGCCATCACCGCGTCGGTGATTCCGGCGGTGACGGTGTGCTTCACCCGGAAGGACCGGAAGGGGGCGGCCAAGGTGGTGGGCTCCTCCCTGAAGATGGCGGGCATCCTGGCCTTCCCCTGCGGCATCGGTATGCTGGTGCTGGGGAAGCCCATTGTTCAGCTGCTGTTCCCCAGCTACGATTTGGAGGTGGCGGGCACCATCCTCTCCATTTTAGGGGTGGCCTCCATCTTCGTCTGCCTGACCCTGGTGTGCAACAGCATCATGCAGAGCCACGGCATCCTGAACCTGCCCATTGTCACCATGCTGATCGGCGGCGTACTGATGGTGATTTTTGACTATGTGATGGTGGGCAACGCCAACATCAATATCTACGGCTCCCCGGTGGGCACCTGCATCTGCTACGCCATCGTGGCCACGCTGGACCTCTGCATCGTTCGCCGCATCGTCCGGGGCTGCCCCTCTTTTGCCAGCCTGCTGGCGAAGCCGCTGATTTCCGCCATCGTCATGGGGGCGGCGGCCTGGGCAGTCTACGGCATGGTCAGCCGGGTGGCGGGCAACACCGTCAGCCTGCTGGCCGCCATTCTGGTGGCGGTGGTGGTGTACTTCGCCCTGCTGCTCCTGCTGGGAACGCTGACGAAGGACGATATGAGCCTGATGCCCAGAGGGGACAAAATCAGCAGGCTCCTGCACATTCACTGAGCAGGAAGGATACGGCAATGGTAGACTATATCCAGAAGGAACGTTACACCCTGGAGGACTTCCGGGAGATTATTCACATCCTCCGCCACGAGGGCGGCTGCCCCTGGGATCAGGAGCAGACCCACCACTCCATCCGCCGGGACCTGCTGGAGGAGGCCGCGGAGCTGGCCGAGGCCATCGACCAGGAGAGCCTCCCCGGCATGGAGGAGGAACTGGGGGACGTGCTGCTCCAGGTGGTGTTCCACGCGGACATCGAGGCGGACGCGGGCCATTTTGACCTGGACGACGTGGCCGACCACGCGGCCAAAAAGATGATTTTCCGCCACCCTCACGTCTTTGGGGAGGCGGCGGTCTCCGGCACCGACCAGGTGCTGCAAAACTGGGACGCGCTGAAACGCCAGGAGAAGCACCAGACCACTTACACCGACACACTGAACGCCGTGGCCCGCACCCTGCCGGCCCTGTGGCGGGCGGAGAAGGTGCAGAAGAAGGCGGCCAAGGCCGGCTTCCAGTGGGACTGTATGGAGGACGCCGTCAGCAAGGTGACGGAGGAAGCCCAGGAGGTACAGGCCGCCGTGACGGACCAGGAGGGCCGGGAACGGGTGGCGGAGGAGCTGGGCGATCTGCTCTTCGCCGCCGTCAATGTGGCGCGGTACGCCGGGGAGGACCCGGAGGCCCTGCTCCACGCCGCCACGGAGAAGTTCATCCGCCGCTTCGCGGCCATGGAGCAGTCGGCAGGAGACGTTGATTTGCAGGACATATCTTTTGCGGAACTGGTTAAACTTTGGAATAACGCCAAAAAAGGAGAGGGTCACAAATGACAAAGACGGAACTGACAAAAGCCGTGGCCGAGAGGACCGGCCTGACCAATAAGGACGCAGGCGCCGCCCTGGATGCCGCCCTGGACATCGTGAGCCAGACGCTGGCCGCAGAGGGAAAGGTGCAGCTGACGGGCTTCGGCACCTTCCTGACCAAGGAGCGGGCCGCCCACCTGGGCCGCAACCTGTCCACCGGGGAACCGGTGGAGGTGCCCGCCCATCGGGTGGTGCAGTTCAAGGCAGGCAAGCTGCTGAAGAACATGGTCAGCCCCGGCGCGGATTCAGACGAAGCGTAACGCAAAACGCTCCCACCCCCAAACGGGGCGGGAGCGTTTTTTTGACGATTGGGAAGGGGTCACACCCACAGCATTTGACGGCGGAAGAAGGGGTCCCCCTGCTGGGTGACCTGCTGGCCCAGCTCGCTGTCCAGCTGGGTGAACTCCACCCGGGTGTCCTCCGAGTTCAGGAAGGGCTTGCAGGTGTCGAAAATGGTCCGGCAGACGCCGGCATAGTCCTCGCCGTAGTACTCCACCACGAAGAGCCAGCCGCGGACGGCCTCCTCCCCCTCGCCCCGCTGGGTGATGCGGAGGTAGCAGGAGTCCACCTCGGGGATTTTGTACAGCTCCTTGCCCACGGCCCTGGTCATGTCGTTCTGAATGGTCTCCTTGGGGGTCAGCACTTTCATGGGGCCCTTGGGCAGCTTGTCTCTGGCCTCCTTCTGGGCCTTCAGCTTCAGCACCATGTCCCGGCTCAGGGTGAAGTTGGCGGAGCGGGGGTCGATGACGAGGCCGCTGATGGCCTCCGTCTTCTCCAGCAGGGCGCTGTAGCCCGCCAGGTTCAGCGGGGCCAGCCGGTTTTCCTCAGTGACGGAGGGGTCCTTCCGGGCCTCCTCCAGGCTGGTATAGGCCGCCAGGAACTGCTTCCCCTCCGGGTTTTTCAGCATCAGGATGCCCTTGCCGCCGGCACCCATGGGCAGCAGGAAGCGGGTGGCGTCGTCCAGGAGGGCCAGGGTGATCTGCACGCTGTGCTCCTGGCTGCGGTCCTCCTTCCAGGCGGCGATGGCGTCCAGCACCCTGCTGTTGTCCAGCTTGGGCAGGCGGAGCTGCAGCACCGTCTCCCGCGTCAGGGGGAAGTTCAGGCTATGGGGGTCGATGATGATGCCATTGACCGAGTCGTTCTGCTCCAGCAGCTCCCCATAGCGCTCCATCGTGGCGGCGATGGCACGGCTCTTTTTGGTCAGGAGCTTATTCTTCTGGGCCTCGGCCCCGCTGGTATAGGCGGGGAAGAACCGCCGCCCGTCCGACGTATTCAACATCAGGATGCTCTTTCCGTCCTCCCCCAGGGGCAGGAGGAAGCTCACCGCCGGGTCGGTCAGCGCCACGGTCAGCGCCCGGTTATGCTCCTGGCTCTGCTCCGCCTGGAACGCCTTGACGGCGGCAATCAGGTCTTGGGTGTGCAGGTTCACGTTTTCTTGTGCCATGAGTTGGCCTCCTTACAATTACAGTCTGGAAATGGCAACGCCTGCCAGGATGATGATGACCCCCAGCACCTTGCGCCGGGTGGGCTTCTCCTTCAGGAAGATGGCGCTGAACAGGAAGATCCACAGGAAGCTGGTGGCGGTGATGCAGGGCAGCACGGAGACGGGCACCTGAATCAGCGCCACCTGGTTCAGCGCCAGAGACAGGAACATAAACCCGTAGGCGATAATCACCTTCCAGTCCAGGAATTTCCAGATGAAGCCCTTCCGCTTCGTCTCGTTGTTGGCCTGCTTCTTCAGCAGGATCTGGCTGGCGGAGGACACCAGCACAGCGATAAATGCGCAGCCGTAGCAGACGTTGACGGTAAAGACACTAGAATCCATCGCTCATGCTCACCACCATTCCAATGATAATCACGATAATGCCCACCACCTGCTGCACCGTAATGACCTCCTGGAACAGCAGGGCAGCCCAGAGGAACACCAAAATGTAGCTGATGCCCTTGCGGAGGTAGGCGGTGGTCAGCGGCAGATGCTCCAAAATCAGCTGCCACACCACAGCATAGCCCACCAGCAATGCCAGTGCCGCGCCGAACCAGGCCAGGTAGGGCAGGGACAGGAAGGGATACTTCCCGCCCATCTTCAGGCAGGGGGAGGTCAGGCTCTCAAAAAAGATGGCGATAAACGCCAGAATATAGACGTTGCGTTTCCTGGATAAAAATTCATCGATCATAGGGTTCTCCTGTCAACGGGGTCAGCCGTTCTCCTGAATCTTGCTGACAATGATGCGAAGCTTGCCGCTGGCGTCCTCTGGAATCTCGTCCATCCACCGGAAGGTCAGGCGGAACTCGCCCTGGAGGACGGCCCCCAGCTTCTCCTGAATTGTGGCCTCCACCTTGGATTGCTCGCTCTCCGGAACGGAGGGGTTGCGCACCATCAAAAGGGTGATAGTTTCATAGTCCTCCTGCACCACCCGGTACTGCACCACCTCCAGGATGTAGTTCATCACCACGGCCACGTTGCCCCACTCGGTCACGCTGCCGTCCTTGTGCCGGATGACATCGTTCATACGGCCCGTGATGCGCTTCACGAAGCGCAGGCCGTCCTGGAGATAGGACTCCATGCTGTCGCCGGAGACATAGTTGATGATGGGCAGGTCGGTTTTGAACAGCGGGGTGATGACGGCGGGGCCGCTGTCGGCGGGGGCGGTCAGGGAGGCATTGTAGATGTTGACCACATGGCTGTCGCTGTTCACCTGGTACTCCTCGTGGCCGGGCACCCGAATGACGCAGGCGCCCGTCTCGCTGAGGCCGTAGGAGTCCAGCAGGCCGGGGCCGAAGACCTCCTTCAGCAGGGCGCTGGACGCCTCATCCACTGACTCTCCAAAGGGGGTATAAAATTTGGGCCGGTGAACCGGTACGTTATTCTTCTTGGCGTAGGTAGCCACACGAACCAGCACGTTCTTGTGGTTGTACAGATAGTCCGGCTTATAGTCGTTGATCTCCTGGAGCAGCTGCTCGCTGGTCAGCCGGTTCTTCAGGGCGTCGGACATCTGCTTCCGCCGGAGGATGCCCAGCCGCTGAATGACGGAGTCCCGCTCCTTCACCGCCCCGTGGAGGCTGTTGGGGCGGCACATGGTCTTGCCGGTGAAAGGGTTGTACCCAGGGAGGGACAGCACCCGCAGCCAGTTGGCGGTCATCCATGCGTTCTCCTTTGGGGAGACCAGAGTGCGCAGCGGCGCACCGGAGGAACCGGAGGTGGGGGCGACGTGCCAATATTGATACTTCTCCGGATGCTGCGCGGCTTCGTCATCCATCCAGGTGCGGAGGTCCGCCTTGGTCAGCACGGGAAACTTATACAGGTCGGCGGCAGTGTGATAGTCCTCCGGCGTGGTGCCGCTCTGCTCAAATCTGGCGCGATAGAACGGAATCTCCCAGGCCGCCGCCATCAGGGCCTGAATCTTTTTGTTCTGCGTGGCGACCAGCCGCGCATGGTCCTTGGCCTGGACGGGGGTGCGCTGTAATTGGCAATAGTCCAGCATGGAATAGACATTCTCCAGCTTGCGGTCAGTTTCATAACTCATACCTATTTACTCCTTTATCCCAGAAGGGGTATCATTCCCAAATCAGCCCCTGAATCCCATGCTCCGTCTCCACCTCCACCTGGAGCAGGCTCCGGATGGTCTCCATATGCTGCTCCAGCGCGGCGTGGGTTTCTCCGGAGACGATGATGGACAGCCGGGAGGTCTTGTCCGTAGGCGCGCTGTCGCACTGCAGGCCCTCCTGCAGCTCCCCCAGCAGGTTCCGATGCACATAGGGCAGGGCCTGCACTGCCTCCACCCCGCGGACGCTGCGGATGCGCCCCTTTGGGATGAAGAACGCCATATAGCCGCAGCAGCATTGCTGGGGCAAAATACGGGGCATCGTCTTCTGCTGACCGGTGGCGATATTCAGCAGGAACTCCTCCGTACACAGGCCGGTGGACAGGGAAATCAGGTCGGACGAGATAAACACGCCGCCGCCCCGGGCCGCCGTTTCCAGCAGGTAGACCTCATCCCCCTCCATGATATACTCGCTGTGGGTGATGCCCTGCTTCAGGCCGAACCCGGTGATGATGCGGGTATTCAAATCGCAGACCTTTTGGCGGAGGGCGTCGTCCGCAGTGGTGGGGAAGATGCGGTTCTTCGCGGCAAAGGCGTCCTCCAGGGCAAAGTAGAGGGTGTCGCCGCAAATCAGATTCTGCACCTGGTAGTCCAGCGCTATCCCCTCCACCACGAATTCCCGGCCGGTGGCCTTCTTTTCCACGATGATGCTGCCGTCAGAGGACCAGCGCACCGCCTCCGCGTACTTTTCCCGCACATCCGTCTCGCTGTAGCAGGCCTGAACGCCGCGGCTGCCCTGGGTGTCCGGGGGCTTGATGATCACCGCATCCCCAAGCGCCCGGTAGGCCTCCAGTGCAGCCTCCAGCGAGGATGCCGTCCGATTGGGAAGTTGGGGAATGCCCAGCTCTCCCAGGCGTTTCCGCATCAGAGCCTTATCGGTAAAGAGGCAGCCGGTCTCATAGCCGATGCCGGGCAGGCCCAGCTGCTCCGCCACATAGGCCACAGTGCGCACGGCGATGTCCGTCTGATCCGTGGTAACGCCGTCAATCCGCTCCTGTCGGGCGAAGTCCAGAATCGTCTCCTTCTCCCGGACATCCGTTCTCAGCGTCTTGCTGACATAGGGAAGGATGGCCTCCCCGATGACCGGCGCGGCCAAAAGCACCTCGTAGGACTCAGCTGCCTTTTGAATGAGCGGGAGCTGATAATCCCCAGCGCCGACAATCAAAACTTTTTTCATTAAAATGGCTCCTTCTGGATGTTTCCCGCTTCTGGATATACTTTCAAACTACAGTGATTTTGACCTTCTGCATGGCCGCATCCAGCGCCGCCTTGGCCTCCTCCACGGAGTCCGCCACCGCGATGATCTGGCCGATGCGGTCAGGCCCTTTGGCGAACTTGAAGACGGAATCCCCCACGCCGTAGTCCATGGAAAGCTCCACAATGCGGGGGTCGTCCTGCTCGCCCAGGTCGATGGCGGCGATGGTGCCGGTCCTGTCCGACTGGAACAGCATCTCCGCATTGGGCTGGCCGTTTTCCAGCACAGGGGTAAAGTCCGGCTCTATCCCCAGGCTGGCCTGGATGATTTTTTCGTAATAGTCAAAGCCATAGTAAATGCTGGTCATCTCCACCAGACAAGTGGCGCCGGCCCGGGCGCCGATCTCCAGCACATAGGTCTTGCCCCGGCACAGGATAAAGTCGGCGTTGATGGCGCAGTTGTCAATGCCCATGGCGGTGACAGCCTTTTGCAGCTGCTCCTCCGCGTCGGCCACGATGTCCGGCCCCACGTCGTAGGGGGCGAAGTGACCCACCGGCACGCCGGTGTCCCCCTGGAACACATAATCGCCGTGGGGCAGGATGAACTTCAGCTTGCCGCCGTAAATAAACGCCTGCGCGCCGAACTCCTCGCCGACGAGGAACTCCTCAATGAGGTACTGGTCAGAGCGGGTGTTCTCCCGCACCTGCTGATAGGCGTAGGGGATGTCCTCCGGCCCGTCCACCCGGGTGATGCCCCGGCTGCCGGAGGAGTCCACGCTCTTGAAAATCACAGGATAGCCCAGGCGCTCACATAACGCACGGGGGTCGCGATTGTCAATGTCCACATAGACGAAACGGGCGGTGCGCACGCCGTCCCTCGCAAAGGCAGCCTTCATCAGCGTCTTATCCTGCGCCACCATGGCCGCCTGGAGGGTGGGGCCGGTCAGCCCCAGTGTATCGCACAGGTAGCCCTGGGTGGGGACGCAGACATCCGTCCCGCAGACCACGACGCCGTCCACCTGCTCCTCTCTGGCCACCCGCAGCATAGCCTCTTGGTCCACGGTGTTTTCATACACCACCCGGTCGGCCAGGGCAAAGCCCGGATACTTGCCGGGGATGCTGGCTACGATGGTGTAGAGCCCCATCTCCTTTGCCTTTCGAATCAGGGGCGCCTGGTAGATGCCGGCTCCCAAAACCAGAATTTTCTTCATGGAAGGTCACTCCTTTCCATTTTCTTTCAGATTTCGGGTCTCTCGGATAACGTATTGAGGGGAATTGTTCAGGCTGATGTAGATGCGGCCGACGTACTCGCCAATCAGCCCCAGCATGAACATCATCATACCCCCCAGAAACAGGACCACCGCCATCAGGGAGCTATACCCGGCGGCGATGCTGGGGTTCAGCAGCTTGTGAATGATGGTGTAAACGACCATAATGACGCCGATCAGCGCGCAGAGTACGCCGCAGCTGGTGGCCAGCCGCAGCGGCTTCACGGAGAAGGCAGTCAGGTTGTTCATCCACAGGGCAAAGGACTTCTTGAAGGTGTAATGCCCCACACCGATGGTGCGCTCCCGCTCCTCCATATCCACGTTGGCGATGCGGCTGGTGGAGCGGTGAATCAGGCCGGAGATGTAGGGGTAGGGGTTCTGATAGCGAATCATCTCCTGCACGATGAACTGCCGCATGACGGTGAAGTTGGAGAACTTCAAATCCTTGTCCTTCTCCAGCAGCCAGTTGGACACCAGGTCGTTGACCTTGCTGCCAAAGTTTTTCAGGGCGGACTGGGTCTTCTTGGGATAGCGGGCGAAGGCGGCGTCATAGTCGCCGCTCTCCACCGGGGCCATCAGGTCCCACAGCCGGTCACAGGGGCACTGCTGGTCGTCGTCGATCAGCACCACATACTCGCCCCTGGCATAGTGGCAGCCGCAGATCAGGGCATTGTGCCGCCCGCCGTTTTTCGCCAGGTTGATGGCCTTCACCTTGGGGTCGCAATCCGCCTGGGCGCACAGCACCTGCCACACACCGTCGGGGGAGCAGTCGTTCACCGCGATGATTTCATAATCATACTCCGGCCGCTGGGCCACCACGGCGCGAATCTCGTCCATGACCAAGGCAACCGACCCCTCGCTGGCGTAGCAGGGGATGATAAAGCTGATAAGCTGCATAGGTTCCTCCTTGGATGCCTGGGGCATCAATCTATCTGTTCGGAAGAATAGGGCACTCCGTAGAAATCATAGATGGCCTGCACCACGGCCAGGCAGTCCGCCTCCGTCAGACGGTAGTACATGGGCAGGCGGGCCAGCCGCTCCGACTCCCTGGTGGTGTACACATCCTCCCCGTGGAAGCGGCCAAACCGCTTCCCGGCGGGGGCGCTGTGCAGGGGGATATAGTGGAACACAGCGGAGATACCCCGCTCCTTCAAAAAGGCAATCAGGGCGGTGCGCTCCTCCAAATCCCGGCACTTGATATAGAACATATGGGCGTTGTGGGTGCAGCCCTCCGGAATCACCGGCAGCTCCACCTTCCCCGCCTGGGCCAGAGGCCGGAGGGCGGTATAGTAACGGTTCCAGGAGGCCAGACGGTCGTCGTTGATTTTCTCCATATCCTCCAGCTGGGGCAGCAGGTAGGCCGCGTTCAGATCAGAGGGGAGGTAGGAGGAGCCGTAGTCCACCCAGGTGTACTTGTCCAGCTGGCCCCGGAGGAACTTGGAGCGATTGGTGCCCTTCTCCCGGTAAATCTCCGCCCGCTCGATGTCCTCCGGGTGGTTGACCACAATGGCGCCGCCCTCGCCCATGGTGTAGTTCTTCGTCTCATGGAAGCTGTAGCAGCCATAGTCGCCAATGGTGCCCAGGGCCTTGCCCTTATAGTAGGCGTTGACCCCCTGGGCGGCGTCCTCCACCACCTTCAGGTTGTAGCGGCGGGCGATGTCCAGAATGGTGTCCATCTCGCAGGCCACGCCGGCATAATGCACCACACAGATGGCTTTGGTCTTGTCGGTGATGGCGGCCTCGATTTTGGTCTCATCGATATTCATGGTGTCGGGGCGGATGTCCACAAACACTACCCTGGCTCCCCGCTGCACGAAGGCATCCGCCGTGGAGACGAAGGTGTAGGAGGGCATGATCACCTCATCCCCCGGCTCCAGGTTGCACAGCAGGGCGGCCATCTCCAGGGCGCTGGTGCCGGAGGTGGTCAGCAGGATTTTTTCCGCATGGAAGGCTTCCTCCATCAGCGCATGGCAGGCTTTGGTCAGGGGGCCGTCGCCGCACAGCTTGTGGTTTGCCATGGCCTTTGCCAGATAGTCCGCTTCCCGGCCCGTTTCAGGGGGGATGTTAAAGGGAATTTTCATAGAAAAACCTCCATCGATTCTGTTTATGGTCAGGGTTTCTTTTCTACAGGAGCGTTCTTTTTCCTGCGGCGATGGTGCAGAATGAAGTAGATTGCCAGCCCCGCAACGGTGACCGTTGTGATAGCTGTGCCCACCATCTGCCCGGGCGCCATATACTTCAACCGGATGGAATGGGTGCCGGCGGACAGGGCAATGCCGGTAAAGCCGGTGTTGGCCTGAATCAGCTCCGTTTCCACGCCGTCCACATAGGCGGTCCAGCCGTCCACATAGGGGATGGACAGCACCAGCAGGCCGTCGGAGTCCATGGTGATGTCGCCGGAGATGGTGTCGGTCCCCTCCGTTACATTCTCCAGCATCGTCTCTCCCAGGGCGGTGACCTGCTCCACATAGTTCTCCACCGGGATGCAGAGCACCTGAATCTCATCAATGGTGTAGGTCTGCTTGGTATTGAAGCGGATGGTGCAGGTGGTGACCCCTTCTTCGCTGTAGCCCAGGTTGTACACCCGCCCTTCCGTTTCGATATAGTAGGTGTTGCCCTTGCCCCGGACGTAGGATGCCTTGTTGACGCCGTTACCGGACACATAGACCTTGGTGGCGGCCCGGCTGCTCTCCCGTTTGATGCCCAGGTTGTCCAGATAAATCAGAGTTTCGCTGTCAGGCAGCCCTTCAAACGTCAGGGTCAAAGTGCCATCCTTCTCGGCGGAATAGGTGCCGTCTCCATTGTCCGTCACGCCGTCCGACGCCGTGATGGTCCAGGGGATGCTGACGGCGTTGTCCTCCGGCGTGGTGGAGTCCCAATCCAAATCCAGCGCCTCGGCGTCCTCGTCCTCCAGCACCACGCATTGCAGCAGAGCCTGCTGCCGTTCCACCGGGGTCAGGGCCAGGTAATCCGACTTCGTCATATAGGAAGTATAGGCGTAACCGATGGACAGCGCGTACTGGTTCTCATAGATTGTGTACTTTCCTTCGGTCCCGATTTCCTCAAAGCCATAGGGAATATAACCGTCCCCCTTATCGCTCTTAAAGACGCCGTATTTCACCGAAGTCAACGCATCCACCGCCAGGCAGCTTCCCGTTCCCAGGATACCGCTGTTCTGGTTTACCGTGTTCAGGCAAAGCTCCTGGAAGAACTGCACCAAATCGGCGTCGGTAACGCTCCAGTAGAAGGAGGTGCCGTAGCTGCCGGTGAGGGTGAAGCGGTTGGTGCGGTTCTGTTCAATGTCAACGCGGTAGAAGCTGTCGTCCTCAATGGCGGTGGCAGCCATCTCCGACGAGTCGGCATAGCGTTTATACAGCTTGCCGATGGGCACGTTGGAATTGGCGTCGGAGCTGAACTCAAAGAAGGTACTGCCGCTGACCAGTACGGAGAGGACGGTCACGCCGCAGACCACGCTCTGCCCCAGATGGGGGTTTCTGACCAGCAGCCGCCGGGCCAGCAATAGCACTGCCACAGTGACAATCAGAACGAGGTAGCCCCTGGACAGGATCTCTACCCTCGTCTCCGAAACAGAGGCGGCATAGGCGCAGCAGCAGGAGACGAGGATATAAGCGACTGTGCAAACGGCCACAGCCCTCCATTGCCCCGGGGTCAGATCCTTCAGCTCCGGTACCAACCAGGCCACCACAAAAGCCATCACCAGGGTCAGCCCGTAGGACCAGCGATTGGTCACATAGCCGAATCCGTTAAAGATACTGCCGATGGTGGGGAACATCAGGAACAGGATGCCCAGCACCACAGCCCACCGGAGCGGCGCCAGATCCTTCCGCTTCCGCTTCATAAAGAGTACGACCAGCGCCACCAGCACAATGGCGGCAAACCCCAGCGAGGTGGAGTAGGAGGCGCTGCTGCCGGGGGAGATAAAGGTGTACACGATCTCTTCATAGTAGCTGGTTTCGTAGAACAGGGAGGCGAAGGTTTCACTTCCGCTGTCCCCCACCCGTCCGCAGGTCAGGTAGTTCATAACCGTGGGCAGAAGGAAGGCCATGGACAGGCCCAACCCCACCAGGTAGTAGCCAATCAGGTGCAGCAGCTCTGATACGGTCTTCTTCACCTGTTTGCCGTTGACATAAATCTCCCGAATGATCAGGTACAGGGCCATCAGAAGGGAGTTAATATAGGTAAAGTAGTATCCGCCCAGAATGCAGAAGAAAATCGCCAGTACAAACGCGCCCCACTTGCGGCGGTGAAGCCATCGCTCCGCCGCCCACAGGATGACGGGCAGCATCAGAAGCATGAAGGTGATAAAGTAGATGTGCTTCGCCATCACCTGGAGGCTGAACCCGCTGAACACATAGACCAGCGCACCGCAGGTCACCGCCAGCGGCTCCCGTTTGCCGATTTCCCGCATCAGCGCGGCGAAGGCCACCCCCGCCAGATAGAGCTGAGCCACGGCATAGAAGGTGTAGACAAACTCCATCCACGCCTCAGGCAGCAGCAGGGCAATGAGGAACAGGGGGTTGAAGTGAAGAACGGAGAGGGTGTTATAGCCATAGCCGATGCTGAAATCCCATTGGGGCAGGGCAAGCTGGCCGTGCAGCAGGTTGGAGAAAAATTCCAGGATATAGTTCCTGGTGTAATACATGATGTTGAGGTACAGGCTTTCGCCGTCCGGCGTCCATACCACCGTCTGCCCCTGGGAGAACAGCGACGACAGCGTCCCGCTGAGTACGATGAGGAACAGGATGGTGTAGGGAATCAGGAAGGCACGCCAGCCGTTCCGGCGGGCACCCAGCCGCTCCGGATAGGACTTCCACCAGCTGTACCAGTGGAAAATCCCCTTCGTCACCGTCTCCAGGCTGTGCAGGCTGAGAACCGGCAGCAGCACCAGGCAGATGAGCGCCGCATCGATCTTCCCCAGGCGGCCGCAGCCGATCAACACCTTTACGATGCGGGCAATGAGGAAGTACGTCACCGGGCGCAGCCAGAAGTACACGCTGAACCACCGCTTGCCGCAGAGGGACAGCAGCGGGAGCTTTTTCCGGGGCATGATGCTCAGCAGGGCGGCCCCTACCACGGCGATGACGCCGTACCAGGCCAGGCGGAACAGGCCACCGAAGGTGTTCAGCCAGGTATTGTCCAGGGAGGCATAGGCGTTGGCGGCAGTCAGGAAGCCCACACTATTGTACAGCGGCTTGGAGGCGATCAGGCACCCACCGACCACAGCCAGCAGCGCCACCAGGGACAGAATGCGCACCCACGTCCGATCCAGGAACGCATTCAGCCGGTCAGGAAGCCCCCAGAAGCCCACCAGGAACAGCGGAGCAAAAACGAGCAGCTTGTTCAGGCAGAGCAGGTTCTCCACCACGGGCAGATAACCTGCCACACAGCCCAGCACCACGCTCACCGCCAGCACCGGGCCATGTTTCCAGCCCCGCCGCTCAATCAGGAGGGCCAGCACCAGCCACACCGCCCCGCACAGATAGAGCCAGGCGGTGTTGTCATCGTTCAGGAAGTTCAGGGACGCGCTTTTGCCGCTGGCAATCTTGCTCCAGAAAATCAGCAGCTTCTGCACCACATATAGCCCCAACAGGCCCCAGATCGTCTTTGTCAGGGCGTCCTTTGAGCGCTCCACACAGCGGATCTCCCGCCCCATCAGCCAGGAGATTAGCGGAAAGGCCACCAGATTGACGCAGCAGTAAATCGTTTTCAGGGGGACGGAGCGTTTGGCATCGGAGCCAATCGTCCAAATCGCCAGAAGGCCGACCAGCAGCAGGAAGGCCAGGTTTGCCTCCTGATAACGTGATTTCTCTCTCATGCAAAAAACCTCACGGAAAAAAGTGATTGGGAACCGGGCGAAGGCGGAGCCGACACGAAAGGCCCCCAGGCGCAGAATCCCCACAGTTTTGTACCAGTATAGCACACCCCTATGGAAATTGCAAACGCTTTGCGGGGCGAAAGGGGCGGTTTGCGGAGAATTTTTCCGCAGTTTCCCGCAGGCGCCGTTTTGAGGAAACGGGCATAGGATGGAAGGGAAAGGGGGCGGTGGCCATGGAATCGTCTGACCGGGAGCAGAAGGAGGCCCTGCGGTTTGCCGAGGTGTGGAAACGGGTCATGCCGGAAGGGGGCGGGCCGGTGCTGCCCGCGCTCCAAAGCCCGCCGGAGGAACCCCGGCAGGAGACGGAGGACGACTTTTTCCGGCGGCAGGTGGGGCAGGAACTGGCTCTGGGCCGGGCAGCCCGGCTTTTGGCCCGGCGCACCGGGGCGGCGGAGCTGTACGACTGCGCTTCCTGCGCCGCTCAGCGGGGGCGGCGGCTGGCGGCGCTTTGCTACCTGGAAGGGGGTCTCTGGCTGCTGGAGGGGCAGGGAACCGAAGTCCGTATGGAGGAGACGGGCCGGGAGGGCCTCCGGCGGCTGTACCAGGCGCTGGCCGACCTGGCCCAGGGCTACCGCACCCAGCAGGAGCGCACCCGGCAGGATGCCCTGGCCGTCCTCTGCTTTGAGAGCGGGGCGGAGTGCCGCCGTTGGCAGGAGCGGCTGCGGGGGCTGCTGGCCCGGTGGTGCGGCGGTTGACAGCAGATTGGTTTCATGGTATATTTCATAGGGAATGAGTAGGAAATCACCTCTGCCATATAACACATGAGGGCGTCCCGGCGGCAACGCCAATGGGACGCCGCTGAATCTTTGCACAGAGGAGAATCGCAGGAAAGGGAATATATATGGATGAGCTTCACGAAAAAGCGGCGCGGCTCAGGGCGGAGCTGCTGCGCCTGGGCAGCACGGCGGTGGCCTTTTCCGGCGGGGTGGACTCCGCCTATCTGCTGCATATGGCCCACGAAACGCTGGGGGACAGGACCATCGCTGTGACCGTCCGCTCCTCCGCCTTCCCCCGGCGGGAGACGGAGGACGCCGGGGCGTTCTGCGTCCAGGCGGGGATTCGGCAGGTGTGGGTCGACCTGGACGTGCTGGCAATCCCCGGCTTTTCGGAGAATCCGCCGGACCGCTGCTACCTCTGCAAACGCCAGCTCTTCCGCCGAATCCAGGAGGTGGCGGCGGAGCAGGGCATGGCCTCCGTCTCGGAAGGCTCCAACCTGGACGATGAAGGCGACTACCGCCCCGGAATGCGGGCCATCGCGGAGCTGGGGGTGGCAAGCCCTCTGCGCGCCGCCGGGCTGACCAAGGCGGACATCCGCGCCCTGAGCCGGGAGGCTGGATTGCCCACCTGGGCCAAGCCCTCCCTGGCCTGCCTGGCCTCCCGCTTCGCCTACGGGGAACCCATCACCCGGGCGGGGCTGGACAGGGTAGACAGGGCGGAGCAGCTGCTGACAGAGCTGGGCTTCAGCCAGGCCAGGGTGCGGGTCCACGGGACAATAGCCCGCATCGAGCTGCTGCCGGAGGAGTTTCCCAGGATGCTGGAGCCGGAGACGCGGACAGAGGTCGTCCAGACCCTCCGGGGGCTGGGCTTTCCCTATGTGGCGCTGGATTTACAGGGCTACCGGACAGGCAGCATGAACGAGACGCTATAAAAGAGGTGCGCACGCTATGGAACAATTTGGAAGGACGGAGCTGCTGCTGGGCAGGGCCGCCATGGAGCGGCTGGCCGGGAGCCGGGTGGCGGTGTTCGGCATCGGCGGCGTGGGCGGCTATGTGGTGGAGGCGCTGGTGCGCAGCGGCGTCGGGTCGCTGGAGCTGGTGGACCCGGACACCGTGGCGCTGAGCAACCTGAACCGCCAAATCATCGCCACCCACTCCACCCTGGGCCGGTACAAGGTGGACGTGATGGCGGAGCGGGCCAGGGACATCAATCCCGCCGCGGAGGTCAGCACCCGCAGGTGTTTCTTCCTGCCGGAGACGGCGGAGGGATTCGACTTCACCGCCTATGACTATGTGGTGGACGCGGTGGACACCGTAGCCGCCAAGCTGGAACTGGCGGAGCGATGCCTGGCGGCCCACACCCCCCTCATCAGCTGCATGGGGACGGGGAACAAGCTGGACCCCGCCCAGCTGCGCATCGCGGACATCACAAAAACCTCCATGTGCCCCCTGGCCCGGGTCATGCGCTATGAGCTGCGGCAGCGGGGCATCAAGCATCTGACGGTGCTCTACTCCACGGAGCAGCCCCTTTCCCCGCTGACGGAGCCGGACGAGACGCCGGAGCCGGGGCGGCGGGCCATCCCCGGCAGCACCGCTTTCGTCCCGGCGGCGGCGGGGCTGATGATCGGCGGCTATGTGGTGCGGGCGCTGGCGGGGGAGGAAGCCCCTTCCGCTTAGAGGATTATCCTCCTTCGGCAAAAAAGAGAAGCGCCTTTCACTTGATGCCGTAACGGAAACAGCGGAATTGATTGACGAAACCCGCCTTTTGTAGTACAATGGCGCTGTACAAAGCGGAACTCCTCACCCGGGAAGGCTGGTAAGCGATATGATTATCTTCGGTCGGCTGGCACAGAACATCGCAGATTATTTGAATATGGACGGCAAGCTGGAGAGGCAGAAGACCCTCTTCTGCCTGCTGAACGTCACCTCCTCCGGGGGGCTAGTGGGGCTGTTCTTCCTGGTGATTCTGTCCATCTATGGCAACGTCAACTATGGCACGGTGATGGTGGTGCTGCTGGCCGTGGCAGTGATCGGCTGGTTCGACGCCCTGCGGGCCTTCCGTCAGGTGGAGCGGCGGCGGGTCCCTGTGAAACACGCCAATTACTTCCTGGCGCTGTATATTGCGCCGATCGTCCTCTACCTCTTTGTGGCGGAGATTCTGATGATTGTGGGCGTCTGAGCCTGACAGCGCCTCTGCGGAGAGGAACGCTCCGCAGAGGCTGCGTTTGTTTTTCGCGTTCCGGACAGGCGGAGTGCCGCAAAGAGGCTGTAATATGAAACGGAAGGACAATAAACGAAATGACGCCGCGTTTGCACGCGCCGGAGCCGGTACTCCCGGCGAACGGGCGGGCCGGGCGCTGCGCAGGCACCTTCTGGTGTACCGGGTGCTGCTCCTGCTGCTGCTGGCGGCCTTCCTTGTGGCGCTGGGCTGTGTCCTGTATGCGGATACCAAAGTAGTTTCCCGCATCCGTGGACTCTCTCTGATGGCGGTGGGGACGGTGGTTTCCCTTCGGCTGCTGCTGGCGGCCTGGGACGAACTGACCCGGCGGCGGGTGAGCCGGAAGGACCTCCGGACCCGCCGGGAGTACAACGCCTACCTTGCCCACTGGAGGAAGGATGCAGCCAGCCGCAACGCCGCCCTGCTGGCCATGGCGAAGCAGGACCTGTGCCTGGGGCAGCCGGAGCAGGCCCTCCTGGATTTGGACGGTGTGGCGGGGGAGAAGCTGACCAAGGAGCAGCTCAAGACCTTTTACTTCTATCAGGCGGACGCCGCCCGGCTCACCGGCGACGAGGAGATGAACGGCACACCTTGAATTATGACCACCCGCGGGCCTTTGACACTCCGCTTTTGACCCGCCATCTGAAGGAGTTGAAAAAGGGCAACAGCATTGAGTGCCCTGTGTACGACTATGTACAATATAACCGCACGGACGAGGTGATGGTCGTCCATCCCACCGACGTTATCGTGGTGGAGGGTATCCTCATCTTTGCCGAGCGGAAGCTGCGTGAGCAGATGGACATCAAAATCTTCGTGGATACGGATGCCGACGTGCGGGTGATTCGCCGCATCAAGCGGGATGTTGAGGAGCGGGGCCGGGAGCTGGACACCGTCATCAACCAGTACCTCACCACCGTGAAGCCCATGCATGAGCAGTTTGTGGAGCCGTCCCGTCACTTCGCGGATCTGGTCATCCTGGAGGGCGGGGAGAATCAGGTGGCTACGGATATGCTGATCGGCCGCATCCGCAACCATATTATCAAGAATCAGGACGGATAGGAGGGCGCGGGCCCTTTCCGCTCCGCCGAATAACGAGCGAGGGAATCAGTTTATGGGATTACATGAGGAATGCGGCGTTTTTGGTGTATATGACGCGAAGGGCGGCTGCGCGGAATGCACCTATTACGGCCTGTATGCCTTACAGCACCGGGGCCAGGAGGCCTGCGGCATCGCAGCCAACAACCACCGGGAGATCACCTATCACAAGGACGTGGGCCTGGTGGGCGACGTGTTCGACGTGCAGCGCCTGCGGGAGATGAACGGTACCATGGCCATCGGCCATGTCCGCTACGCCACCACCGGCGCAGGCCGACGGATGAACGCCCAGCCCTTTGTGGTAAATTACGTCAAGCAGCAGCTGGCCGTGGTCCACAACGGCAACCTGGTGAACACCGAGGAGCTGCGGGACTACTTCGAGCATCGCGGGGCCATCTTCCAGACTGCCAGCGACACCGAAATCATCGCCTATTCCATCGCCGCCTCCCGCCTGAAATACGGCAGTGTGGAGGAGGCGGTGAACCACTCTGTCAAGCATCTGAAGGGCGCCTTCTCCATCATTGTCATGTCTCCCCGGAAGCTGATTGCCGCCCGGGACCCCTGGGGCTTCCGGCCCCTGTGCATCGGCAGGAAGGGGGACGCCTGGTATTTTGCCTCCGAGTCCTGCGCCCTGGACGGCGTAGAAGCGGAGTATGTCCGGGAGGTGGAGCCGGGCGAAATCGTGGTGGTGGAGGACGGCCACCTCCGCTCCATGCGGGACAACTGCAAGGGCATGAGCCATATGTGCATCTTTGAGTATATCTACTTCGCCCGTCCGGACAGCGTTATCAACGGCCAGAGCGTCCACATGGCCCGGCGGAACGCGGGGCGGCTGCTGGCCCAGGAGCATCCCGTGGAGGCCGACCTGGTGGTGGGCGTGCCCGACTCCGGGCTGGACGCAGCCCTGGGCTATGCGGAGGAGTCCGGCATCCCCTATGGGGAGGGCTTCGTGAAGAACCGCTATGTGGGCCGCACCTTCATCACCCCCAACCAGCAGAGCCGGGAGGCGGCGGTGCGCATCAAGCTGGGCGCGCTGCGGTGCCAGGTGGCCGGGAAGCGGGTGGTGATGATTGACGATTCCATCGTCCGTGGCACCACCAGCAAGGCCATCGTCAACCTGCTCCGGCAGGCCGGGGCCACGGAGGTGCACGTCCGCATCTCCTCCCCGGAGTTCATCTCCCCCTGCTACTTTGGTACGGACATCCCGGACAAATCCCTGCTCATCTCCTGCAAGTACAGCTGCGACGAGGTGTGCCGGGAGATCGGCGCGGATTCCCTGGGCTTCCTGAGCCTGGCGCGGCTCCATGAGATTGCGCCGGACGCCACCTGCGGCTTCTGCGAGGGCTGCTTCTCCGAGCATTACCCGGTGGACCCCCCTGCCGACTATGCGTTGAAGCACGCCGGCTGCGGCTGATGCAGGATAACGGGATAACAGGATAACACAAAAGCGCATCCCCAAACGCGGGATGCGCTTTTTGACGGTTCTGCTGCCAGTTTAAGAGGACGATATTGCCTGGGGGGCAGGCTCCTCCTGCCGGGAATCCACCTTCGGCGCCGACGGGCCCGCCGGATGGTTCAGGAAGTCCGCCAGGGTGTACTGGTCTACGAAGGCGTTGATGGAGTTGTCCATCTCCTCCCAGAACCAGAGGGTGTCGCAGCTGTGGCAGCGGTTGCAGTGGTTGCTCTCCTCCGTCAGGCAGGAGATGGGGGCCAGGTTGCCCTCGATGGCCCGGAGGATGTCCCCCACGCTGTACTCCTCCGGCCTGCGCAGCAGCATATAGCCGCCCTGCACCCCCCGGGTGCTTTTCAAAAACCCGGCGCGGTTCAGCCTCATCACGATTTGCTCCAGATATTTCACGGAGATGTCCTGCCGTCTGGCAATGTCGCTGAGGGAGACGACGGCCCCCTCCCCCTGTTGGGCGATGTCCAGCATCAAACGCAGCGCGTAGCGCCCTCTGGTGGAAATTTTCATAACTGGCCTCCTGATGCTGACTGGGGTTTGGCGGGGCGGCGCGGGCTGCCCGCCTGCTGCTCTTATTATATCAGCAGAATTTTTATCTTGCAAGCCCCCTGCCGGGGCAGGATTTCCGTGTGCGCTGCGCGGATTGACAAAGTCAGGCGGGAATGGTATCCTAAAAGACGCGGGCGGGCTGCCCTGCCTGCCCCGATGGATTCAAGCCTGATATGGATAGAGAAAGGACCCTTCCGATGAAACTGCTGACCTATTATGCCGACGGAGTGGAGACCGTTGGCTTTGCCTCGCCGGACGGTGCGACCGTCTGGCCCCTGTCTGCGGCGGGCGTCCCCTGCACGGATATGCAGAGCGTGGTGGAGCGCTATACCCCGGCAGAGCTGGCCCAGGCCGTAGCCACCGCCGACCTGCCGGAGGGGACTCCCTATAACCGGCTGGCCCACGCCGCGCCCATCCCCCGCCCCAGGCAGGACGTGATTTGCCTGGGCATCAACTATATGGCCCATGCAGAGGAGTCCGCCCGGTACAAAAACGAAGCCTTCGGCGGGGAGCGGCCCTATCCCGTGTACTTCTCCAAACGGGTGGACGAGGCGGTGCCCGACGGCGGCGCCATCAACGCCCACCGGGACATGGTGGACAGTCTGGACTATGAGTGTGAGCTGGCGGTGGTCATCGGCAAGGAGGCCGACCACGTCTCCCCGGAGGATGCCTATGGCCATGTGTTCGGCTACACCATTTTAAATGATGTCAGCGCCCGCACCGTCCAGACCAGACACAAGCAATGGTACTTCGGCAAGGGGCTGGACGGGTTCACCCCCATGGGGCCGTGGATCGTCACGGCGGAGGAGCTGCCCGGCCGTCCGGCGCAGGGCATCCGCTCCAGGGTCAACGGTGAGCTGCGGCAGAACTCCAACACCGACCTGCTGATCTTCGACGTGGCCTATGTCATCAGCGACCTGAGCCGGGGCATCCGCCTGAAGCCGGGGACGGTGATCGCCATGGGCACCCCCGCCGGGGTGGGCATGGGCTTCCAGCCCCCCAAGTGGCTCCAGCCGGGGGACGTGGTGGCGTGCGAGATTGACGGGATCGGCGTCCTGACCAACGTAGTCTCCCAGTGAGGCAAGCCTTCATACACGCCAGTCTGAAACGCTGTCGCACCGCCGCAGAATCCCTCTGCGGCGGTGCTTCATCCTGTCTGGCAGCTGTCACCTGCCGAACAGCCCCCGCAGGCCCTTCTTCTTCTCGTACGGCTCCTTTTTCACCGAGGTGACGGTGTATCCGGTGGGGTCGATGGCCTGGTGGAGGGCGGCCTCGGAGATGTCTCCCTCCGTCAGAATGACCGCCTCGCTGTTTTTGTGGGAGGCGGTGACCTTCTGGGGGTCGAATTCCTTCCGAATCACGTCCTTGATGTGGGCCTCGCACATTTCGCAGGCCATGCCTTCAATACCGACTGTAATTTTCTGCATAACGATTCCTCCTTGTTTCCGCCCTGCGCTGTTGCGTGGGGCGGTTAGCTATGACTACCTATAGGATAAAACAGTTTTGGCCGTCTGTCAAGGGGAACTGTTCTGTTCTTTCCCTGCTCCGCATAGAAAGGAGCAGGGGGCGACAGGGATGGAGCAAAGGATACCGTTATATGAACGCAGCCCGGACGGCAGCGCCGTCCGGCGGGGAGAGGTGCGCTGCACTGTTCAGGGGATGTACGTCCGCTTTCAGGCGGACTGCCCGGCCTGGAGCCCTCGCCCGGAGGTGTGCAAGGTCTGGCTGGAGCAGGGGGAGCGCCGCCTGCTCCTGGGGACGCTGATGCCGGAGGGGGACCGGCTGACCCTGAGCCGCCAGCGCTCCGCCGGAGAGCTGAACCGCTGGGGCGTGCCCAATCCGGAGCGGGCGCTGGTGGCCGGGGACGCGCCGCCGCCCAGGGCGGGTCAGTGGCAGCGGCTGGACGCCCTCCCCCTCCGGCTTCAGGACGAGGGTCTGACAGAGGCCCTCCGCCGGGCCCCGGCAGGGGGTCAGTGGCGGGCGGAGGGGGAGGGCTACCTGCTCCGCTTCCCCTGGCAGCCGGGGCAGACCTTTCCCCTCCCGGCCTTGTTCTGCTTCGGGCGGTACCGGGAGGGGGCGCTGTGGTTCCGGCTGACCGGACAGGGCTACCCGGTCAGCCCATAGCCTGGAACTTCTGCTTCACCTCGCCCACCCTGGCGCTGTCCGCCTGGGTGGTCTTGTACCAGCCCCGGGAGGCGCTGGCGTCGTACAGCTCGGTCTGGGTGGTGTGGCCGGATTGCAGCATTTGCAGGAAGCTGTTGCGGAGCTTTGCGTTGGTGCATTCCGAGGCGTAGGTGTTGTAGTTGCCGCTCATCTTCTTTTCGGTGAGCAGCAGGTCGGTGAGCCGTTCCTGGTCGTTCATGGGAAGTCCTCCTTACTGTAAGAAAGTCATCAGGGTGTCAAAGTTTTGCTTGTGCTGCCTGGCGTGCTTGTCGAAGCAACTCCGCAGGGCCTGCTCCTGGGTCTCCGCCGCCGCGGCCTCGTACTTGGCCTGGCAGATGTGCTCGAAGTTGAGCTGATCCTCCAGGGCGAGCAGCTCCTTGTTGGTCAGGTTTGCCATATTATCATCTCCTTTGGTCTAGGAACCTCTGAATAAATGCAACTGCGGCGCCTTGCGGTAAATTTCCGCCATAAATGCGTTGCAAAGCCTTGAAATCCGTCAGGATTACCCTCAAGGGGTATGCCCGTGCCTGACGGCGCTCCTGATCCTGCGCCTTTGCGTCTTTTTCTGAAGCGCAGGCCGAATGGCCAATTCCTCTTATGCGCGAATGCAGGGAGCAATGGCCGTAGGCCATGCGAGTCGCAGACGAAAATTTCCTCGCAATTCGCTCTTGTTCATTTATTCAGAGGTTCCTTGGATGCTGACAGTATGTGCCAATTCGGGGAAAATATCCGGTGAAAATTGGTTGCGCACTGGAAAATTGCATGGTAAAATGAGGACACAGAGCTTCGACAACAGCGTTTAAGGAGGAAGCAAACGATGAAGTGCCCCTATTGTGGAATGCAGGACAGCAAGGTGCTGGACAGCCGCCCGGCGGACGACCGGGACAGCATCCGCCGCCGCCGAGAGTGCCTGAGCTGCGGCAAGCGGTTCACCACCTATGAGATGGTGGAGCGGTTGCCCATGATCGTCATCAAAAAGGACGGGAAGCGCCAGGAGTTTGACCGGGAAAAGGTGCTGCGCGGCATGATCCGGGCCTGCGAGAAGCGGCCCGTCCAGATGGAGGAGCTGGAGAAGATCGCGGACGAGATCGAGCAGGAGCTTGCCAACACCCTGGACCGGGAGATTCAGACGGAGCGCATCGGCGAGCTGGTGATGGAGAAGCTGCGGAAGGTGGACGAGGTCTCCTACGTCCGCTTCGCCTCGGTGTACCGCCAGTTTAAGGACATCAACACCTTTATGATGGAGCTGAACAAGCTCCTGACAGAGGACAATGGGTGAGGGATATGGCCAGAACATGGAAAAGCATGGTGCCCGGCGTGGAGCTGCCCGACCCACGGGCGGACTACCGCCAGGCCGCCCGGGCGGGGCAGTACAAGGTCAGCGCCCTGGCCCTGTATCAGGAGGACGGCAACTATCTGCCCTTTGCCGGGGTGACGGAGGTGCAGCGGGACAAGGGCAGCGTCCACGTCACCGGCTGCTGCATCGGAGGCGTCCCGGTGGAGCGGGTGGTGGTAACCATCCCCGCCGGGAAGCGGGCCTTCTTCTTTGACTCGGTGAAAACCGCGGACCGGGTGGCCGGTCTGTGCCGGGCCGGAGCCGGACTGGACGGCTGAGGATGGCCTTCTACGTCTACATGGCGCGGTGCGCCGACGGCACCCTGTACACCGGCTACACCACCGACCTGTCCCGCCGGGAACGGGCCCACAACGCCGGAACAGGGGCCAAGTACACCCGTTCGCGGCGGCCGGTGCAGCTGGTATGGGCGGAGCAGTGCCCGGACAAGTCCGCCGCCCTCCGGCGGGAGTGGGCGGTGAAGCGGCTCACCCGACGGGAGAAGCTGGCGCTGATTGCCGCCGGTGGGGAAGGGCTGGCTGCATCGGCCCCCTCGGAGGAGGACACGTCGACCTGAGGATGTTTTACTCCTGGCAGGCTGTTGCTCCTTAAGCAAGGTGCTTTGGAGGAAACATCGCTTTGCCCTTGCCAGCATAGCTGGCTGCGGTTTCGGCTAAAAATATGCCTCTGTCATTTTTTACGCAAAATCCGCTTAAGAAACCCCTTCCTATCCCATTACCGGCTCCGCGTTAGCCTTCAATGAGGTAGCCTGTCAGGCAACAGACGATGAAAATTGCCACCTGGTGAGTCTGCCGCCTATGGCGGCTGGGAACGATTGTCACCCGTTCCGCTGGGGAGGAACGAGGTGGCAATTTTGTTGTTGTTTGGTCGCTGAAATCTGGCTGTGAGGGTACGTCATTACTCCTAAATTCTAAAACATTGGCTCAATATTTACTTTTCATCAGGGGCTAAAACCTTGCGGTACAGACAGATGTTATCCATCGTCGGA
>JAJPXL010000137.1 GCA_021205455.1 Clostridiales bacterium
TCCCGATGCAGCTTTGTCTATCCTTTTGGGCTAATTTTAAATGCTGTTACCCTGCATACCGGAAGGTTCTGCGAAAATAGCCGTTCTCCAGCCCCAGCGCCCCCGCGTAATCCCGCAGGAAGCCCAGGGAGAGGACGGCTGTGTTCACCAGGGGGGCCAGCGTCCGCAGCTCGTCCGCGTCCGGCCCCCACAGGTCGATTTGATAGCTGAGGCGGTCCACCACCAGCTGCCCCGCCGCCTGGCTGTTGTCCAGCTCGGTGATGGTAATCAGTGCGCCGGTGGGTACCTTCCTGGGCCACTGGGCGCTGACGGTGTAGGTGAAGTCTACCTCCAGCCCCTCCAGCGCCGCCTTGATGTTGGGCAGCGCATCCACCAGAATCAGGCTTTCCTCTGTCATTTGGTGAATACCTCCTCAACAGCCGCCCCCAGGCTCTCCAGAATTGCGTCCTCGTTGGCGGTCAGGGCGTTGTACATAAAGGCCTTGGCGGGCACGCCTTCGGTGTAGACGTAGCCGCCCTTCTCGTTCTCCACATACTCCTCGCCCCGCATGGCCGCCACCTCCTCGCTCTGGTAGACCCAGCCGTCCGGTCGGTGGCTGATGCCCAGCTCCGCCGCCTGGGGGTGGGGGTTTTCGTCCCCCACGGGGCCGGTGCCGAACTCGTGATAGATAGCGGGGGCGTAGTCGGTTTTTACGCCGCCCTCTATCTGGTCGCCGTGGGCTTCCACATAGCTTTTCAGGGAGTTTCGCAGCTGGCCGTTCTTCACCGGTGCGCCCTCCCTGGCCTGGGCGGCCACCTGCTCCGCCAGCTTGGCGGCCCGGGTGACGGTGGCCCGCTGGAGCTTGTCCGGGGACTGCTCCAGGGCGGAGATGAGGGCATCGAACCCGCTGACGCTTACGCCCATACCCGTTTCACCTCCACCCGTCGGCAGTGAAGCCAGGTGGACACTGTGGTGATCTCCCACAGCGCACCGTCAAACTCCACCCGGTCGAAAGGGGCCAGCTCCAGCGCGCTGTCGTACACGACGCCCGCCGCTGTGCTCCCTTCCTGCTCGCCCGCTTCCACCACGCTGGCCGAGCCGGAGGACTGCTGCCACGCCACGGCCCCGGCGCTCCCCGCTTCCGCCGAATAATCCGGCTCGTCCGGGTAGACGGCGGTGGGGTCGCCGTAGCTGTCCGTCCCCGTCTGGCGGCGGTACAGGCTCCACCCCTTGCCCCAAAGGGCGGGGCGGTCAAAGAGAACGCCGTTCACAGCGCAGCCCTCCTCCGGTACCGGGCCATGGAGCGGAAGATGGCCTCCTCCTGGGCGGCGTAGCTGTCCGCGCTCCGGTAGGTGACGCTCTGGCTCAGCTTGTCCTCGGTGACGGAGGTGGACGCCACGCCGGGGTTCTCCGCCTCCTGGCTGGCGCGCTGGTAGTACAGCGCCGCCAACTGCATCACCTTCCGCTGAATGGCGGAGGGCAGCGTTTCGTCCGCCCACTCGTCGTCTGTCCAGCCCAGATAGAGCTGCATCTCTGCGGCGGCGTCGGAGAGGCAGTTCACCACCAGCGCGTCCGTAGTGTCCACGCCCAGCCGCTCCGCCAGGTCTGCCAGCAGCGCCGAAGTGATCGTGTCAGACATAGCGGTTCAGCCCCCTTTCGGTTACTTCGCCGCCTTCGCGGTGGTGGTTTTTGTGGTGCCCTTCCTGGCGGCAGGCTTCTTCCCGTCGCTGGTAGCTTCCTCCGTGATGGTGTATCCAGCAGCCCGGAACGCCGCCACCTGGACGCCGCTTACCCGGAACTGCTTGCCATCTTTCTCAGCAAGATACATACGTCACCCCTCCTCTCAGGTGGTGGCCGTATGGACGCCGATGGCACCCTTCTTGCTGTTCAGCACAAAGGCGTCGTAACGGATACGTCCTTCCACCAACCAGCCGGAGATACCGGGAGGGTTGTCGTGGATGGTGTAATCCGTCAGCTTCTCCGGGGCAGGGGTGCAGATGGGGTTAGTAATGACGAAGTTCACCCCATCCGGCAGATAGCTGGAGGGCACCTTGACCACAGGAACGCCGTCGATTTCGCCCACCTGCCCGTTGATGGCAATGCCGGTGGCCAGGTCGCCCAGCTTGGTGAAGGTATCGTCCAGCTTGATATACTTGTAGAAGCTGGTGGTGCAGTAGCACACCCGCCCGCCCTGGGGGGCCTTGTTTTCATCCAGCTCCGCCTGAACGGTCAGGAAGGCTTCATAGGCGTTGGTGGCGTCCACGGTGCCGGTCTCCGTCACCGCCGCATTGGCGCAAATGACGCTGAGGCGGTAGGTGTCCACCTCGGGGATGATGACCTCGTCGATCTGACGCTGGAGGGCCTTGCCCGCCTCCATGGTCATCTGGGTGTCGTCCCGGCTCTTCTTGTCGATGGTGAAGGTGAAGGCCCTGTCCTGGGTCACCTTCAGCTCCTGCACCTCGTTCTCCAGCTCGGAGGGGTCGCCGTAGCGGTTGGTGCCGCTGGCGGTGTAGTCGTTCATCTCCACGGTGGGGATGGAGTAGACGTTCACCGTCTCCACCCCCAGCCAGTCATAATCCTGGTTCACCGCGCCCTGAGTCAGGGAGCCAAGGGTAAACCGCTCGTCGATTTTGTCAGAGTACTTGCTGGCATAGTTCACTGCCATAATTCAATCATTCCTTTCCGGATTTTTTCTGACCCATAAAGCCCAGGAGGAAGGGGTCAGGGGCTTCCTCGTGCTGCCCGGCGTCCTTGGGCGCTCCGCTGCCCCGCATCTGCTCATTGACGGCGCTGGCCTTGTAGGCCCGCATCAGGCCGTCAAAGGCGGTCAGGTTGGCGCTGGTGGCCTCTGCGTCCTTGCCGGTCAGGTATTTCGCAAAGCCCGCGTCGTAGCCCATGCCCTGGAGCTGCGCTCCGGTCTGAACCTCCAGCTGCTGGCGCTGGAAAGCGGCCCGCTCGCTCTCGAACTGCCGCCGGTCCTTGTCCAGCTGGTACTGTTCCCGCTGGGTCTTGCTCATCTTCTCCAGCCGTTCCGCTTCGGTCAGGTTCTCCGCCTGCTCCTGCTCCCACTTCGTCCGGGCCGTCTGCACCGCCTTGGTGTTCCGCCGGTCAAACTCGGAGCGATAGGCGGGGTTGCTGTCCAGCCACTGGTCGAAGGTCAGGCCGCTCCCGCCGGAGTTCGGTTCGCCCTCCGGGGTCTGCGCCTGGTTCTGTTCGGTGGTCTGGATGGGGTTGGTTTCTTCTGCCATGTGAATAACTCCTTTCACGTCCTGCGCGTTCAAGCCCGCGCAGTGTCATGGTTTGGGTATGAAAAAAGCACCCGGGGGGTGCTTCAATCAACGTGTTGGGAAATTTTGGTTCCGTTGACTTCGATGGACCGCGGTGTACTCTCTGCGGAGGGTCTTTTATTATCGTGTGGCCAAAATTCTTCTTCCGGCAGCCCATCTGCGATTACCTCTATGGACACCAGCTCGTCCGGTCGGACGTTGATCACAATCTGCAATTCCTGTTCCATGTCAAAGATGGTTAGGTACTTCTTTGCATCTCTTGCGATTTGCTTGCTGCATGCCTCAATGCCATCGGCCAGCCGGTCAAGCTCCTGTTGGTAGTGTTTGGTCATATCTACTGCCATGTTGTACCTCCTAAAAATTGGCATAAGAAAAGCACGGCTTACGTCGTGCTGTCGTCAGATAAACGGTGTAATTTCTTTTACGTCTTTTAAGAACTGTTTCGCCTTTTCCATCAGTGAGTTATCGCAAAGATAGGCGATACCCTCTGGTGTGATTTCGCATTGCTCGTAGTCGGTAATAATCTTTTGGCCGCCCATAAAACCCATGTGTACATTTCGGATGTAACCCTGCGCCTGTAAGTTTTCCAAAATGTACGTCCAGTACCTTTCATTGATTTTCATCAATGGGCCGTTCGCGGCCAGCATGGCGGAGTCAATAGATTCTCCCGCTTTGAGCTGAACGTACAGATACGCTAAAATCTTATACGCAACAACAAAATAATCATCCTTTGCCATTATCTATCTCTCCTATGCTTTCATCAGCGTCCTCCTTCGCCTCGAAATGGTGCCCGCTCCCACAGGCGAGAGGCGCTGCATCCAGCGCGGGGAGCGTTATAGCCAGATAGCCGGCCAAAAGGTCGCTCAGGCTTACGTCGGTATCGGTGGAATCCATGAAAGCAGATATTCCCGCCACACCGGCGACGGCAGCTTGCAAGCCCTTGTCCACGCCGGAAAGCTCAAACCTGAGTGCCACACCCGCAGCGGTCGGCTGCTGCTGCATACGCCCCACAGCGGCCAATGTGGCCACCGCCCGGAGTATATCGCCCTGTGTTGTGGGCGGCGTGAAGGCAGCGGCAGCGGGGCAACTATCGTCCGGGATGAAAAAGTCGGCGCGGTCAACATGGAAAAAGTCGCTCAGTGCGTCCACCAAAGCGGGCCGGGGTGTGCGGTCTCCCCGCTCGAAGGCCCCGATTGCGGATTGTGTGACCCCTACAGCGTCCGCCACCTGAGACTGTGTTAATCTTTTTTCTTTCCGTAAGGCACGGAGATAGCTGCCGTTAAACATGACATTCTGCCTCCTTCCAGTGGGTCATTCCACAATGTCGATGTGGTCGATGTCAGGAACGTCCAGCGAATAGTGGCAATCTCCATCAACGTCAATGGTGGCCACTTCCGGGTCATTGTCGTATGCCGGTGTATACCCGGCGTATTTTCCTGTAACAGGATGAAAACCATCTGAGAAATAGACCGTCACTGTTTTTCCAGCATACCGAGAAAAATAATCATATGGGCAAGAAACGCCACTTGTGTCAATCATTGGTTTTCATCTCCTTTCCAGAATGGTACAACGTGGGTTCCTGTTGTACTGTAGTGAATCTTCATCTGATTGGTTTCTATTACCGTGCCATTTTCTTTTACAACGTATCCAACACGGTCAGGGAGCGATACGATTTCGATGTTCTTCCATCGTCCGTCTCTGGTTCGCTGAATCGTCCCCGTCCCCGCATACTGCTTTACAAGCTCCTGAAGCTCGTCGCCGGTAATCGTCAGATAGCTCCGCCCGGGGATGTATCCGTCACTGCCCAGAATGTGCCTGGCTTGCTTTTCGGGGTTGATGGTCAGGTCATACTTGCCTGCCCGAATATCGGCTTGCAGCTGCGTGTCCTGTCGGGCCAGCTTGAGCGCATCCCAAGCCTCACTGTCAGTATACTTCATCTGCTGGAAATCTGCAAATGTTTTCGGTGCATTTTCCCCTAAAACCTGCTGGTATTCCGCAAATTGCCGCTTGTCGCTGGACTGGTTCCTGATTTTCTTCTCATTGGCCTCCGCCTGCGGATTCCCGCTCACATACTTCTCGTACCACTCCCGATAGGTCATATACCCCGGAATGGTGACGGACTTCCCAGTGATTGGGTCCCTCGCCGCCCGATTCACCCGATTCAGCTGCGCCCGGCTCATGTCGCACATGGTGGTGGAGCGGCAATGGGGGTGCATGGGCGGCAGGTTCGTCCCCGGCTGGGCCTCGTCCACGGGGAACCGCTGGCCGTCCAGCTTCCGGCAAATCTCGCTGGTGCGCAAGTCCAGGGTGGCGAGGTAGATGTAATACTCGATGCCCGCCGCCTTGTAGCCCATCAGATGCCCCTGGTTGGCTACATAGTTGCACTCGGTCATCACCAGCCGCCGGGCGTTGTACTTCGCCCCTTCCGTATCGTCCAGGCCGACGACGTGGAGCAGGTTGTCCCGCATCTCATCGTACCGCAGCCCCGCCAGGATACCCACGGCGACCGTCTCCTCCACCGCGTCGGCAAAGCGCTGGTTGTTGTCCCACAGGCGGTCAGACCAGTTCTTCCCGCTCCAGTTGGCGGAGAGAGCCGCGGTGATTTGATTGTCCCCCAGCAGGTCAAAGCGGTACCCCTCCCCGGTGTACTGCTCCACGTCGAAGATGGTGCGGTAGTAACTCTGCTCCAGCGTGTCGTTCAGCCGGTCGCTGACGTATTCCACCTCGCTGAGGCCCACCCGCCGGGCCTGGGCGTAAATGTCATCCCGGAGCGCCTGCAAGCGGCTGATGCGGTTGGCGTAGGCCGGGGCGGAGAGCCGGGCCCAGATGTCCCGCTTCACCTGCCCGGTGGCGGTCTGGTACTGCTCCCGCAGCGCCTCCCTCGCCTCCTCCGTCTCCCGGACGGTCAGCAGCTGGTTGGCCTTCTGCTCGTTCAGCGTCCCGCCCTTGACATAGGCGGAGAAGGTCTTCTCAATCTGCTCCACGATATGTTCCTGGGCCTTGTCATAGAGGCCGGTGATTTGACGTACCGTTTTCTCCGCCCTGGTGTGCAGCAGCTGCTCCAGGTTCAGGGAACGCCGCTTCCAGTAGTCCCGGCTGCTCATTCACGCCCGGCCAGGAAGCCGCTGATCCGCTTCTCCGCGTCCGCTTCCTCGCCTTCCTCCGGCGCGCCCATGCTCTGCTGGTAGGTCTCCATGTTCTCCTGCTTCTGCTGGCGGATGTTCCGCACGGCCTCCGCCGGGTCGCGGATGAACCACAGCTGAGAGAGGAGCGTCCGGTCGTCCACAATGCCCTGTAGACTGGTGACCATCTGCACAACCTCCGCCTCGTTGATGGGGGTGGAGATGGTGAACACCACGTCCACATCTGTGACGGGCACCTCCCGCATGGCCCCCTTCACGGTGAGCCACCGGTTGTAAAGCGCCAGCCGCTCCTTCAGGCCCCGCTCCATCCGGCGGATTTTGTTCTTCACCAGCAGGTTCATGGTCAGCAGCTTCAGCTTCAGCGCCTGCCCGCTGGAATTGCCCGCGAAGTTCTCGTCAGACATATCCACCGTGAGGGTCATTTTGTGCATCTCCCGCACGGCGGCGTCTGCCAGCACCTGGACGCTGGATTCATCGAAGGTTTTCTGAATATACTCCACCTTGGCGTCCAGCGGGGCCCCGTCAATGAACTTGTTGCGGAGCATCTGTTCCTCGTCCCCCTCCCGGAGGCTCATGCCGAAGAACACCAGCAGCGCGTCCACGAACTTCCGCTTGTCCGTGAAGCGGTTGCTCATCAAGTCGTCATAGGCGTCAATGAGGGGGATGATCTGCTCAAAGTCCCCCTGCCGCTCGTCGTTGTTCTCGTAGGCGATGACGGGCACCGCGCCGAAGTAGTGCTGCTCCGGCTCCCCCACCAGCTCGAAGGGGGCGGGGAACTTGTCCATGGATTTGTACCGCTTCACCGTCTGGTCGGTGTACACCGTCACCAGGTAGTAGACTTCGCCGGTGCTTTTCTCCCGCCGCTCCCACAGGACGGCGAAGAGCTTGTTATGCTCCACGGTGGAATCCTCCACCAAAATCCCGTCCATGGGGGCGATGTAGGCGCTTTTCGGCTCCGGTACCTGGTCGGAGGAGGCATAGCACACCTCCAGGCACTCGCCGTAGACCCCCATACCCTTGCCGATGCGGCTGTCCACCTCGCTGATGTGCTGCCGGTCATAGGCTTCCAGTAGCGGGGAGAGGTCGATGCTCTGGCCTTCCTTCACGTCCGGCTCCGCCTGTGCGCCGCTCTGTGGGCCGTTTTTGTCCTCTGGGGCCCGGGGGATACATTGAAGCCGCTTTTGCCGCCCTGGGGGCTGCTCTCCGCCTCGTGGGTCTCGTTGGCGTCGTACTTCACCGGCTCCCCCAGGTAGTACCCCTGGGCGATGTCCACCACATACTTGGCGTAGTTCACCGCCACCTGCACCTCGTCCGGCTCTGCCTTTTTGCTGAGGTTGTCGTGCTGCCCCCGATAATACCGGTCCAGCTTCAGGAACCGCCCGTTGGCCGCCTCCGCCTTGCGGATCAGGTGCCACAGCACCCCAGAGGGGATGTCCTCCAGGTCGGGGACTTCTTCCCGGTCTAAATAGAAAATCATACCTTCACCTTCTTGCGCCGCGCTACGATCTTGTCATAGTAGGGCGGGATTTTAATCACGTTCCAGTCGCATTCTTCCGGCACCTGGCCATAAAAAATGACCCACAACGGGTCAAGCTGCTTCATCATTTCCTCGTAGCCTTGCAGAAAGAGCCGCTTCGTCTCCTTGCTGGCCTGGGTTCCCACGCTGGATACCGCCACGATGCCGCCCACCGGTTCCCCGTCGAAGCACCACGCATAGCTTTCCGGCGTACTCCAGGAGATGGTCGGGTAGACGGTCAGGCCGTGGAGCTGCCAGTAGGCCGCGCACCAGTGCTTGCGGTAGTGGTTGTAAATCTGCATCGCCACCGGCATATCCGTGTAGGTGCTAAAATCCGGCGAACATACCGCCCGGAATTTCCCCAGCATGGGAAGGTATCGGTCAGGCGTGTTCCACAGCCGGGCAAACCGGTAGTCGTCCACGAAGCAGTGGAGATTGTAGTCCTCCGGGCGCTTCTCCACCATGGCGTCGCTGATGGGGAGGAAGTCCCCCTCCGGGTAGTGCGTCACCGGCGCAATGGCCGGGATGTCGTAAGGCCCCACGCCGGGGAAGAGGGCCTTGTTCAGGTTTTCAAAGTTGACCATCCATTTTCTCCATAAAAATACCGCAAAACGTTTTGCAACGCTCTGCGGTATAACAGGCGCCGGACTCAAACCGGGTCTCCCGTGCTCCGCTGCGCCCGTCATCTATCGAGGTTGCTCTGCGCCTTTTGGGCCAGTGGCAACGTGGAATCCGGGATAAGCTCTGAGCTTTAGCAACGGCGGGTGTTTTTTCCCATAGACTACTACCTGTTATTCCTATTGTACCATATCCGCCTGATTTTTTCAACAATGGCAATTTCGCTCGGGTTCGGGGGTCGCTCTCCGTTTTCACTGTGATAATACCCCAGATGCACATGAATGTCCTTGCCCTCACCGTGGCCGCTGAGGTTGATTGATTTTTCCCGTCTTCCGCTGTCATCGTAGAAATTGATGGAGTTCAACTCACCTCTGGCGTTGACGGTCACATATACTCGCCCCTTTGTCTGCGTCTCCAGTGGGTCTTTCGCATTTCTGCCGCTGGTCTGCTTTACGAATTTGATGTTTTCATACTCAAGCAGAGATTGAAACTCTGTCCCGTATGGGTGCTTTCCGTTCCCGCTTGCCGCGCCGCGTCCACCCATGGTTATAGTTTTCTCTTTCCCGTGTAAACAAACTCTAAGTTTTTCCCTGTCCAGTCAACGTTGCTTGCTTTTACTGTGTGTTCAAGGACTTTGAAACCCGGCTTCGCCCGCCCCATTGGGGTCTTTGTCCATCGTTCAGCTTGCGCCTTTGATAAGAAAATCCAGTCGCCAGAGTTAATTCTATCGCCCGGCGTTGCGCGGTAGATTGTGACCTTGGCGTTTTTCCCTGACAGATTTTCAATCTGGGAGATAGCTTCTGTTGCCAGTTTGCTCCCGGTAACATTAGCGGCCAGTGTTGGAAGAACGGATTTCATTTGAGATACATTCACTCCGCTGCTTCTCGCTCTTCCAGAGCCTCCATTGTTGCCCTGATAGCTTAGGCTTCCAGCTCCGCCTCTTCCTCCCATTTTTTTACACCTCCAAATAAAACTGCTAAATCCCTCGTGGCCGCCGTTTTACGCTGACAATTTGCCGCCCCAGTATCGTGCTGACGAAGTACCGGCAAGCGTCCATCGCGTGGTCGTTGGCCTTCACCGGCCTGTCCTCGCCCCGCTCCCCGGCCTTTTCGTCCCAGACATACGCCTGGAACTCCTCCAGGGTGTGGACGCAGTCGCGGGAGAACACCAGGTCCCCCGCCCCCAGCTTCCGGGCAACCTCCCGGATACCGTCCAGGACATCGTTGTCCGCCTTCTGCACGGCGTAGCCCCGCTGCCGCAGCTCCGCGATGAAGGACGCGGCGGAGGGGTCCACCACGATGGCGCGGGGTGTGATACCGTCCAGCCACGCCCGCAAATCCTCTGCAAACTCGCTGTCGGTCTTCTGGCGGCGTTTTTCCCGGCCGGAGTAGTAATACTCCCGGACGCAGAACCAGCGCTCACCGCCCTTCTCCCGCCGCCACAGCAGGAACACCGTAGGGTTTTGGGTGCCATAGTCGCAGGAGACGTAGCAATCCCCGGCCAGCTCCGGCAAAGTATCTGCGACATTGTTCGCGGTTGAGAACATATCATAAATCCGGCCTTCCGCCGCCACCCACAGGCCCAGGATATACCGGTCGCGGAACACCCCCTGATACATGGCCTCCGCGTCTGCGATGGCCTCAGGGGTTAGGATGGGGTTGTCCTCCATGGTGAAGTGAAGGTGCAGCGCTTTGTGGGCCTCCGGCTGCTGCACCCATTCCTGGTAAAACCAGTGCCCCGGCCCTTCCGGGTTGCAGTTGAACCACAGCTTTGCCCTGGGCTCGCTGAGGGTTCGGGCAATGGCCTGTTCCACGAAGGAGCGGGGCATCAGGGCCACCTCGTCGAACAGCACCCCGCACAGGGTAATGCCCTGGATCAGGGCGTAGCTGCTCTCGTCCTTGCCGCCGAAGATGTAAAACCGGTTCTCCCGCCCCAGCCCCCGTACCATCAGCACATGGTCGGAGCGGCGATAGCTCAGGGTGAAGCAAGCCGCCAAATCGTCCTGTTCCTGGGCCGGGCGGATGATGTTCCGCTCGGCGGAGGCCACCGTCTTGCCGCAGATGCCGAAGTTACAGGCGTTGAAGTTCCGCATGGCCCACAGGATGAAAGCGGTGAGCATACACACGGTTTTGCCGCTTCTCACCGCCCCGTCGCAGATGATGGCCTTGTAGTTCTCCCTCGTGGAGGGGGTGAACGCCCATTTCAGCACGGTTTTCTGCTTGGGCGACAGCTTGGAAAGGGTCATGGCTGCTCCTCCTTCTCCAGCGCGTCAAAGAGCCGGGAGGCGGCCTTCTGCTGGTCGGCGCTGTCCTCCTGCATCGGCTTATCCCGCCACTTGTCCGGGCGGCGGTTCTTCAGCCAGAAGATTTGGGCGGTGACGTTGCCCTTCCTGGCCTCCTTCAGCAGGGCATTCTCCACATCGTAGTCCACGACTTCCTTCCCTTTTTTTAGGGCCTCGCAAATCTCGCAATGGTCATTTTTCCATCGGTACAGTGTGGCGAGGTTGACGCCTATCTTTTTCGCAATCTGTTCGTCGGTCAGGCCGTCTCTGGCCCAGCCCTCCAGCAGCAGGAGGCCCTCCGGCTCCAGCCACTTTTCGTATTTTCCCTTCGCCACAAGATACTCTCCCACCTTTCAGGTTGGCATAAAAAGCCGCTGGCCCTGTGGTCAACGGTGATAATGTTAAAAATTGGCGCCAGCGGGCGGTTCGTGCGCCGCCTGCGGGGGAATGGAGCGGAAAGCCCCGCAACGGACACCGGCAGATAAGGCAACTGGAATTGCACCAGGGCAGCGCGGCCAACGCCGACACCGTGCCCCTTTTACGCCCGGGGCATATCTACAAAGGAGGTCATCAAAACGGAGGAAACCGGGCACTTCTGCACCCGGTTTTCCACAATGCCAGTATACCACGGACAAAGCGGACAAAACGGACAAGTTTACTCTGTTTGCTCCAAATATCGCTTGACACGCTTGCGCACCCCGTCCGCCGTATTCCCTCCGCCGACGCTGGCCGCCACCTGCCGCCAGCTTAGCCCGTTGATGAACCGCAGCCGGAAAATCATCCGGGTCAGGCTGTCGTCGATGTCCGCGATGTACCGCTCCAGCCGGTTCCGCTCGTGGATACACTGGAGATGCTTGGCGTCAATGATGGCCTGCAAGTCCACAATCTCCGCCGCCACCCGCTCCAGGCTGCTGGAGTTATCCCCGCCGCCCGGCATACCGGTCAGATTCGGGGTGTGGGGTGCTTCCGCCTTGCTTTTCAGCTCCGCCAGCCGCTGCTTGTCCAGCTCGATCTCCCGGTTCAGCCAGTAAAGCTGGGATAACTCCTGAATGGTCATGTGTCCTCCTGGTCTGCGTCCATCTTCGCCCCGCAATGGGGGCAATAGTGGTAGCTTTTCTGGAATTCGCGAAACATGGACTTCCGCATCGCAGGCCCAACATTGTCGGCGTCCTCCCAGATCACTTCCAGTTGATGCCCACAAAGAGAACAGTTTGCATTGGAACAGTCTCCATAGGCATCCAGCCATTTCCCATGCCGCACCGGCTCCACGTCGGCGGCGGGAAGTCCCTCGATGATGCCGAATATGTCAGCGGTGGACAGTCCCTGGGCGTGCAACTCCACGCCGCAGCAGTTGTATTTGATTGCAATCTGCCTGCCGTAGATGCGGTCCATCAGCGCATCCGCGTCAATGTACTTTGCCATCTTTTACGCCTCCTCCCCGCTGTCATCGCAGCCTTTTGCCGCTACGCAAAGCGCTGTGGCTACCATCCCAACAGTGCCGCCGGCCAGCAAGCCCAAAATAAAGCTAATCATGTTCATGTTCCTTTCTAACTCTAAGGCAGTTCGCGCGTTAAATCAAAGTCGCAGTAAACGTCATAGCTATCATAACCGCCTTTGATTTGTTCTGCACCACTCCGTGCATACTCAACAGCCGTTTGGACGGATACATATGCACCGCCATCATAAGCCGTACACGTTTCTGGGCCGCACTTACGCCCAATAAAGCACCCACTTGCTTTCTGTAATTTTGTCATTCTTCTGCACGCTTTCAGGTGAATACAGTCATCTGCATAGTTGACCATCGCTGTTATGCTCCTTCCTAACTTTCAGGCAATACTTCCCGCTTGCCCTGTCCAGCTTCACGCCGCCTGCCCGGACGGCCGCTTTCCGCCGCAGCAGCTCCGTCTGCTCCCATCCACAGCTGTGGCACTCCGCGCAGTCTGTGGGCGGGTGACAGAGGCTGGCCTTGTGCTGTTCCAGAAGGCAGACGGATTTGCCGTGTTCAGCCATCCTCTGCCGCCTCCTTCCCGTACTCCGCCAGGAAGTCCTGAAGCCATTGGGTTTGCTTCGCCGCCTGCTCCGGGCTCTGGGCCGACCGGTTCCCCGCCCCGGCCTTGCCCTTGCTGCGGGCGGAGACGGTCTCCGGGGCGCGGTACAGGGCCGTCAGCAGGTAGCTGCGGGGGTTGCGGATTTTCCCCTCCTGGGCCGCCACGCTCTCCGCCACATAGGCGGCGTGGTCTGCGGTGAGCTGCAAAAATCTGCCTTTCGGGACGGACTGGCTGCCGATTTTTACCCTGGGGGCGGGGTCGGACACCGCCTCGGCCAATAACGCCGCCATGCCTTTCACCGCTTCGGCGTGTTCCCCGTAGCGCTCCCTGGCGTGAGAGAGGTCAAACCGCTGCGCAAAATAATCCGTCGCTTCTGCGCTGTCCATCCATCCATCCCATGGCTGCCCCTCCTGCGCCCCATCGGGCAAGGAAGGGGGTGGGGGGATAGATGGATTGATTTCGGATTCGGATTCGGATTCGGATTCGGATTCGGATTCGGATTCGGATTCGGATATGGATTCGGATATGGATTCGGATAGGATTGGATTAGGGGCACATTTGCAATCATCTGAATACATCTGATTGCATCTGTATTCAGATGTATGTATGCCTTTACAGGTGTGTTCACCCGTGACCATCTGAGCGCCGTTTCCGCTGGGGTCAGGGTATTTGCTCCGCTTTGTCCTGACGTTCTGGTGGTGGTTCCAAGTCGGTAGGTACAGGTACGGCTTGCCCTCAAACGTATACAGAGCAACCAAACCTGCACTCGCCAGCTTATTGATCGCTGCCTGAACAGTCTTTTGCGTCAAATTCTCTTTCAATGGAAACAGCTTGTTTTTGATGATTGCAATTCTGCCGTCAAATCTGCCGTAATCGTCGCAGTTGACGATAAGCCGGTAGAACAGTACCTCCTCGAACCAGGAAAACCCGTCTATCTTGTCGCTGGAGCAGATGCTCTCCTTGATGATCCTGTTACCCGTCAGAATCACCCGCTCTCAGGTTCCAGCCCCTCACTGCCCAGGAGACGGCTTCGCCGATGTCCCTCAGGACGCTGTTCACCTCTGTCGGCTCATATCCCGGGGAGCGGCACCCGCACGCCTTACACTCCACATAAATCGTGGTGGGCGTTAATTCGTTGACATTCAGCATGATAGACGCTTTGCCGCCGCAAAACGGACAGCGCTTCAAACGTTCATCCACGCCTTTTCCCTCCTTTCTCATCTGCCGCTTTGGGCGCGGCCCGCACGGCGATGCCCGGCCCCACCGTCTGCCGCACCCGCTCCACGAAGTACGCCTCGTTGCTGCTGCTGTCGGACAGGTGCAGCAGCCAGATTTCCCGGCAGCCCTGTAAATCCTGCCGGGACAGGAAGGCGCACAGCTGCCCGATTTCCATATGGGTCTGCCGGATGCGCTTTATCCGCTCCGGCGGAATGCGTGTGCTCAGTGCCAGCCGTTCCTCCTGATAGTTTGCTTCCAGCGCATAAATCTGGACGTTGTGGTAGGTATAGTTCAGACCAACCGTGTCTGTTGCGAACACAAGCTGTTCGCCGTCCCGCCCCCGCAGCAAATAGCCGACAGGCTCTGCCGCATCGTGGAACGTGCGAAACGGCACGACCGTAAAGCTCCCCACCCGAAAAGGCGGCCCCATGTTTCGGCCAACTGACAGCAGAAAGGGCACCACGCCGTCCAGCTCCAGCGTCCGAACCGTGCCGGGGGACGCATAGACCGGGACGCCACATTCCAACATTTTTTCAACACTGGCGCTGTGGTCTTTGTGTTCGTGGGTGATAAGTACACCGTCCAATTCATGCGCTGTAAAGCTCAATATGCGTTGCAGTCGCCGGAAGGGGATGCCGCACTCCAGAAGAATGCGGCTCTCCCCATCGGTGACCAGGTATGCATTGCCTGCGGAACTGGACGCAAGCGGCGTAAAAATCAAAACGGAACCCCCTCGCTGTCCTCCGCCGCCTCCTGTTCGGCTGTCTCTACACTGACCTCCTGAGCAGGCAGATGGGCGTTCTTGTATTGGGTGGACTGCTTCAACCGCTCCTGGAGGTAGTCGGGCAACGTTTCAAATACGGCGTCATCCCATTCGTCCGCGTCGAACAGGATCGGCGCGCTAACGGCAGTCTGGGGCGTCTCGCTTTTCCGCAAAGGGGTGGCCGTGGAAATGTTGGCATATTGGCCGTCCTCACTGCGCACCACACCCAGCAAGGCGTTCCTGCCCAGCAGGTCATACAGTTCCAGATTGGCATACTCCTCATCCGACAGCATCTTTCCCATCCAGCCGGACAGAAATTGCCGGATTCGGCTGGTGGCTCGCTTTGCCACAGAGAAGTCCACGGACAACTGCCGGGGCTTCTGCTCCCCGTCCATTTCAATGGTCTCTTCCGGGATTTCAAAAAGGAATCTGACCTTTTCTACATAGCGGGTCTTGCCCTGCCACTGCGTTTCCTGTTCCCCAAGCCCAATCACACCGATACAAATGCCGAGATATGTTCCGGGCTCCATCGGCGGAATAGACGGTTTCATTTTATTTCCCAGTTTCATTCCTGCACAAACCTCAATTCTTTATCCTGTTCCGATACCGTCAGCCGAATCAGCTGCCCATTGTACCCCGTCAGCCCTGTGACGGCCTCCGCGTTGTCCAGCAGCACCGGGGCCCGGACGCCGTAGTGCCAGGACAGGCCGTCGATGATGTCCAGCCCCAGGGTGATCTTCCGCCCGTCATTCAGGCTGCCCCAGGGCACGCCGTCATAGGTGATGTCGCAGCAGGGCTCCAGACCGCCGTTGACCTGCTCCCGAAAGAGCCGGAACCGGGCCTCCCGGAACAGGCTGTTCACGCTCTGCTCCACCCGCTCCACCTTGTACCGGAGGAACTCGTCCGCCAGGTACAGCAGGTTTTCCAGCTCCGCCATGCGGGCGGCCACGGTCTTCTGCTGGCCCACCAGCTCCTCCCGTCGCTTTTGGAGGTCGGCCAGCTGTGCCCGGCCCGCCAGCCGCTCCTGCACCTGCCGAATCTCCCCGTCCAGCGCCTGGAGGTCTGCCATGCGCGCCTGCTGCACGCCCAGGCTGTCCCGCTCCGCCGCTTTGTGGCGCGCTGTCAGGTCGGCAATGCGCCCCTCCACGTCCGCCAGCTTCGCCCGGTAGCCCGGCAGATCGGTCACCGCTCCGGGCTGCGCCTTCTGCCCCTCAGTCAGGCGGGTTTCCGCCGCTGCGCTCCGGGCCCACAGGTCTTTGGCCTGGGCTTTGGCCTCCTCCAGCCGCTCCCGTTCCTCTGCGAGGCGGTTTTTCAGCCGGTTGCCCTCTGTGACGGTGCGCTGCAATCTGGCCTCCCGGTCCTCCTGGAACCGCTGCTCCGCTGCCGCCTGCTGCCGGGGCGGAAGGGTCTGCCCGCAGGTGGGGCAAATCTCGCCGGTGAACCGCTCCCGGTTGATGTCCAGCCACCGCTGTTTGGCTTCCTCCAGGGCGGTTTCGTACTCCGTGACCCGCTCCTGCAAGCGGCTGACGTATCCGTCCTGAGTCTCCGCCTGCCGCCGGGCCTCCGCTGCCGCCCGTTCCAGGGCGGGCAAGTCCGGGGCGCCCGTTTGCTGGCTGGCCCGGTGCCGGTCGTTCTCCCGCTGCAGCTCGGACTTCTCCAGGGTGGCGGCGGTCAGCTCGGCCCACAGCTTGGCCTCCGCGCTGCCAGCTTTGTAGGCGGCCAGGTCGTCGCTGACGCTCTGCCGCCGGGCGGTCAGCTCCGCAAGCTGTTCCTCCAGGCCGTCATAGTCCACCCCGGTCAGGGGCTTGGCGCTCTTGCTCAGCTCGTCCAGCCGCACGGGGATGCTGTCCCGCTTCCCCTGTAGCTCCCGGCGCTGGGCGTTCAGCCGGGCGGTCAGGTCGTCCAGGGTGCCGCTCCCCAGGGCCTCCAGCAGCGGGGCAAAGCGGGGTTCCCGCTCCATCAGTTCCCCGTCGCCGGCCACATGGGCCGCGTCGAACAGGACGCTCCGCCGCTTGCGCCAGTCCAGGCCGGCGAAGGCGTTCGTGTCCGTCAGCAGGCGGAAGGCGTCCTCCGTCCCCACCAGGTTCTGAATGGCCTCCTGATAGCTGGCCTTCTTGCACGGCACGTCGTCCACATAGAAGTCGCCGGTGTTGCCGTCGTAGACCGGCTCCGGGTTCCCCCGGCGGGTCGTCCACTTCTCGTACCAGGTGCGGCGGAGCTTCTTCGGCTCGCCGTCCACCGTCAGCACGGCGGTGACGCTGGTGATGGCGTTGTGGTCCGCCACCGCGCCGGAGCTGTCCACCGGCTTGATCTCGAAAGCGGATGCGCCGGAGCCGTCCTTGCCGAAGAGCAGCCACGTCCAGGCGTCCCGGATGGTGCTCTTGCCGGTGGAGTTTTCCCCATAGATGGTGCAGCTGTGGCCGTCGAAGGGGAGGGTCAGGGCCGGGATGCCCTTGAAGTGCTCCAGCTGGAGGGATTGAAGGAGGATGGTTTTCATTGTCGCACCTCCACCACGCCCCGCCACTGCCAGTTTTGGCGCTCGATAAAATCGCAGGAGAGACACGGCTTATCGTTGGCGCTCACGTCCGTGTGGACGCAGGAGCGGCAGCTGCCCCGAACATCCCGGTGCAGCTGCTGCATCTGGGCCATCGCCTCCCGCAGGATGGCGCAGCCCTCCGCCTGGCAGTTGTGCTCATGGCCGCAGCCCTCGCACGCCAGGCTGCCCAGCCGTGCCACGCGCTCCACCAGGGGCAGCAGGGTCTCGCAATCCATCATTTCCGCACCCCCGCAAAGCTCAGGAGTGCCGTGATTGCCGCCATAACCGCCCAGGGCAGCATGGCCCAGGCGGCGGTGTAGTTGCCCAGGACGATGTACAGCACCCCGGCCAGCACCGCGATGATAGCCACCGACGCCAGCACCAGCCCGGCCAGCAGCAGCACCTCGTTGGCGACGCAACGGTCTGTGGGGGTGTCCAGCCGTTTGAGGGCCTCGTCAATGGCCTGTACGTCCCTGTTCCACGGGCAATCCTCCGTGTCGTCCACATAGTCCTTGCAGTGTTCTTTCAGGTCCTCCAGCTGGTGAATCATGTCTTTCTTTTTCATTTGCAATTTACCCCTTTCAGTGTTATAATTGGGGCAGAGGGTTTTCCATACGCTCTACCCCTTGCCCCTGAGTTGTTGCCGCAGCTCAGGGGCTATTTCTGTGTGCTTCTTCATACGTCCAATAACCGTGAACGGGAGGCCCGATTAGTTCTCCCGGAACGATTACAACCGTTCCCTTGCCATATACATCTCTGGCATATGTTTCTGCAACTTCGCGTGTGGCTATTGGCTCCCACTCTGCGATGATGTCATTTGCTTTCGCAAGGTGCTTTTCAGCATCGGCTACTTCACACTTAAGGCTGCCATATGCGTTTTCAGCCTTCTCCAGTTTTTTCTTTAGCGTGTCAATTTCTTTTCTTATCTTTTCCAGCCGCCCCGGAGCTTCTTCTAAAAAAAGTTTTTGCTCAGCGGCATAATTGACTTCTGCTGTGTAATAATCAGTATTTATGCTGGGCAGCTGTTCTTGCAGCAGGTCGTTCAAGTCAATTTCCTCAAACCCGCTTACATGAGACAGGCCAAAATATACCAGTTCGCTGTCTGGCAGCTCCTTCAATCTCTCTTCAAGGGTCATGCAGTACTCCTTTCCGCCGCAAGCTTTTTGGCTACGTTGATAATCTCTTGCTTCTCCGGTGCCGATATCTCGTAGGCCAGGTGCTTGCTCAGCCAACATCGGCTGTGGCCCATGGCAATCGACACATCTTCCATCCTCAGGTGCAGGCCCTTCATCGCGTCTCGCACATACAGATTCGCCTTGTGCTTGTACGCCTCTGCGACATTGGGCTTGTGCGCCAGCCGCTCCGCCGGTACCGTCTGCACCGTGTCCGTCAGGTCGTCCTTGTACCGCACAGTGCAGTAGCGGCCCTCGGGGTGGATGTAGATCACCGTGGCGAGCTGCACCGCTGGTCGGCTGTTATGCTCACCGTGCTCCCAGGACGGGGCCAGCTGGACGCGGTCGCCCAGGTGGAGGTTGTCTGATAGGGTCATGTCTCCTCCCTCCCCTTTTTGTACAGGCTGTCAAACTGGCCGTCCTTATTTTCCAGGATGGCATTGACCAACTGCTGCATGGAGATGCCCATTGTTCCAAGCACGACCTGCTGCGGCGTGGGCTTGACCGTCCGGTCGATGACAAAATCATTCATGGCTGGGATACCTTTCCATGGTGCCCGAACGCGTCTCCTGGGTTCTGTCCTGCACAGAGAGCTCAAATTCAAAGTCCAGGCAATAGAGCTGGTGCAGCGTCCGTTGCAGCTGCTCCGCTTCCCGCTGGGCCTGTTCGCACAGGGCGGAAAATGTAGGGAAGTTCGTCGCTGAAATCAGCAACTTGTTTTTGGTTGTGTACATATCCAAGTCCATGGTGGTCGCCTCCTTGTCTTTGTGTTGGGTGGTGGTTACTGTCCGGTGGGGTGGTTGGTGGGGGTCAGGGGCAAGCCCTTGTCACTGGTTCAGGCCGCGCTCAATCATCGTGCGAATCAATTCGGCCCACGACATTCTGCAAAACTCATCGGTTTTGCGCAGTTCAATGAGCTTGGCTTCAATGTCAGCAGGGATTGAAATGGTAATTCTGCGGGTTTCAGTCACGGTTCTCGCCTCCTTTTTTCACCATTGGTGAGATTCTATAGATATTATAATTCACCACCGGTGAAAAGTCAACCCACAATTTTAAATAAAACAAAAAAATTCACCATTTCACCGTTTACATTCTGGTGAAATGGTGTTACAATGTTGGAAGAGGAGGTGACGTTTATGCCAGATGCACGTTTTTCCGTCACAATGTCAGAGGAATTATACCAGGAAGTAGACCAGTTCCGTCACGCAAATAAATACAAAACTCAGACGAAGGCCGTAGTCGCGCTGGTAGAAAAGGGGCTTAATTCTCTGGGCCTGCCGGACCCGCTGCCGAATGGCGAGGTTTCTATCACCGATGCCCGCAGCACCCTGATGGATGTTCGCTTTTCGCAGCTGGATGACCAGGACAAGGCTTCTGTTTATAGCTATGCTGGGTATCTGTTGGAGCAGGAGAAGTATAAGCAGAACGGCGATAATGTTGAATAATATCCAGAATACCAGGCCATGCGATGGGTTTTATCCATTATTTTAATGAAACGGAGTGAAGGTGATGAGCATATTAAAAAAGAGAAGGCATATTCCAAGCTGGATTTTTTCAGTTATTTTTTTCCTGTTTGGTCTTTGTTCTTTAGGTCAGTATATAGCAGCTGCTTTTTTATTCATGGGTTCCGGCATTATTTTAAACCCGATTGTCCGTGATAAATTACGGTTAAAAACATGGGTATCCGTTGTTTTATCCTTGCTTTTGTTGTTTGTGGGGTTTGCGTTTGTCCCAAGTTCCGGCGAGGAAGCATCTAATGATGTAGCATCTTCCAGTTCGCTGGAAGTTGAGGCGGAATCCTCTTTTGATGATGATAGCGAGGTAATCTCTGATGCGCAAGAAGAAAACGTATCAAGCGTTGAAAATGAAGATTACACTCCAGCAGATTCGTCCAACATTTCAGAAGAATTACAGACTGAACAAAAAGTGACTAATGACGATGAACAAAGTTCAGTCAGTGTAGAAGCAGAATCCGTTGTGGAGCCTGAGTTGACGTTGTTTGAGTATGATACAGAAGTCAACAATTTGTTGGTTCAATATAATGCAGTGGCTGAATATGCGGTTTCTCCAGAAAATGTCGAGAAAGGGAATGTGCGCACAAAAGCAATCATTTCGCTAGAAGGCTTATACATAGAAATAGTCAATTCCAATAGAGGATTTGTTACAATTAGCATCGACGATACTGATGAGTTAAAGGATGTCCTTTATTCTGTGTTTCGTGACTTTTTAACAGCAATTAACGCTGATTTTTCTGAAGAAGACATTTTAATAATGTGGAATGACATACAAAATGATAATTATGAAATTGACTACAATAATACTGGTTACATCAACACATATGAAGTAAATGGGATTCAACTTGAATATGTCGAAACCAATACTTATTACCACAAGATAAGTGCTCGCATTTATTACGAAATAACGGATAATGAAGAATAGACGCAACCGCAACGCCCAGCAGCTCAACGCCCAGGGCCTCCAGAAGCTGGTGGATTACTCAGATGATTTACTGGGCAATCCGGTTTATCAGAAGCAAACGCCGGGCGAAACGTCGCCCCTCACATAGGGCGTGGATTGAAATAGAAGATAGAATGGCATAAATTTTTTAATTGTTTGCTTGACATACTCTATAGAGTATGTTATACTATTATTATCAAGAGGGCAAGCTGCTTGATAGACTCCCAAAGGAGGGATAAACATGGAGGCCGTAAACGAAATGATTAGCGAAAAGGAATTGAAACTGTTGATGAACTTCATCAAGGACGACCTGATGGAAGCGAAGGAATCTACTAACACAGAAGTAAAGGACAACAAAATCAAGCGGGTGCTGGAACACATTCAGCAGTACCTGGAGGATTGACCACAAAGGGCGGTCTTGCCGCCGCCCTTCCTTTTGGAGGGAAGCAGCATGGATGAGAAGCGTAAAACCCACACAAGCTCAGCGGTGAAGCGTCGATATAATCAAAAGGCATACAAGTCGCTGACCGTTCAGGTCAAGCCGGAGCTGGCCGCTCGCATACAGACGTATAAAGAACAGGAAGGCATCAGTATGTCACAGCTGCTTTCCCGCGCTATGGACGCTCTGGAAAAATAAAAAATCCCCCAGCGCCGAAGCGGTGGGGGAGAGGAAGGAGGCGAAATCGCGCTTGCTATGTCAGAGAATAACTTGTTTCGGGTAGGAGAGTATATCGAAAAATACAACCTCCTGACCGGTCAGTCCATCCCCTGTGGGAGCATTTTTCAGTCTCCCGGCTTGCTTCGGCATATTGAGAAGCGCCACCCGGAAAACCTCCCTCAAATTGGGCTGATTCCAGAAATCCTTTCGTCTCCTGATTACATCGGGCACAACCCAAAAGAGAGCGACAGCGTAGAGTTCGTCAAGGTATATGAGGGGAACCTGATGGTATGTGTGAAGCTGGATCATCGGAAAGGTTACCTGTTTGTGGCGAGCTTTTTCAGCATCAGTGAAGGGAAGCTGAACAACCGGATCAAGAGCGGCCGTTTGAAGCATTTGTAACGCCGCAGGCCGCTTCAAATAAAAAGATTGACACCAAGGATGCTGCATGTTATAATAAAGATGCAAAAAGCATATGCTAAATTGAGCTCTGAGGTCGGAAAGGCTCCCGACACTCCCGGAAACGGGAACCTGAGATGCAGGATACGCCGCCCTGCCACTGCTCAAAGGCCCTTGGTAGTAAGCTCCCCACGATACGGGGTAAGCCCAATCCAGGGGCCTTCTTTTTTGTACATTCACGCAAAAAACCGCTCCGGTGCTGGCACACCGAAGCGGTTCAAAGGGGTAGTGAAGTGTGGAAACCTTACTACCCTTCCAGTATAGCACATTTTGTGCGGGAAGGAAAGCATAATGTTATGTATTTACGCCCGCTGCAAGCGGGAAATCCCCGACGGGGCGCAGTATTGCCCCTGGTGCGGGAAGAAGCAGACCCACGAGGTGAAGAAGAAGCACCACCGCCGCCCCAGCGGAACCGGCGCCGTATACAAGAACAGCAGCACACGGAAGCGGGCAAAGCCCTGGGTCGCGCTGAAGAACGGCCACTCCATCGGCCAGTGTTTCGCCACAGAGGCGGAGGCCAGGGCGGCGCTGGAGGCCCTGGAAGGCGTCCAGGATGTGACGCTGTACAACCTGACCGTGGAGGGCGTGTACGAGCGGTGGAGCCAAACCGCCTATCAGGATTGCAAGCCGTCCTTCCTGAATGACTACACCAACGCCTGGAAGCACTTCCCCGCCAGCGTCCGCGCCATGCGGTTCCGGGAGGTCAAGACCGCCGACATTCAGGCCGTCATAGAATCCCTCTACGCCCAGGGCAAAAGCAAGAGCGTCCAGAACAAGGTCAAGAGCCTCTATTCCTTCCTCTGCGCCTTCGGTATGAGCAACGACATCATCAATAAGAACTATGCCAGCTTCCTGAAGGTCCACGAAACGGAGCGGCGGCGGGATGAGACGGTGTTTTCCTTTGAGGAGATAGAGAAAATTCGTGCCAAGGCCGACGGCCCCGCCGATGAGGTGGACGTGCAGACCGCCCGCATCATCATGATCTACCTGTTCACCACCATGCGGCTGAATGAGCTGCTGCCGCTGCCCTGCTCCGCCGTCCACCTGGAGGAGGAATATCCCTACCTGGTGGGCGGTGAGAAAACGGAAGCCGGCCGCGACAGAGTGATTCCCATCATCAGCACGATTCTGCCTTATGTCAGGTGGTTTCTGGACAACGCCACCGGGGCGCTGCTGTTCAGCGCCTACACCGGGAACCGGGACCCAAAGCACTGGCGGGAGCGGGAATACTACCCGCTGCTGGACGCCTTGCAGATTCCACGCCACACGCCACACGGAACGCGCCGCACAACGGCGACGATGGCGGTGGAAGCAAAGGTAGACCCCGCCGCTTTGCAGAAGGTGGGCGGCTGGAAGGAGTTTGATACCATCCAGAAGCATTATAACAAGCCGGACATCGCCTACCTCTACAACGAGATGGAAAAGTTGGGCAAGGCGCACCTTGAACGGGCCGGTGAATCTCCCAGCGCAGGGGAAAATCGGTGTTAGAGAAAGTGTTAGAAGTCGCTTGCCTTTCCACTTTTATTTGCTGATTTTTTGTTAAAAATGTCCTATATTGTCCCGCTTTATCCGATTTTGCAAGCATAATTCAAACATAATTGCAAAGAAACGGTTGCTTCGGGTCCAAGAGGCCCCGGGTTCGAATCCCGGCATTCCGACCATAACCGGACACCGGTCTGATGCAATGCGCATCAGCATCGGTGTCCGGTTTTTCGTTTTTATTTTATCTCCGTGGTGCGGCAGGCAGAGGCGTCCCGCCCGCTAACGCTGACGTTGCCGCGTCCCTGCTCTGCGGCGCTTCTTCTCTCCGGTGGGGAGGCGGACGGTAAAGGCGACCCGCCCGTGGCTGCACGCCACCTGAATCTCCCCCTGGTGGGCCGCCACAATGGTCTGGGCGATGGTCAGGCCCAGGCCGTAGTGTCCGGTGCCGCTGCGGTTGGCGTCGCTCCTGAAAAAGCGGGTGAAAATCTCCGTCCTGTCCCCCTCCGGGATGAAGCCGGGGTTGGAGACCGTCAGCACCGCCTCCCCCCGCTCCTGGTGCAGCGCTATGGCGATGCTGCCCGCCCCTTCGCTGTGGGAGAGGGCGTTGTCCATCAGGATGGAGACCAGCCGACTCAGCTGGCCGGGGTTGCCCGGAAGGGTGATATGCTCGTCGATTTGCTCCTCCAGCGTCCGGCTCTGCTCAAAGGCCACCCCTTCAAAGGGCAGCACCCCGCCCAGCACCAGGCGGCTAAAGTCCAGCGGTTCCATCTGAGGGGCTTCCCGCTCCGCCCGCACCAGGGTCAGCAGCTCGCTGACCAGCCCGGCCATCCGGCCAGTCTCGGAGCGGATGTTGCTGAGCCACTTGTTCGCGCCAATCTCCCGCTCCAGCAGCTCCGCGTTGGCCTCCACCACGGAGACCGGCGTTTTCAGCTCGTGCCCCGCATCGGAGAGGAACTGCCGCTGGCGGCGGTCGCTCTCCTCCAGCGGTTGAATGATCCAGCGGGCCAGGCCGACGGCGCACAGAAAGAGCACCGCCACCATAACCGCCCCCAGGAGCAGCGCGTTGCGGAACAGGGTGGTGAAGCTGTCGGAGACCAGGGTGTTGTCCATCAGCACCACGAGGGTGTAGGCATCCTCCGCATCGACGCAGTAGACGAAGTTGCCATAGGTCCCCTGGCTCTGACTCTTCCCCAGGATGGCTTCCGCCACGCCGGAGAGCTGGCTCTCCGTGTACAGCGTACCGTCGCCCATGTCTACGCTGAAGGGCTGGCCCTCCCCGTCAAAGGCCACGGAGTAAAAGGAGGAGAGCAGATAGCGGGTGCTGTCATGGTCTGGCGGCTCGTCCCGCTCCGGGGGGCTGTCCTCCTGACGCGATTCCTCCGTGGGCTGTACCTCGCTGGGGTTGCCGTTCTCCCGGTACTGCTCCACATACGTCTCCAGCATATCCTGATTGTCCTGATACAGCTCCTGATAGCTGAGGAAGTAGATGGCGGCCAGGGTGACGGCAAACAGCAGCAGAAAGACCACCATGATGACCGCCACAATTTGCCGCCGAGAGCGCTGGAACGCGCTGCGCTGCCGTTCTTTACCCACAGTCCCACCTCAATTCATATCCGGCTCCCCGCACCGCCTTGATCTCCACACGGGAGCCGACGAAGGCCAGCTTCTTCCGGGCGAAGGAGATGTAGACCTCCACCTTGTTGTACTCCGCCTCGTCCTCATAGCCCCAGATCTTCATGGCCAGCTGCTCCTTGGATAAAATCTGCTTTTGATTTGAAATCAGATACTCCAGCACCCGGCACTCCTTCTCGCTGAGGTGGACGCTCTGCCCCGTGGTGGTGCAGTGCAGCGTCAGGGCCCTGACATCCAGCGCCAGGTCACCGGCGCACAGCCGGTCGTCCACCAGGGGCATCCCCCGGCGGCACAGGGCCCGCACCCGGGCCAGCAGCTCCCTGGGCTGAAAGGGCTTTGTGACGTAATCGTCGGCCCCGGCGTCCAGGCCCAACACCTTGTCGTCCAGCTCCCCCTTGGCGGTGAGCATCAGGATGGGGGTGCGGATGCCCGCCCTCCTGCTCCGGGCTGCCACCTCTACGCCGGACAGGCCGGGCAGCATGACATCCAGAATCACCCCGTCATACTGCCCGCTGCAAATGGCCGCAAGGCCGTCGTCCCCGCGGAAGAAGCAATCCACATCGTACCCCTCCTGCCGCAGAAGCTCCCTGAGCGCGTCCACCATCCGGGGCTCGTCCTCAATCAGCAGCAGCTTCATAACCGCCCTCTCCTCTCTGTACCTGTGTGACCTTTACTATACCACAAAAACCTTGAAAAAAGATGGAAGGCTTCAATCTTTTTTCAAGGTAGCTATGCTAGGATAACAAAAAAACATGAGGAGGTCCTCCTAAATGAAAAAGCTCACTGCGCTGCTCTGCGCATTGGCCATGGTGCTGAGCCTGGCCGCCTGCGGCAGCACATCCTCAGATTCTGATACGGCGGAATCCACGTCGGGAACAGCGGCGGAATCCGCGTCTGATTCGGCTGCTGCCTCAGAGACTCAGGCGGCATCATCTGACAAGGAATACATCGAATCCACCCTGAACCTGGCCAACAACACCGACTACACCTGGAGCTATGACTCCGGCGCGGACGCCTGGGTCATGTCCATCGTCTCCGCCGTGGCCTACCCGGAGATTGAGGACGAGGAGGGCGTCTCTGTCTGCGTCCCCGGCGGCTACGTCACCGGCATCGACACCGACGACGACGGGGTGGCCGACGTGACGGCGGACAGCTATACCGAAGCGGTGAACGGCAGCCTGGTCATTGACTATGACGCGGAAATCACCAGCACCAACGGCCAGGTGTACACCGCCGCCACCGCCCCCGTGATCCTCAACACCGGCGCGGCGGGCTACAGCTCCTCCACCAACACCCAGGCCGCCACCACCTACGCCTCTGAGGGCTATGTCAACGTGGCCTGCGGCAACCGGGGCAAGCAGGACACCGCCACCGATGAGGACGGCAACACCTATTACACCGGCGACGCCCCCTCCTGCCTGGCCGACCAGAAGGCCGCCGCCCGCTTCGTGAAGTACAACATCCTGCTGGGCAACCTCCCCGGCAGCGTGGATTACTTCGTCTCCACCGGAGGCTCCGGCGGCGGCGCTCACGCCACCATGTTCGCCGCCACCTCCAACAATGCCGACTTCTATCCCTATCAGGCGGAAGTGGGCGCGGTGGGCTGCTACCTGAACGAGGACGGCAGCTATTCCACCACCGTCACCATTGACGGCGAGGAGGTGGAGTTGTCCGACGGGGCCTGGGGCTGCATCGCCTACAGCGCCATCACCTCCCTCTATGAGGCGGACATGGCGTTGGCCTTTGAGTACTACCTGGACACGGATTACACCTTCGGCTCCGACTTCCAGGCCCAGCTGGCGGAGTACCTCTCCGAGGAGTATATGGAGTATATCAACGCCCAGAACCTGACCATGGACGAGGCCGACGTGGGCTTCGACCTGGACGGGGACGGCGCGCTGAACAGCACTGTCGCCCTGACCATCGAGTACGATGAGGAGCTGTACGCCGACACCAACGGCTACGGCGGCACTTATCTTGACCTCTACCTGGCAGAGTTCGTCTCCAACCTCCAGTGGTACCTGGATAATCTGGACTACGCCGACGGCTGGACGTGGTTCGATGCGGACGGCAACGCCCTCTCTGACGAGGAAGTGGCTGCCATGACCACCGAGGACAAGGCTGCCGCCTTCCTGGAGGGCCGCTACACCGCCTCCAGCGGCGGCAGCATGAGCGGCGACCTGCCCAGCGGCATGAACGGCGCGGCGGACTTCGCCGGCGGCAGAGGAGATAGCGCTGACGGCGAACTGCCCGGCGATTTGGACACGGACAGCCTGCCCGACGACGCTGACGCCAGCGGCCTGTCCGACGGCGAGCTGCCGGATGATATTGACACTGACAGCCTGCCCGACGGCGCTTCCTCCGACATGGGCGGCAGAGGGGGCATGGGCGGCTTCCCCGGCGGCGATACGGACAGCGGCAGTCTGACGGACGGCGAGCTGCCGGACGATATTGATACCGACAGCCTGCCGGACGGCGGGGCAGACAGCTCCTCCAGCACCAACGAGAACGTGGACAGCGCGGGCGACACCATGGACGTGGGCACCCCCGACGCAGGCACCACCCAGGCCGCAGGCAGCAGCACCGACTCCGCCAACTACTCCAGCTATGAGGAGATGGTGGAGGCCTACGCCGCCGACATCGCGGAGCTGGAGGAAGGGGACGAGTACGGCAACAACCTGGTCTCTCTCTACAACCCCCTGAACTATATCGGGGACGAGGGAACGGAAAGCCCCGCCTGGACCCGCATCGTCATGGGCGCTTCCGAGGGGGATATGTCCATGTTCTCCTCCCTGAACCTGCAAATCGCCTGGCTGAACAACGGCACCGACTGCGAGATTGAGTGGCAGTGGGACGGCGGCCATGTGCCCTCTGAGGTGCTGAGCAGCTCCTTCGCCCTCTATGTGGACCAGATGTACGCCGAGTACGCCGACGGCGTGGCAGTGGAGACCCCCGCTGCCGAGACCCAGACCGCCAACGGCACCGCCACCGAGGCCACCGGCACCGACCTGAGCGGCTGGGTGGACTGCTCCGATGTCACCAGCGTCTCCTTCTCCCTGGCGGACGCCGTCTCCTACCGCACGGCGGGGGCCAGCAAGGCCATGCCCGGCTTCGATGTCATCGACTACGGCCAGGAGGACTATGTGTTCGGCAGCAGCACTCAGGACGCCCGCCACTGGGATACCTTCCTGCTGGAGATCTTCCAGGAGCACGCGGATACCCTCTCCGAGCTGTTCAACGCCGGGTGAGGACGCCCCCGCACAATCACATCACCACGCTGACAGCCAGCCCGCAAAGCCTTGCGGGCTGGCTGCGCTGCTGCGACGGCATGATGCGCACGGCCTGCACATCCGCTTGCATTTTAACGCCGCTATGCTATAATGGAAGCAGTTTACAAAACCTCGGTCGAAAGGCAGCCGCTTCCGGTCCCCTTGCCGGACGCAAGCGGCCGGAACGGTGTTGATATGAAACAGTTCACCCATATCGTCCAAAGCCCCAACGGCTTCCACGCCCGCCCCGCCGGCCTGCTGGCGAGGCAGGCGAAAACCTATGCCGACACCGTCATCACCCTGACCAAGGGGGACAAAACGGTGAAGGCCAGCCAGCTGCTGTGGGTCCTCAACCTGGAGATTCAGCACGGGGATGCCATCACCGTCACCGTGGAGGGGGCGGAGGAGGAAACCGCATGGAACGATATGCAGGCGTTCTTCCTGCTGAACCTGTGAATCTCCGTCCGGAGGGGAGGCGGCTTACATGATACTTTTACAGGGAAACGGCATATCCAAAGGGGCCGCCTGTGGCCTGCTGCAATTCTATCCCCGCCAGGCGGCTGCCGCCCCCGACGCCGGGGCGGATTTGGCGGCGGAACGGGCCAGGCTGACCCGTGCACAGGAGCGGACGGCGGAACAGCTGGAGGGCCTGGCGGCGGCGTGCCGCGCAAACGGGGAAGAGGACGCCGCCCTGCTGCTGGAGGCCCAGTCCCTGCTGGCGACGGACGAGGACGTTACCTCTGCCATCCTGGCCGCGCTGGAGGAATCCCATTGCGGCGCGGCCTGCGCCGTGCAGCAGGCGGGGCGGCAGCTTGACGCCCGCTTTGCCGCCATGAGCGACCCCTACCTGCGCGCCAGGGCCGCCGACTTGGAGGATGTCACCCGCCGGCTGCTGGACAATCTCACCGGCGGCCCGCCGCCGGTGGTCCTGCGCACGCCTGTGATTCTGGCGGCGGACGACCTGGCCCCTTCGGAGCTGCTCCAGCTGGAGCGGGGAAAGCTCCTGGGCCTTGCCACCTGCGGCGGCTCCGGTTACGGTCACACCGCCATTCTGGCCCGAAGCAGGGGGATTCCCTTTGTCTGCGGCCTGGGGCGCGCCCTGACGCCGGACTGCGCGGGGCGGACGGCCTGCCTGGACGGGGAGACGGGCCGGCTCCTCATCGACCCGGACGCCCGCACCATGCAGGCGTTTGAACTTAAGCAGGCGCAGCGGAGTGCTCCGCCGGAGGCAGCGCCTCCACAGGCGCCGCCGGAACCTGGCAGCCTCAAAGTGTACTGCAACATCAGCACCCCGGACGAGGCCGCCGCCGTCCTGTCCTGCGGCGGCCAGGGCGTTGGCCTGTTCCGTTCGGAGGGGCTGTTCCTGTCCGCTGACCGCTGCCCCACAGAGGAGGAGCAGTTCAGCGCCTACCGCGCCGTGGCGGAGGCCATGGGCGGGAGGCCCGCCGTCATCCGCACCCTGGACC
>JAJPXL010000136.1 GCA_021205455.1 Clostridiales bacterium
ACTACCGGCTCAGATGGGCCGGTAGTTTTTTACGCCAGTAGGTTTGACGCTTACGCATCTGGCAGCGGGCCAGCTCCTCATTGGGCATTTATCTGTCTGCTGTGATAGGACCACACTCACAAACAGTAGCCAGTTTCCCTATTATGCGATCTCTTCATTCCCAGCACAATCCGTCCGGTCATTCAGCAGCTGTGCAATCATGATTGATGGAATCCACAATCGCCTGAATCTCCTTTTGTATCTCCTCTTTAGTCATTCGTTTATCTGATAAATACCAAAAACGGATTGTGAACATCAATGCACCAACATAAAACGATGCCATCGTATTAGGGGAAGCCGGGTATTGTATTCCCTTCTCCCTATCCAATTTGATTTTGGTGATACAGTCCTGAATCAGCTGCTCAGACAAAATTTCCACCAGAGTCAATTGCATGGAGCTTTTCAGGATTAGCTTTACCATCTTTTCATTGTCCTCCATGTAATTCAACACATGACACACCATTCGAGCGTAAAAACGCTTAAAGTCATCGGTATCATCAGCCTTGGGAAGCCCTTGATTCATGTCTTCCTGCACCTGGCGGATAAAGAACTCAAAAAACTCATTTTTATCGGCAAAATGCTTATAAAATGTGGCCCTGCGAACCATCGCCCGCTCACACAGCTCGCTTACGGTGATGTCCTCAAATCTTTTTTCCTGCAATAATTCGTGAAACGCTTTGGATAGCGCCATATGCGTCTTTTGAATCCGAAAATCTATTTTCTGTTCCATATGCTCACCTCAAAATCGGAAACAGTTCCCGCCCAGTTGTCAATTAAGAGACAAAAAAGTTTAAATTGAGCGTTGCCGTATCTCTACTCTCATTCTATAATAAATCGTAACAGGTGTCAATTATTTTACACTTGATTTTATGAATGAGGTGATTCTATGGTTCAGAACGGAAGCGCTATCGTCGATAATCAGCACAGAACCCTGACGGGGATTTCTCCTTTCGTCCAGCCCAACAGAGATTTACTTTGGAAGCAAGAGTTCAATAACAACTCCTGGTTCGTCATCGGGCACTTTGATGTGGATGGGCATAAACTGAACTTCCTGTTCCATCTTCTCATCATGTCTGTCAAACGTGGTATGCCCGTATTGAACTCTGTTTTTTCCATTACAGATGAAACCACTGGCTGGTACTACGGAGACGATCAAATCACACCCATGAGTAAAGTTACCGTATCGAAAGACACGTTTTCCATTCAGGCTCCCAACGGTTCCATGTCCGGTGATTTGAACGAGATAAACCTCTCCGCGACGATGCCTGACGGCAAAGTGGATGTGACACTCAACCCCAAAGCACCAGTTATTTATAACGGTGGCACAGGTTATTTTCCAATGGTGGATATGGGCGTTTATCAGTATTCCGTCCCTAATGTAGAAACCACCGGAAGCCTGACTATTGAAGGGAAAACGTATGCTTTGCAGGGAATCTCCTGGTTTGACCGTCAGTGGCAGCACCACCACAACCGGCGCGGTCTTGGTGGGCGTTGGGCTTGGATGGACCTCAACCTGGATACCGGTGATAAAGCCAGCCTGTGGTGGGTGGTAGATGAGAATGCCGGCGCAGAAAATTCCTGGGCCACGATTTTGAATGCCGACGGTACGCAAACGGTAGCGAGGACCTCTTCCCTGAAGGAATCTGCCTTTGACTACTGGCGCAGCCCGAAATCCAAGCAGAATTATCCGACTCGGTGGATTGTAAACATTCCTGATTTAGACGCCCGTTTGGAGATAACAATGGAGAACAGGGAGCAGGAAATCGTATCCAAGCACCCTGCCCTGCACAAATACGAAGCTGCCTGCTCCATCAATGGCGTTTATCAAGGAAAACCGACCACGGGTTACTGTTATGTAGAACTGCTTGGCCCATGGCCCTGACCGGCAGAGACGCCCAATCTGCCGACAGAAGCACACACTGTAAACGGCGCAGCCAATCCTTCTCGAATCGGCTGCGCCGTTTAGTATGTCTGAATGTAGCAGGTAAAAAAGTTGAAACAGCGGTGACGGCATCGTAATCCGCGCTTCTTTGCCTGAACCGCTCAGCTCAGCCAAAAAACAGAGGGAGCGCCTGCTGAATCAGCGCCACGCAGCCGTCCTCCCCCAGCTGTGCGGAGTCCAGAGAAAGGTCGTAGCCTCCGGCGTCCCGCCACTCCAGGCCGGTGTAGTAGTGATAGTAGGCGGCGCGGCGCTTATCCTCGTCCCTGATGTGCCGGATGACCTCCTTCCGGCTCCAGGCCAGGGAGAAGGACGCAACGCGCTGGATACGCTCCTCCAGGGGCGCATGGATGAACACCTTCAGCACATGGGGCTGGTCGGCCAGCAAATAGTTGGAGCAGCGCCCCAGGATGATGCAGCTCTCCTGCGCCGCCAGGTCGCGGATGATTTTCGCCTGGAAGTTGAACAGGTTCTGGGTGGAGACAAAGTCGTCGCTGTCCGGCGGGAGAATCTCGCCGGTGTAGGCGCGCTGGGCGGCGAACAGCATCTCTTTGACGCCGATACGCTCGTCGGCCAGGCCAAACAGCCCCTCGTGGATGCCGCTGACATCCGAGGCCAACCGCAGCAGCTCCCGGTCATAGTAGGGAACGCCCAGGGCGGCGGACAGCTTTCGGGTGATGTTGTGTCCGCCGCTACCGGTCTCACGCGCAACCGTGATAACATACTTTTCCATACGGACGCCTCCTCTCACGCACCCAGGTATGCCTTGCGCACCCGGTCATCGGCGGCCAAATCGCTGGCCAGGCCTTCCATGGAGATGGTGCCGGTCTCCAGCACATAGGCTCGGTCGCTGACCGCCAGCGCCATCTTTGCGTTCTGCTCCACCAGCAGGATGGTGATGCCGCTCTCGTGAAGGGTCTGAATGATGGAGAAAATCTCCTTCACCAGGATGGGGGAAAGGCCCATGGACGGCTCATCCATCAGCACAATTTTGGGGTCTGTCATCAGCGCCCGCCCTGTGGCCAGCATCTGCTGCTCGCCGCCGGAGAGGGTGCCGGCAAGCTGCCGGCGGCGCTCCTTCAGCCGCGGAAAATGGTGATAAACCTGTTCCAGGCTGGCGGCGATTTTCTTCTGGTCCCTGACAATGTAGGCCCCCATACGAAGGTTTTCCTCCACCGTCATGCTGGCAAAGACGTGCCGCCCCTCCGGCACATGGGCCAGCCCCATCCGAATGATGGTGTGGGGCGGAACCTTTTGCAGGTTCTGCCCGTCCAGCAGCACCTCGCCGCTGGAAGCGGTCAGCAGGCCGGAGATCGTGTGGAGAGAGGTGGTTTTGCCTGCGCCGTTGGCGCCGATCAGGGAGACCAGCTCCCCGTCCTGCACCGTCAGGGAAATGCCTTTCAGCGCGTGAATCGCGCCGTAATATACATTCAAGTCCTTAATTTCCAGCATAGTCCACCCTCCCTATTCGCCCAGGTAGGCCGCAATGACCTTGGGATCGTTAGAGATCTCCTTTGGCAGGCCGGAGGCAATCGTCTGTCCATAGTCAATGACCTGGATGCGCTCACAGATGTTCATAACCAGCGACATATCGTGCTCGATCAGCAGAATGGCGATTCCGAACTGGTCCCGAATGGTGTTGATGCAGTCCAGCAGCTCCGCCGTCTCGGTGGGATTCATACCGGCGGCAGGCTCATCCAGCAGCAGCACCTTCATATTGGTGCCCAGGGCGCGGGCGATTTCCAGCTTCCGCTGCTGTCCGTAGGGCAGGCTGGAGGCCAACACGTTCGCCTTGTCCTCCAGGTGGCAGATGGCCAGCAGCTCCATCGCCTTTTCCGTGATTTCCGCCTCCGCTTTCCAGTACTTCGGGGTGCGCAGCAGGGAGTCCAGCAGGCCGTAGTGAATGTCCTTCGTGAAGGCCACCTTGACGTTCTCAATCACCGTCATATCGTGGAACAGGCGGATATTCTGGAAGGTGCGGGCGACGCCCGCCTCTACGAATTGGTGTACCTTCTTCCCGTTCAGCGGGACGCCGTCCAACAGCACCGTGCCCTCAGTGGGGACATAAACGCCGGTCAGCAGGTTGAAAACCGTGGTTTTGCCCGCCCCGTTGGGGCCAATCAGCCCCACCAGCTCGCCGGAGTAGATGGAGAGATTGAAGTCCTGCACGGCGTGAAGGCCGCCGAAGGTGACACCCAGCCGCCTGGTCTCCAGGACAGGCGTTTTCGCTTCACTCATGGCGGATGGCCTCCTTTCCTTTGAACCGGGAGGTGAAATAGGCCTTAATCATGCCGGGCCACTTGGGGATGTCGCACAGGGCAAACTCCCGGCTGCCCATAATGCCCCGCGGCCGGAACAGGATGACGACAATCAGCGCCACAGAGTACACCAGCATGGGGTAGGCGAATATATTTTGCAGGAACGCGGGCAGCGCCGACACCCACGCGCCGTTCTTGATGGTGTAGTTCAGCAGGAACAGCGCTACGGCGGCAATCACAGAGCCGGTCATGGAGCCCATGCCGCCCACCACCACCATGACCACGATGAACACGGAGTTCAAAATGGAGCCGTTGGTGAAGGCGAAGGAGGTGGTGGCCAGCGCCGCGTTGCAGCAGGAGTAGAGCGCGCCTGTGACCCCGGCGAAGAAGGCGGAAATCGTGAAGGTCAGCACCTTGTAATAGCTGACGTTGATTCCCGAGGTGGCGGCGGCAATTTCGTTGTCACGGATGGCGCGAATGGCCCGACCGTACTTGGAGCGGACAAAGAGGAGCATGGCGGTCATGCACAAAATCACCATCAAAACGGCGACCCACAGGTATTGCACCTTCTCGTCATTGGAGAAGCCCAGGCCCGTGGCGTACAGCGCGGAGGAGGCGGAGCCCTGCCCCAACCCCTGCTGACCGCAGAAGGGGAGGTTATTGATGACGTTGACGATGATCATGCCAAAGCCAAGGGTGATGATGGCCAGGTAATCCCCCTTCAGCCGCAGGGCCGGGATACCCACCAGCAGGCCCATGACCGCCGCCAGAACGCCGGCGGCCAGGGTGCTGAGGAGCAGCACCAGCAGAAAGGCGGGGCCGGACTTTTCCTCATAGAAGCCTGCACGCTGAAACGCCAGGGAAATCAGCGCCGCCGTATAAGCGCCCACGGCCATGAACCCGCAGTGCCCCAGGGAGAGCTGCCCCAGAAAGCCCAGCACCAGGTTCAGCGAGGCCGCCATGATAATCAGGTAGCAGCACTGCCAGATGGAGGGGACGACCTTCAGCTTCAGGGTGTCGCCTCCGGCGGCGCTCATCACCAGGGAAATGACAAAGAGGAGCACAACGGCAAGGAAATTGACCAGATAGCGGGTTCTCGTTTCGCTCTTTTTCATACCTTCTCCCCCACATTCTTTCCCAAAATGCCCGCCGGACGAATCATCAGCACCGCAATTAAAATCAGGTAGACAAAGGTGTCCGACATGGACGAGCTGATATAGGTGTTGGCCCCGGACTGGACGATGCCGATCACCAGGCCGCCCAGCATGGCCCCAGGCAGGGAGCCTATGCCGCCCAGAACGGCGGCAACAAAGGCGTAAATGCCCAGCGTCGCGCCCATCGTGGTGTAAACCTTGGGGTATTGGGCGATGTACATCAGCGCCGCTACCGCCGCCAGGCCTGCGCCAATCCCAAAGGTAACGATGATGGTCTGGTTCACGTTGACGCCCATCAGGGTGGCGGCCTCCTTATCCTCCGACACGCAGCGCATCGCGCAGCCAATACGGGACTTCTGCGTGAAGAAATACAGCGCCACCATGATAACAGCGGAGACCACCACTGTGATGATGGTGGCGCTGCTGACGGAAACGCCTGCAATGGACACCGTACTGGTGAACAGGGTATATGGGACCTTCGGATCCGGGCCGATGGCCGGAATGGCCTGCGCCAGATTCTCCAGCACGAAGCTCATGGCGATGGCGGTAATCAGCGAGGTCAGATTGTTTCCCTTTTTCCGCACAGGGCGATAGGCCAGCAGCTCTACCAGCATACCCACGCAGGCGCAGACCAGAACGGCGGGAATCACCGCCAGCCAGCCGGGCAGCCCCATGTTCATAATCACGGGAATCATAAAGAACAGGGTGTAGCCGCCCACCATGATGAAATCACCGTGGGCAAAATTGATCAGCTTGATGATGCCATACACCATGGTGTAGCCCAGGGCAATCAGGGCATAGACGCTGCCGAGCCGAAGCCCTGTAATTAAAAATTGGATAAAAGTGGTCATCGGACGCTCCTCTCTTTTTATCCTGCAAAGGGGGAGACGCGAAGGCGTCTCCCCCTTCTCACTCTGGATAATTAGCGATTAGTCCAGGCTCAGGGTCGTGATGGCAATCTTCGTGACGGAGTCGTCGCCCTCCGTGTAGGAATAACCCATCAGCACGCCGGTCTTAATGGGCGTACCAGTATCGTCGAAGGAGAAGGTGCCGGTGGAGACCTCATATACCACGGAGGTATCCGCCAGGGCCGCCTGGACGCTGTCCGCATCGAAGGCGCCGCAGGACTCGATGGCCTGCGTCAGCACCAGAACGGCGTCATAACCCAGGGCGTCGAAGTTGTTGGGCGTCTCGCCGTAGGCCTCCTCATAGCTTTCGACAAAGCTGACGGAGATGTCGCTGGTGGCCAGCTCGGTAGAATAGTGGTTGACGAACAGGAAGTCGTTATAGACGGACAGGTCTGCGCCGTCGGGGATGGTGGTCTCGGTGTTGTCCACGCCGTCGGCGCCCAGCAGGATGCCGTCAAAGCCCACGCTGCGGGCCTGCGGCACCAGGTAGGGCCCCGTGACATCATAGTAGAAGGGCACAAAGACCAGCTCGGCCCCTGCCTCCACCATCTTGGTGAACTGGTTGGTGTAATCCACCTCGGTCATCGTGGCGACGGATTCCTCCGCGACGATCTCCAGCCCCAGCTCTTCGGCGGCCGCTGTGAAGGCGTCCCGCAGGCCGGCGGAATAAGTATCGGCGGAGCAGTAGACAATGCCTACCTTGGTGTAACCCTCATCCGCAGCGTACTGAGCGGCCAGCTCGCCCTGGAAGGAGTCCTTAAAGCAGGTACGGAATACATAGTCCATCTCCGTGGTCAGGGCGTCCGCCGTGCCGGAGGGGGTGATCAGGACAACGCCCTCCGAGTTGGCGACAGAGGTGATGCTGGAGGTGCAGCCGGAGGTGGCGGAGCCAATGACCAGCTCGATGCCGTCAGAAATCAGGGCGTTCATCGCGTTCAGGCACTCCGTGGAGTCGCCCTGGTCATCCTTGGACTCCACTGCCAGCTCGTAGGACTCACCGCCCACGGTGACGCCGCCGGCGGCGTTGATTTGCTCGATGGCCAGATTGACGCCGTTGGCAACATGGGTGCCGTAAACGGCCAGGCTGCCGGTCATGGGGCCGATCATACCCAGCGTGATGGTGCCGGCAAACTCGACGGAATCGGAGCTTTCCTCTACGGTGGACGCCTCCGCCTCCGCTTCCGTTTCGGCAGAAGATGCGGCCTCTGATGTGTCGCTCGCGGCGTCAGAGGACTCGCTCTCGGATGAGCCGCTTGTGCTGTCGGAAGACCCGCACGCGGCCAGGCTGACAACAAGGCTCAGAGCAAGCAGAAGACTGAGCAGTTTCTTTTTCATGGTAGTTCCTCCTTAAAGTTGAATGGGGTAACAAAAAAGCAAGGGCGCTATGGTGCATTTTTTTGCGAGCGTCCTTGCTTGTTGATTATTATACGGTTTTCTTTTTCTCCCCGCAAGATTCATTATAGCATAAATTTGGCCTATTTTTCGCTTATTTTTGTAAATATAGACGAATCGCTTGTTTTGGCCTTTTGCAATATTATGCTGGCAATCTTGCAAAATATTGTGTTGATTTCTGTGTTCTATTCTGCTATAATGTTAGTTAGGTTAAACTAACGAAGATGCAGATGGAGAGGAGCTTCTATGAACAGATACGACGAAATCAAATCCGCATATCGAGCCCTCTATGAGCCGAGGTGCTTCTTCTCTCCGCCCTACGAAACGGCGGACAGCCTGAAACAGCGATTGGAGCGGCAGTATGAGGCAGTAGCGTTTAGCACCGTGAAATCCATGGCTTGTTTCATATGTCGGAAAGGGGCGTATAACCAATGAGCGTTTCCATCTATGTTCTTGAGTGCGTTGTGATGTGCGCCGTGTTCGGCGTGTCCATTTTCGGGATGCTGCTGGTCAACCCTGTGTCCTTCATCGGCGATTATCCGCCGGAAATTCAGGCGCAATACTATTCCTCACAGCACAGGGAAGCGACAAAGGAAAAGATGACCTTCCTCACGATTCTCCGAAAAGTCATCGCTATCATCGCCTTTTTGTTCCTGTTTGCGTGGATGGCGCATCGGGCGGGAGCGGAAACCTTTGTGGAAGGGCTTCTGTTCGTGTACGGCTACATGATTGTGCTGGCCATGTTCGACACCTGCTTTCTCGACTGGGTGCTGTTTGCCAACATCAGGCGGGTGCGCCTGTCAGGCACGGAACACATGGACAAAGAATATCATCAGAAATGGTTTCATGTGAAGGTCATGCTGCCGATGGTGCCAGTGTTTGCTGTGGGTGGGCTGCTTGTTTCGTTGATGATGCCCTGGATTTGGTAAAGCTATGGGAAAAGAGGGATGAAATTGAGAATCTCTAAACCGATTACCCCCGCCCTTCTCTGCGGTCTGTTGGGCTGTGTGTGCTTTGGCGTTGGAGATTGGCTCATGCTCTACGGTGACACGACCTACTCCGGGACAATCTCCTGGCTGACCCAGGGCGCGGCGCAAATCGCCCCCTGGCGCAACAGTCTGGCGATGGCGCTGGCCTTTCCTGGCATCCTCCTGTACGGGATCGCACTGTTTGCGCTTGGGAGACTGCTCAATGAAGAGGGACGACAGCGGGTTTACCACTACCTGACAGCATTCAGCCTGACCCCGTGGCTGTGCCTGCATCTGTTTTACATCATGCTCCTGTATGGCTTCGCCTGGATGAGTGGGAATGGGTACGCCTCCGCCGCCCTTCCGGTTTCGGAGGCGGTCTTCTCCCATTTTGCCTGGCTCATCCCGGTGAGCGAGGTATTGATGCTGCCGCCCTACCTCTACTGGAGCTGGCTGGTGCTGCGGGGACAGAGCGTCCTGCCGTGGCAGATGGCTCTGGTCAATCCGCTCATTTTCTATGGACTGTTGAAGCTGCTCACCCTGCTCATGCCGGAGGGTGCGTTTCGTCTGGCTTTTACGAACGGCCTGATGAGCGAGAGCATGGTTTTATGGTTCGGATGTATACTGGCATGGTTGTACCTACACCGAAACAGCAAACAACTTATAGCGTGGATCAATTGCAAGGAGAACTAAACATGGGTTTCTTTCAAAATACCTGCAAGGAAGGGGCATCAGCATGAAATACACAGGGCAATACTGGATCATGATCGCTCCATTTATGAAAAGACTGTTGGCGAAAAAGTATGGGCGAAAGGCCGCAGGAGAATACATCAGGAAAGCAAAGCCCATCTACCGGCAAATGCTGGCCCAGGCGGAGGACATCGGGGCCAAAAATCCGATGGCGCACAATATCTATATGTCCTTTGTGTTCATGGCAATTTGGAAAGCAGCTGACGGAGCCATCACGCCGGGCGATATGCGCAGTATGACCCGAGACCTGCTGGAACTGAACATCGTCCAAAAGGTCATGGGCGGCCTGGATGTCAACAAGCCAAAGGACATGGACAAATTCAGGGTAAAGCTCCGTAAATGCGCAGAATGGATTGAAAATCATCCGGAGTATCAGGACAGGTCGTGGGATTTCCACCATGAGACGCCGCCTCTGGGCACCGGCATATTCTATTACTTTACGAGGTGTCCGTTGAACGATTACGCGAGAGCCTATGGCTATCTGGAGATTCTGCCGGTGATGTGCGAGCTGGATTATCGGTTGGCCGGTCTATACCACGCCAGGCTCTATCGCAAGCAAACCCTGGCCGGCGGTGGCAGCATATGTGATTACTGGTATGTGGGCGACAGGGAACCAGAGTATTCTGAGGAAGAAAGGGAAAAACCATGAGCTTTCCCAGAGTAAAAAGCATCGGCGTAGTTCAGCTTCTGAATCTGACCGATGAAGAAATCGAATCCATCGGCAGACGCATTGGTGAGGCGTTCTATGAGGAAGGCGAAGGCGTGTTTGCCCGGATTCCCCGTAAGGACGCAGTCAAGGCGCTTGAAATCATGACGGAGTGCTACTATCGTCTCGGCACCCTCTACGCGACTTCCGAACGGCAGGAGGGCTATCTTGCTTATTGGCGAAAGGGCGAAGCAAAGGAATGGGGCATGAAAATGATGCGTGTGTCCCTTCATATGGCGTGGCGGTTCCTGCGGGAGCTTTCCTTTCATTCGCTGAAAAAGTTGATTCCGCTGATGAACAATCCGTATGAGAAGATATATCAGAAAGAGCCGGACTATGTGGTCGTTTCCATGGTCGCCGTTCGGCGGGAATTTCAGGGACAGGGATTTTTGCGTGCGCTGCTGGAGGAACCGTTTCGCACTGCACGGGAGCGGAGCATCCCCTGCGTTCTGGACACAGACACGGAACTGAAAATGAAAAAGTACATAGCCTGCGGCATGAAACTGTCGGCGGAAACACCGCTAAAAGGCGGCGGATGTATGTACACGATGGAGAGAGATTTTAGAGATGAATAAAAAGATATGGGACATTTATGCCCCGATTTATGAGAAGGCCATGCGGGGCGACCGGAAAGCATACGACCTGATGTACGAACGCATTCCCCAGGTCATTCGGGGTATGGATGTGCTGGAGGTTGCCACCGGTCCAGGCCTGCTGGCAAAGCACGTTGCCCATGCCACAAATAAAATGATCGCCACAGATTACTCCGATGGGATGATCAAGGAAGCGCGGAAGGGCAACTACCCCGGCAACCTCACTTTTGAGGTTGCAGACGCGGCAAATCTGCCCTATCCGGACGGCTCTTTTGATGCGGTCATCATCGCAAATGCCCTGCATATCCTGCCGGATCCGCAGAAAGCGCTGCGGGAAATCGACCGGGTTTTGAAAGAAGATGGCCTGCTGATTGCGCCGAACTTTGTGAATCACCAAAACGGAGCCGTTAGTGCCGTATGGTCAAAAATTCTCAGCATTGCCGGGGTCAAATTTGAACATCAGTGGAGCGCAGCGGAGTACCGGAGCTTTCTTGAAGCAAATGGCTGGGAGGTCATGAAGATGGAGGAAATGGCTGCCCGTCTCACGCTGGCCTATGTGGAATGCGTAAAGCGGGCAAAAGAAAGGTGACAAGGACATGGAAAAAATCACACTGACCGGCGTACCGGAGACCATGCTGCAAACGGTGTTTGCCCGGGCGCAGGAAACGCAGAAGCCAAATCACAAAATCACAGACGAAAAGGCTGTGGAACTTGTTTCCCGCTTGGATTACGATTTTTCTCTTGCAGAGCGGGACAGTACCATGTCCAGCGGCGTAATCGCCCGCACACTTGTGCTTGACCGGCTGGTGAATAACTATTTACAGAACTGCCCCGGCGCGGTTGTGGTCAACCTGGCCTGCGGCCTGGATACGCGCTGCTATCGGATGAGCGGCTACGCGCACTGGTACAATCTTGATTTGCCGGAGGTGATCGAGGTGCGGAGGCGGCTCCTGCCGGAGGATGGCGGCCCCATCACGCAAATTGCCGCCTCCGCCATGGACGCCCGCTGGGCGGCGGAGGTGGAAGCGACGGGCAAGCCGATGCTTGTCATTCTGGAGGGGCTGACCATGTACCTGTCCGAAGCGGATGTCAGGCAGATTTTCTCGATTATAGCGGCGCATTTCCCGAATGTGACGGTGTTTACAGAAACCATGGTGCCCTTCATCGTGAAGATGGTGAAGGAAAAATCCATTGAGGGCAGCCACGCAAAATTCACATGGGGCGTCAGGAACGGCAGGACGCTGGCGGAGCTGCTGCCGGATTTTGAGCTTGTGGAAGAACACAGCCTTGTAGAGGGCATGGAAATCATAGCGCCCGTTTATAAAGCGATTGGGAAGATTCCGTTTGTGCGCAACCTGTCAAACAGGATTGTGGGGCTCCAATCAGACATCATGGAAAGTCAGGGTTAAAATGATAATCACATTCGTTGCAACACTCCTGATTATGGCGGGCTATTTCCTTCTTTTGTACGGCGCGGTCGGCTTTGTGCAGGATAAGCGATTCTTTTCCTCTGCGCCGAAGGAGAATCTGGCTGCGATTCCTGACAGGAAAGAGCGATTCCCTGGCGCGCATATCATAGGCTGGCTAAGATGTTGTCCATGTTCGGCATGGGAACCACCCGAATGGCGTTTGTCAAACGGGAAAGCATTTACAACCAGTTTTACTCCGACCTGATCACACCGCTTGAAGACGGGATTGATGTCAAAGACACCAGGATTCACTGCTTTTATGCAGAGAAGATGGGAAAGATCTATCTGAACCGCTATAAGAAGCACTTTGTGAATCCTGATATCCGCCGCTATCCGATGCAGCATGAGGAGCTGCTGGCCTGCTGCCCGCAGAAATGGGCAAGTGAAGTCCGGGATTGCTGCGGTATGCTGGCAGAGGAGCAAGCTCAGAAAAGCAATCCTTTCAGCTGAAAAAGTATGCCATAGGCGGCAGCCCTCCTGCAATGAGATGCGTTCAGCTGCCATCCCCGCGCATTTCTTTTAGCTGCTGAAACACATCATCGCACGCCTCTCGGATATTCAGCGTGGCGATTCGGTCGAAGCCGGTGTGGCCCGGATTGATTTGGACGATGATGGCGTCTCTCCGTCGATAGTTCCAATAGGCGCTCCCATAGTAGCCGTTGGTGCCAATCACAAGAATCAAATCCGCTTTCGAGATCCAGTCCTGCGCCTTTTGAACGCCCTCATCCCAGAGCCCAATATGACTGTAAAGCTCCCAGGGGAGAATCGTTCCGCCGCAGGATTCACACTTGGGCAGTTCCTCCTGGTCCCATATCTCATAGCCGTCATAATGCCGCCCACATTTGGAACAGCGGTTGATTTGAAAGCTGCCCTGAATTTCCGCGACGTTTTTGGAACCGGCCATCGTGTGCATACAATCCTCGTTTGTCGTGATTATCCCAATCAGTTTCCCGGCCTCCTCCAGTTCACGCAGCGCATAGTGGCTTGGACTGGGCTTATAATGGTGCATTGCCTTGACATAGGAACGCAAAAAGCGGTCATTTCTGAATCCGCCTGGGCGGATGGTGCGGGAAAGCTGCCCGTATGTCACACCCCCACCGGAAAGCGAGATTCCCGCGCCGGTGATGGCCACCATGGCGTGGCTCCGGTCAATGTAATCGGCTAACTGCTGAATCTTGTCCATACTCTGACCTCCTCTGGAAAATTTCATCACTACCTCCTCCGGATGGCTCTGCAATCAATCGAGGTATTGCCCATCCTTTTCGATCAGCTTTCCGTCCAACTCCACAGAGGCGCCTTCCAGGATGCAGTCAATGTGCCAGGCGTCGATCATCACGCTGCCGCCAAAGGAGCCATTGGAGCCGATTCCGATATGGGCAGCGCCATACATATGCTCTCCTTCGCTGGGGCTGACACGGATATCCGCAGTCCTGTCAAAGCCAAGGCCGAATTCTGCGATGCAGAACGTTTCCTCCGGGCCGTTGGGGTACTTCGCCGCAGCGGCGGCAAAGTCATCCGCGTAGCTGCCCCCCTGAATGGATACGGCGTAGCCGTTTTTGACCTGAAAGACGACCTTCTCCTCCATCAGCTCCTGCTTGAGGGCAGTATGGCAGTCAATCACCAGCGTGCCCTCGGCAGAGCCCTCGTCCACGCCCAGGTTCAGCGTTCCGGCGGGCAAAAGGATGAATGAACCGGGCGCGGTGCCGACGCCGCTGTGGGACCAGCCTGCAAGCTGTCCAACTTGAAAGGTCAGGTCGGTGCCGTTTTGCGCCGTAAGGCGCACGGTATGCCTGCCCAGGAATTGGCTGCCGATCCGGTCCGTTACCCCGGCAATCTCATAAAACCGTTCCTTCGTCTTTGGCATCATGCGGTTCAGAAAATCACAGCTGTTACCGTTTGGCAGAAGCAAGAGACGGCTGGAGGGCTTGCGCCCTTCCCGTATCCGGGGCCAGGCGTCGGAGTGCAGCAGTCCGCGGGTGTAAATGGTTACGATGACATCCGCATCACAGCATACCGTCTCCACAAGCTCCGGGACCTTTTTCCCCGGTTCCGCCCAATAGCTGAGGCAAACCGGTGCAATCCCTCTCTGATACAGGTCCTCCTTCACGGCAAGATATAAGTCGTTCAGGCCATCGACCTGCTCTATACCCTCGCCGACCACAAGGACGACCTTTTCGCCCGCCCGAATCGCCAGCGCATCCTCCGCAATCAGGGCGGCGGTGTCCTTCCAATCCAATTTGCTCATCGTCACACAGCTCCTTTACTGCTCAAATTTTTCAAAGTAACCCCTGTCGTGGAACGCGAATTCCCTGCTTTTCACCCGCAGGGAGATTGCAAAAGGCAGGAGAATCAGGCAGACCGCAATGCCCAGGAAAATGCCGATACCTCCAACGACCTGCATCACCGTTACAGAGTGGCCCGTCAGCCACTTGAGCGCCGCCGTGCTGAGGGGTATCATCACACACCATGAGGTGACCAGCCCCGGCCCGTAAACCGTCTTTTTGCCCTTCCCGCGATAGCGGCGATACATCAGAATACCGCTTCTGGTATGGTTGAAGGTCTCGCCCAGCCCAAAGAACAGTACAAGCGTGACCGCACTCGGTTCGACCCACTGCACGTTGATGGTCAGCAGAATCAGTACGAGTTCGGCCCCAAGATTTGTCACCATATTGGTGCAGCGGTTCTGCGGGTAAACCATCGGCTCCTTCGAGCCAAAACCCAGGTTGTTCATATAGTAAAAGCCCGCCGGGAAGGAGTTTTCCTCGAAGATGTGCATGGGAACGGCGATTGCCAGCATACAGGCCAGCTTGCGGCTCATCTCCCATGTATCCCAATTCCAGACCAGTGCGCAGGCCATCACAACGCCTAAAAAGTAGACCGCATACAGCCACATCTGGTCACACCATCTGCTGAATCCTTTTTTCACCTTGACTCACTCCTCTTACTGCGCATAAGCGCCTCATGGAACAGTGCTACAGCTGTTGCTATATATTATTATAGTCTCGTTAAAGCAACTTACAAGCAACGTTTTTCCCATTTTGTCGCATGAATCCATTTACTTTTCCTCTTTTTCCTAACAGGCGTATTGCAGAGCGGAACTGTATGTATTCCTGCGGTATTGTAAAGCGCTTCCTGTAACAGTGTGTATCGTCCATGAAATGCCTGCGGAACCCAACAGCAGGGCGCGGCGATTCTGCGGCTATGCGGGAACAGATGGGTAGCGGTCGAGAAAGGAATCCCCTCGGTATGACTACCGAGGAGATTTGAACACAGCTCATTTTTTCATAGTCCATCATTCCACGAGGAACTTGGCACAAAAGCCAACAGATGCGAGGGTATCCCTTTAAAATCAGAGGCAAAAAAGCGGAAAAACAAGTGACAAGCAGAAGTGCTTGTCGCCTGTTTTCTATGCAAAGGAGCAGCTTCTTATTTCCCGAATGCCTCGCAAATCATCCGCATCCGCGCACTCTGGCGAACATGGAACGGGCACCGGCTGTCACAGTGGCCGCAGCCAATGCAGTCTCCGGCTGTTTTGTCCAGCGTCAGGTAATGCTCTCTGGCCAGGTTGTCCCCCAGCATGGCCAGGTCATAGTATTTGTTGATTAACGCGATGTCGAGGCCCGCTGGGCAGGGATGACAGTGCTTGCAGTAAACGCAGATACCTTCGGATTCTTTCGGCGTATACCCGGCAATCACAGAGTAATCCTTCTGCTCGTCCGGGGCGCTGAAATAGTCCAATACCTCCATCAGCTCCGCCTCACTGCCATATCCGGGCACAACGGTGAGCACACCCGGCTTATCCAGGGCATACTGAATGCACTGATGCTTTCCAAGCGCAACGCCGAAGGGTGATTGTTCCGCGTCCAGCAGCTGACCGCCGCAGAAGGGCTTCATCACGACGATGCCGACCCCCTCTTTCTCACAGCGGCGGTACAGTTCGTAGCGTTCCCTGCTGCTTCCGATGGCATAGTCCCCCTGCCCGTAGTCATACAGCGGATTGATGCTGAACATGAGGACATCCAGAATCTCCAGATCCAGAACCCTGTGCGCCACTGCCGGCGTATGGGAGGACAGGCCGATGTGACGGACGATGCCCTTTTGCTTCAGCTCTAGAATGTAATCCAGGACGCCGTTTCTGATATAGGCGTTCAAGTCCTTCTCCTCATCCATGCAGTGGATAAAGCCGAAGTCTATGTAGTCCGTCCGCAGGCGCTCCAGCTGCCATCTGACGGATTCCTTTATTTTCTTCAGGCTGGTCGTCCAGCCATATGCTCCGGACGTGTAGTCTGCGCCGAAGTGAACCTGCAAATAGACCTGGTCCCGCTTCCCTTCCAGCGCTTTGCCGTAGGCGTCAAAAATTGACGCATGGCCGCCTGCCATGTCGAAATAGTTGACGCCGTTCTCCACGGCGGCGCGAACGGTTGCAATGATTTCCGCCTCCGGACGCGCCCCGATCACGGAGGACCCCATTCCGATCGCGCTGATTTTTTCGCCCCCGTGGGGCAAGCTGCGATACTCCATATGCTTCTCCTTTCCACCTCTGCGGCAGGCATTCCGGCCGCGCCAGGCGTTTTGTTCCAATATGCTTCCGGCATCACTGCCCTGCTGCTGTCTATATTTTAGAGGGAGAACGCGGAAATGGCAAATGCTTTCTTTCTATCTCCGGGTATGCCTGAAAAGAATATCCGAGGACTTCCGGATAAATATTTTCCCCTTCCTCTTGACTATGGCGTTCCGTTACACTATTATACTTGCAGAGGCGATATTTTCAACCAATATTAAACAAAGCGAGGCAAAACGTCATGCCACAATTAAGCAAACGGGTAGGAACCTTTACGGACTCCGTTATCCGCCGGATGACAAGAATCAGCAACCAATACGGGGCCATCAACCTGTCCCAGGGATTTCCGGACTTCGACCCGCCCAGGCCTATCATGGACGCCCTGGCCAAGGCCGCGTATGAGGGGCCCCACCAGTATTCCATCACCTTCGGCGCGCAGAACTTCCGCCAGGCCCTGGCGGAGAAGCAGAGTAAGGCCATCGGCAGGGCCATCGACCCGGAGACGGAAATCGTCGTGACCTGCGGCAGCACGGAGGCCATGATGTGCGCCATGATGACGGTGTGCAACCCCGGCGACAAGGTCATGGTCTTTTCCCCTTTCTATGAAAACTACGGGGCAGACGCCATTCTGTCCGGGGCGGAGCCGATTTACATTCCCCTGACGCCGCCGGAGTACAACTATGACATTGCGCTGGTGGAGAAGGGCTTCCGGCAGGGGGCGAAGGCCATCGCGGTCTGCAACCCCTCCAACCCCTGCGGCAAGGTGTTCACCCGGGAGGAGCTGTTGGCCATCGGAACGCTGGCGGTGCAGTACGACGCCTACGTCATCACTGACGAGGTCTATGAGCACATCGTCTACGCGCCGTACCGTCACACCTGCATGGCCTCCCTGCCGGGGATGTATGACAACACCATCACCTGCAACTCCCTCTCCAAAACCTATTCCATCACCGGCTGGCGGCTGGGCTACCTGATTGGGCCGGCGGATGTGGTGGAGAACGCCAAAAAGGTTCACGACTTCCTGACCGTTGGGGCGGCTGCGCCGTTGCAGGAGGCGGCCACCGTGGGCCTGCGGTTTGACGAAAGCTATTACGACACCCTGCGGGAGGTCTACACCCAAAAGCGGGACTATTTCCTGGCGGGGCTTGACCGGGCGGGGCTGAAACATAACGTGCCCCAGGGGACCTACTTCGTCATGGTGGACATTCAGGACTTTCTGGATCTGCCCATGTTTGCCGGGTTCACCGATTTGCAGTTCTGCGAGTGGGTGATTCAGCACATCGGCGTGGCGGCGGTGCCAGGCTCCAGCTTCTTCCGGGAGCCCGTCAACCACTATATCCGCTTCCACTTCGCCCGGGAGCAACCCACCCTGGAGGAAGCCATTCGCCGGCTCTGCAAGCTGGGGGAGCTGCTGAAATAAGCCTGTAGAGGGGCCTGTGAACAAGTGCAGCTGCGGTGGTCGCCCCTTCCCTACGGTGTGCTGCTTCGGATGACTATGGGACTGTGAGACTTTTCCCACAGTGATTGCCAGCCTCCGTTGTAACAGCTTTACCATCGCTTCACGCTTGATAATGATACACCATATTTCCGCGCTGCAAATATCTTCCCTTTTCGCATTGCTGCCTTCACAGCAGATTGAAGGCGATGGACTTCCTGTGTTAAAATATTCGTAGAGAAGTTTTCTCCTTTGTGTGCGGTTGATGGTACTTAAACTATAACACATTGGTTTGGCCCTCTCTACTTTTTTCTGGGGGTAGGTCCTATCATTTTAATACATCCAAATCATAAAAAATTGTTTGTTGCTGCATCTCGGAGTAAGGCTGGGACAGAAACATCTAAAAATCGTGTCAAATAAGTAATCATTCTTTCCCTTTTCGCATCATCTGTGGTCTGGATATAGTCTATAATCATGTTTGCGAACAATTCAGCGTACAAGTCGCTCAGAAACGCCTTATAGCCCGCATCGACGTTTAATGCAAGCTCTGCCTCGGCGGTATCTACAAAATTTTGTATCACGGTAACAAAGTCGCGGGAGAAAAACTGCTTCATCCCATCCCTGCCCATGCTGTCATAAGCACAGGCGATAAGATAGTCATTCTGTTCGATATAGTCCATTATGATTGGCAGAAATTCCCGATATTGCGCCATGGTATCATAATTTTTTGTGATACCTGTCGCCTCCTGGTCGAGCATCCAGGCCAGGAGGTCATATATATCCCTGAAATGATAATAAAAGGTCTTTCTGTTCAAATGACATTCTGTGACTATTTCACTGACCGTTATGCTGGACAGGGCCTTTTTCCGCATTAAATTTTTCAATGCGTTTGCCATTTTCTGCCTGGTTTGCAAAGAGATTTCTTCATGTGTCATATTATCACCGTCCTGATTATAATATAATATCGGACAACTGTCCATGAAATTTGCCCCACAATAGTTCTATTTTGTCCATATATGCGCACATGGACAGAACTGACCGTTGGATTGTCCATTCTGGGAGAATATAATAAGTAAAAATCCTCAGGAGGTGCTTTTGGATTATGGAAAACAAAGTTACCAGCACAAAAATCCCTATGTTTGTAGACAAGGAACGCGACCTGTGTGCAAAGGCAAACTGCGTCATAGATTCGTAGTATGTGAAATGCAACTTTGTCGCAGACGGGAAGCACATCGGCTTTGAATGGCATCAGTCCATCAATCATGGTGTCAAAAGCAACGTTCAGGTGGAGTTTCTTCTTATGGAGGATGGACAGTTTACAGACCGTTCCGTGGTGGAGAAAGTCTCCAAAACCAGCTATGCCTCCAAAGAAACCTGCCGTGTTTGTTCCAGTGTTGGCACATTTCAGGGAGATTCCACTGGCTTTACACTGAAACTGCAATCCGAAACGGAGGCTGTGGATGTCACGCTGACCCCCAGACCCGGTCATGTCCTGTATAACGGTGCAAACGGATTGATTCCCTTTGGCGTCGGCCTTTCCTATCAGTATTCCTTCCCGAACATGGAGATTGCCGGTACCGTTACCATTGGAGGCCGCATCTATGAGATCAAAGACACGATTGCATGGTTTGATCGCCAATGGGGCACTGTCGACAAAATTGATGGTGAACTCATGCAGCTTCTCCGGCAAGGAAACCCTGTGAAAGTGTACAGGGATGAGTGCTGATGGTTATGGCTTGGGATTGTCACAGACAAGGAAGCTGGCGAAGCAATCTCGCTGTGGGATCTTTACGCCTTTGGCAGACACAACACGTTTGCCACCGCCCGTGGCGCAAACGGCGAACAGATCAATGCAGAGGCGGACGTCCGCTATTACGACATCTGGACAAGCAAGGTTTCCGGCAACCGTTATCCCTCTAAAGTGGAGATTGATATTCCCGGACTCCAGACCAACTTGACGCTGACCTCTTTGGTTTCTGAACCGGAATTTTCTCATCCAGGCGTGGCAACCGGCTGCCAAATGCTGTGCGATGTTGTCGGCATAAGCAAAAACAATCCTGTACGGCAGGCTTTAATTTTGGAAATGATCGGGAGCATTTGCAAGTGAACAAATGAATTGTTGGAAATGCAGTAAGGACAGCGGATGTAAATCAGATTTTTCAGTTATCAACCTGTGCTTGTTTGGATAGGAAGGGCTTGAAGGTCGTTTTATCGAAACAGGTACCATTAATCCGGCAGGCCGTCACAGAAATTTGGCGGCCTGCCGGGTCTTTATCATCCGGTCATGGTCAATTGCGTTCAGTCCCTAGGGTTCTTCCCGAAACTTCACCTCCCGCTTTGTTCTGCACACAGTGTATTCACATTCATACTGGCGTATGGTCAGCACACCTTTCGCAATATGGCCTGCAAAGTTTGCCACAAGCCCGCCCGTATAATTCCCGATAAAGCGCCTCCACCGCATGGTGTAGCTGCTCTGCGTCCTTTTTGTCAGCCGTATCATTCGTGGCGATGAACAGGATATTGTAGTCCACCCCAAATAACAGGCACCTGGAGGTTGTCCGTCCTGCTCCGTTCGACAGATAGAAACGAATGCGGCGCTCCCTTATCTGTCGCTCCTCCTCTGTCTTTGCTGAATCAGGGCTTTCGGCCTCAATGAACACACCGCATTTTGCGGACACAGTTCCGTTCAGGTCACGCAGGAATCTGCTGCCAATTCCATGTCCACGCAGTTCGGGGACAACGGCGAAGTAATCCAGCAGCGCATAAGAACTGCTTTGGGTCAGGATATAACAGGCGTATGCCACAAGGCTGTCCTCTTGATAATAACCATAGCAGTCATATCGTCCTGCCTTTTGCATCCTTTCCATAGCGAAAAGGGGACGGCGCTCACCGCGTGGAAAGTCTTCTCTGATGTGTTTTTTGTATACAGCCCTCAATTCATCCGGCTCCAGCCTTTTCATGTAATTCATATAGTCATCGCTGCCCTTCCCTTTCAAGTCAGATTTCTATTTGCCTGCCTTCTATCATGTTCTCTATCGGCACGGTTACAGACATTCTTCGGCAAAAGGCATCTACCGGAACCAACTCGCTCAGCGGAGGGAAGGCATCATCGTAATGGTCCAGCAATACACGTTTGGGGTTCAATCGCCTTATGATTGCCTCATTATGCGAATCAATATCGCTTCGCCCCTGATGCGGCAGAATCAGGGCGTCCGCTCCGGTTGGGTATGCCACTTCATCAGCCAGATCTGCGCTGCCCATGATTTGTATGCGTTTCCCTTCCGCCTGGACCTCATAAAAAACAATCTCGTTCTTTTCTCTGTATCGCACGTTTAATTTCAACAAATGAATTAGACGCGGAAATTGTCTCCAGGAGTTTAAACTGAACGCCTTTTCCAGGATAAGTTTAGTGTCGAATTGAATATGCTTTCCCTGATAAACACGAACAGAGACACCCGGAAAATGGAGCACATCGCCTGGCGCAATCCTGTGAAGCTTCGATTCCGGAAATCCCTGCTTTGTAAGGGTCGTTGCCGGCGTACCTGTCAGGAATATTGTGCAGGGTTTATTCTCGTACAGAGGCATAACACTGGACAGATGATCCAGGTGTCCGTGCGTAATCAGGATGTTAGCCGCACTTCTGAAAGCTGCTTCACGCTGCGTATACCGTTCCTCTGTTTCATATCCTTCTGGGAGATATTTTAAAAACGGATCAAACAGTAAAGCTGTTTCGGCACCTTCCAGAAGAATCGATGCTGTACCGTACCATGTTATTTTCATATTATCCTCATCACGTTTTCAACAGCTTTCAATATTTTTTTGATTAACCGCTCCACAGGAATACGCAGTCCATCACCCTCGTGATGTTCAAAAGGGGGAGAGGATTTCCCCAGCAAAGCAAACGCAGCGTGCCTTTGCAGCACAAAGGCGGAGCTTTCTGCTTTGTGAGATGAAGCGAAACGTACCTAAAAACGCATAAAACGGATTGTTCTGCTACAATATTTGAGTATTTAACTATAATTACAGTTGTTTGACAGATGACTTCCTGTAAATCGTCCCGGCAAAAATTCCAGGGTTGCGCAGCATTTGTCTGCAATGCACACCACCCACGCCTCTCTACATTTGGGCGGTATGGGTGTCAGCGGAAACATATGCCGCGTGATGATGTTTTCCTCGATGCCATTGATTCCGTAATCTGCCTTGGCATTTCTTGCTGCAATGACAGGGTGCCTGTATCCGTGCAGGACGTAAGTTTTCACACTTTCATTCCTGTGATATAAGAAATAATCATGGAGCAGCGCGCCCCGCACCAGGGAATCTATGTCGAAGGAGAAAGGCAGAGCATTTGCCATTGCCAAACTGACTTCGGCAACATGAACGCTGTGGTCATACACTGTCGTTTCCCTGTGGTGCAGGAATGTTTTTTCTGACGCAAACCGCCCCTCACTGGCTAGACTTTGAATGGTCATCTGAATTTTTTGCGCATTGCGCTTTTGCTGATTCTTTTTATCCCTGTTTGCCTTCATGTTTCACGTCACGCTCCAACCATGATGCGCACCTGACTGTCGGCGAACTGTTCCGCCACATGGTTCTATATCAGTCATAGATGTTTACTTTTTCCCTCGTCACTCATCTGTACCCAGGCGACGCGAAACACGCCATCCAACATTGTGTTCACATCGATGTTGACCGCCTTGTCCAGTCGGTTTTGAAATTCTGACAGCAGCGTTATCGTTTTGATGGAATAGTTCGCAGCGGTGCAGCAGTCATAGCTAAAACAGCCAAGGTTTCCATTCTGCGCACAGTAAAATTTTTGGTGGATAAAAACGCTTGACTGTCACCGGCAACTGTGGTATCTTATGATTACCATAAAGAGTGCGCGAGGGACAAGCCCTGGGACCGCACAGCAACCTACCGGTAAGGCAAGGTGCTAAAGCTTGATTCGATGGGTGCATATGTTTTTTACGGCTTCCATCGATTACGATGGGAGCTCTTCTTTGCGCTTTTATGGAAAATCGCAAAGGAGTGTCATGTCATGTCCAAATTAAAGAATGTCAACAGGGAAATCAAGAGGGCTGTGCAGGCCAGAAGGTGCCGGATTCCCAGAGAGGACCGCACGCTGACTGCGCTCACGAAGCTCAACGGCAGGGTCTACGTCTACTGCGGAGACCGAAAGACGCAGCAACGATTCATCGAAGATGCGGAGAATGAGTATTTCCGCTACGGAGACGGTGTGTCGCTGCGGGAGAGAGCGCCAGACTCAATTATGGCGTTGAATCAAGACCGAACGATCAATTTTCTCGGCTTTGTAGGGACGATGGCGTTTCACCATGCAGACCATCTCGGCATCGGGGAGGATGCTATCCCGCTTATCAGGGTCGATTACAGGAAATACATTGCAGGCTATCAGGATTTTATCTATAGACCCTGATAGCGCTCAATCAACGTGGGTGCCATTTGCTTACGCCTTATGCCCTCCGATCTGTGCATTGCGGTCCTTTCCGGTGGCCCCTTCCTCCAGATTCATGCCTTTCAGCAGGGCGTTCTTCCCGTACTTTTTCTGGATGGCGAGGACCGCTTTTTGCCGCCGCTTCTCCTTTTCCAGCGCCTCCTGCTCCGCCTGCCGCTGCTGCTCCAGAGCGGCGTAATCGGTGAACAGGTCAAGCTGCTCCGGCTCCGGCGGACGCGCCAGATTCTCGCTGACAACGTGGTTGGCGACCACATACATCCTGCGCACCAGCAGATTCCGGTCAACAATGCGGTCAAACAGCTCCATGGCGGCGTTGGTGATCAGCATGGTGGACGCCGTCTGCCGCCCCAGGTTGATGGAGCCGTGGGCCTGCTTGGGAACCTTCCTGCCGTAGTGGTCAGTGATGACTTCGCCCTTATATGCGTTCTGCCGTGACCGGTCGGCCAGGTTTTCGATGTCGTACCCAATGGTCAGCACGATTTGGTCCGCCACCAGCCCCTTGTCAACCAGGTCGAGGGATAGCGCATCCGCCATTTCCCGAACGACCAGCTTCGCCTTGTCAAACTCATAGGGCGAATGAAGCACCTGCCCGGAGCTGATGCTGTTGTTCTCCGGTTTGTATGCCTTGATGTCGGAAATGCGGCAGGGTTCCCAGCCCCAGGCATGGTCAATCAGCAGCTCGGCGTTGATACCGAACTCCTTGTAGAGCCTGTCCTCGCCATAGCTGCTCAGGCTGCACCTGGCAATGTCGCCCATTGTAGAAAGTCCCAGCTTCTCCAGGCGTTTCGCGTAGCCACGGCCCACCCGCCAGAAGTCGGTGATGGGCTGGTGCGCCCAAAGCTGCTGCCGGTAGCTCATCTCGTTCAGCTCCGCGATACGCACACCGTCCTTGTCGGCGGGGATGTGCTTCGCCACGATGTCCATGGCGATTTTGCAAAGATAGAGGTTGGTGCCGATTCCGGCGGTAGCTGTGATGCCGGTTTCCTTCAGCACCTCCCGAATCATTTTCATGGCCAGCTCGTGGGGCGTGAGCCGATAGGTCTGCAAATAGCTGGTCACATCCATGAATACCTCATCGATGCTGTACACATGGATGTCCTCCGGAGCGATGAACCGGAGGTAGACCTGATAAATCTCGGTGCTGCGCTGGATATAGTGAGCCATCTGAGGCGTGGCCACGATGTAGTCCAGCGCCAGCGACGGGTCAGCATTCAGCTCATTGATGTCGCAGGAGGTGCCGGTGAAGGTATGCCCCGGCGCGCGGCGCTGCCGGTCGCGGTTGACCTCCTTCACCCGCTGGACAACCTCAAACAGCCTCGCCCGTCCGGGAATGCCGTAGGATTTCAGCGCGGGGGACACCGCAAGGCAGATGGTTTTCTCCGTGCGGCTCTGGTCGGCCACCACCAGATTGGTGGTCAGCGGGTCAAGCCCGCGCTCTGCGCACTTCACCGAGGCGTAGAAGGATTTCAGGTCGATGGCGATATAGGAACGGTCTGACAAACGGTTCACCCCCTCCCTTTCACTGTTTCCAGTATACCACAGTCAGCGGAAAATTGGCAGGAAAAAATCAGTTTCCGCTCCGAGTTTCCCGCTGAGCTTCCGCAAGGCGCTCTTGAGCACACAAAATTTTAGCTACGCTTCCGCTCCTTTCTGTGCTATAATAGTCGACAGTACATTCCATGTCATGCGAGGATGGAGAAGTTTTCCGGTAACGGTATCGCACAAGAGGCTTTTCAAGCTGATGATTGAGGCAGGAGGAAAGCTAACATGGAAGCCCGGAGGGCGTGCGCAGTATAGGGCCCGGCCGGACGGGAACACCATTCGCAACGTAGAACGATTAGGAGGCGAAACGTATGGACTGCCAGGAGAAGGACGCACAGGGGGCAGCGTATTTGGACGCCGGGGCAGAGGCCTATCAGAAGGGCGACTATGAGACGGCAATCAAGCTGTACTGGAAGGCTTCGGAGCTGGGCAACGTGACCGCCCTCAGCAATTTGGGCTACTGCTATTACTACGGGCGCAGCGTCCCTGTGGACAAGGAGCTGGCGCGGAAGTGCTGGGCACAGGCCGCCATGTCCGGAGACATTGCGGCGACCTACAAGCTGGGCGACTTGTATCGCTTCGGTGATTTGGAACCCAATCTGGACTATTCCAACGCCCTGCACAGGCGGGCTTTCGCGCTGGCGCTGGATTCCGAGGACATCTATACCTACCCGGATGCGGCCCTGCGAATACTGCAATACTGCCCGGAGACGCTGGACGAAACGGAGATCGACAAAAGACTGTTGGCGCAGATCTGCGTGGATGCGATTCAGGCCAGGATCGCAGACGGCGACCACTACTCCGACGGGGTGCTGAAAAAGGCAGAGGCGATTTTAGAGGAGCTGAACCGCAAACAGGGCAGCGATTAAATGCTTCTCCTCCGGGCGAGGAATAGACACGGCAGGTGCTTTCCTGTTCCTGCAGGCTATGCTGACCGGTGAAGCCGTGAATGCCAATTTGCAAAAATGCAGAGCGAGTATCGCCCCAAATAGGGCGATACTCGCTCTTTTTCTTTTGCAGCGCTGGGGCGGGGCGGTTTACTCCGTCCGCAGGGCCGTCACCGGGTCCTTCTTGGCGGCCTGTCTGGAGGGTATCAGTCCGCCTATCAGCGTCAGAGCCATGCTCAGGACCACCAGTATCGCGGCGTTGGATACAACCAGGACGGCGTTGATGTCGGTGGAACCCGCCACCGAGTGAACCACTGCGTTGATTGGAATCAACAGCAGCTCCGCCAGGCCCACGCCCAGCAGACCGGCGCAGAGGCCGATAATCAGCGTCTCTGCATTGAAGATTTGGGAGATGTTCCCCTTGGAGGCGCCGATGGCGCGGAGGATACCGATTTCTCTTGTACGCTCCAGCACGGAGATATAGGTAATAACGCCAATCATAATGGAGGACACAACCAGGGAGATGGACACGAAGGCAATCAGCACATAGGAGATGACATCCATGATGGTGGTCACGGACGACATCAGAGTGCCCACCGTATCCGTATAGGTGATGACATCGTCCTCGTTGCCCTCGGCCTTCTTCATCTCGTTATAGTCATCCAGAATCGCCAGCACGCCATCTTTGCTGTCAAAGTCCTTGGGGTAGAGGTCGATTTCCGAGGGGCTGTCGAAGTCCACATAGCCCAGCGTCTCCAGATTGCCGGCATAGGTGGAGCTGCTGGAGGAGCTCATGGAGCTGATAAGCTCCATGAGGTCATCGCTGTCCATGTTGAACTCGAAGGCGTCCGTAAGGGCATCCGCGTCGATCTCCAGGGCGTCCGCCATACTGTCCTCCAGCTCATCCAGCATTCCATTCATGGCGGTCTCCATCGCGTCGGAGATCTGATTCATCACCTCATCCATGACGCCTTCCATAGCCGTGGAGAGCGCGCTGGTGATCTGACTCTCCAGCTCGGCCATCTGGCTTGCCATGGCAGAGGCGATTTGGTCCTGAATCGCGGTCATCTGGCTGGCCATTGCCGTGGCCATCTGCTCCTCAAGGGAGGACATCTGGCTAGCCATCGCGGCGGTGATCGCCTCTGTAATGGCCTCGGTGTAAGCGGACATAATCGACTGGGTATAGCTCTGGATGATGGCGTTCATCTGCTCCTCCATGCCGGACAGGTCCAGCATGCTCATCAGCCCGGCAGACATGAGCGCGGTGGCCTCGTCCGAGGCCAGATATTCTGAGAAGCCATCGCTGACGCTGGAGATGGTGGTCAGGCCGTTCTCCTCGGCGTAGCTCTCGTATCCGCTCGCCAGGGCGGAGGCGATTTCATCCATCTGCTCGTCAGTGATGGTAATGTCAGCGCTCACCGTGATATGCGAATCCGCCCAATCGTCAAAAATGTCCTGGGCGCGGCCTGTGGCCAGGTAGTCTGACGTAGAGATGTCCGTGGAGCCCGCTGTCGCCTGCTCAGTCACAAAGCTCTCGTAATCCTCCAGAATGCTGGCCAGCATATCCTCCAGGCCGTCAGTGGAGACGGACACCTCGCCGTTCTCCTCCATGATTTCCACCAGCAGGTTGGAGAGGGTGCTTCTGGCCTCGCCGCTGGACAGATAATCCGAGAAGTCCTCCGTCAGATCAGAATAGTCTGACAAACCGTTGGATGCGGCGTAATCCGCGTAGCCGTTCAGGATGCTGGTGGCCAGTGCAGTCACGGACTCCGTGGAGACGTTGATAGACACCCCGCTCATCAGGCTGCTCATGTCAAGCTCCCCCATATCGGAGAGGTCGACGCTGGACAGGTCGATGCTGCTCAAATCCAGGTCAAAGTCCAGGTCCATGCCGGACAGGTCGATGCTGGACAGGTCAATACTGGATAGATCCATACTGGACAAATCCAGATTCAGGTCCATATCGCTGAAATCAACCATGTCGGACAAATCCATGGAGTCCATGTCCAGGTCAAAGGCGTCGGACAGGTCCAGGGAATCGGACAGGGAGTCGGTCATACTGCTGAGGTCAAAGGCGTCCTGCAGGGCGTCGGTGTCGATGGTGAACAGGGATTCCAGGTCAATGCCGCTGTCGCTGTCCTCCCCGAAGGGCTCACCGGTCAGCACGTTGGTGTCCGGGTCCGCCATCTGTGCCTGGACAACTTCGCTCTCCTCCGCCAGCTCGGAGACGTGCTCCACCAGGGAGGGCAGGTAGTTGATGCCGGAGGACAGCGCCGCGCTGACGGCGTCCTCCTTGGGCTGCACGATGCCCACGATGGTAATATCCTCACCGTTGGCCACCAGGTCCATCATATAGTCATCGTCATCCGGCTTATCCACCCACAGCTCGTACTCGCTGTCGTACTGGTAATAGTCCGCGCTGCTGACCAGCTTGAAGGTCAGGCCCAGCACCTCATCATAGGAGAAGGAGTCGTAGCCGTCGGGGGTTTCGGCGTCCTCGCCGTTGACGAACTGGTCCAGGATGTCCTCCAGGATGGAGTAGTCCTCCAGGCCCAGGGTATACATCACGATGTCGCTGATGCTCCCGTTGGAGGAGAGGACCAGAACGCACTCGTTATAGTTCTCCGGCCAGCGCCCCGCCTTGACCTCGTACTGGTCAATGTACAGACTCTCGTTCTCCGGCATCTGGTAGAACACGCTTACGCCGGTCATGGAGGCCATCATGGTGCTGGACATGATGGTGGAACCCATCCCCATGAGGGGGGTGATGGCGGTGTCCGGGTGGACCTGCCGGTAATCGTCATCCTCCAGCAGGTAGATTTGCGGGTCCACGCCGTAGGTGTACTCGATGGCGTTGACATAATCCCAAATGTCGCTCTCCCCGCTCTCCAGGTAGGCTTTCAGGGGCGTCAGGTTGTTGCTGCCCATGATGGAGGCCAGGCTGGAAACCAGCTCGGTGACGGTGATGGTGTCCGAGTCATTTTCTGACGTGATACTGGAGGCGATACCGGTGCCGGCCTCCATCATAGACGCAAGGTCCAGCGCGCTGGACTGAACCTGGACGGGATATTCCGACAGCGTCTGCTCCTCAATGGACTGAATATAGTTGTTGACGCCTGCCGAGATGGCCAGAATCAGGGCAATGCCGATGATGCCGATGGAACCGGCAAAGGCGGTCAGCAGCGTCCGGGCCTTTTTGGTGCCCAGGTTGTTGAAGGAGAGGGCGAGTGAGGTGAAAAACGACATGGAGGACTTCCCCATGTTCTTGTGTACCGGCGCTGGCAGCGCCGCACCTCCGACCGTATAAGGGGCGGTGTCGCTCTGAATCTTCCCGTCCTGCAGACGGACGATTCTGGTGGCGTACCGCTCCGCCAGCTCCGGGTTGTGGGTCACCATGACCACCAGTCTGTCCTTCGCCACCTCTTTCAGCAGCTCCATGACCTGGATACTGGTGTCCGTATCCAATGCGCCGGTGGGTTCATCGGCCAGCAGGATGTCGGGGTTATTGATGAGGGCACGGGCCAGGGCCACGCGCTGCATCTGGCCGCCGGACATCTGGTTCGGCTTCTTGTGCAGCTGGTCCCCCAGCCCCACCTTTTTCAGCGCGTCCACCGCCCGCTTCCTGCGCTCAGCCTTGGAGACGCCGGAAATGGTCAGTGCCAGCTCCACGTTGGCCAGGACGGTCTGGTGGGGAATCAGGTTGTAGCTTTGAAAGACGAATCCGATGGTGTGATTCCGGTAGGAGTCCCAGTCTCGGTCGGTGTATTTCTTGGTGGAGATGCCGTTGATGATCAGGTCTCCGCTGTCATACCGATCCAGGCCGCCTATGATGTTCAGCAGTGTCGTCTTGCCCGACCCGCTGGGGCCCAGGATGGCCACAAATTCATTGTCCCGAAGGTTCAAATTGACATCGTTCAAGGCGGTCTGAACCAGTTCTCCGGTTCGGTACGTCTTGTTAATGCCTTTCAGTTGCAGCATGGCAGATGCTCCTTTTCCTTTAATTCCGTTCCATTCTAACGCACAAGGATAAACTCAGGAACAAATAAAAAAGAACAAAGTGTGAACAAACCCGCTTTCCTTTTTCAGATTTGTTTACCTTAACGTGTCATTTTCGTGTTATACTATGTGTATATCAGATGGCGCCCCCGCCGAGCAGCGCGGGGCGCAGGAAAGGAGATGTACCGGAATGTTTCGGATTCTGGTGGTGGAGGACAATGCGGATATGCGGGAGCTGTTTTGCACCGTGCTGAATGGCAGCGGCTATCAGGCCATTCCCGCCTCTGACGGGGTGGAGGCGCTGGATATTATGGAACGGGAGTATATCGATTTGCTGATTGTGGACATTATGATGCCCCGCATGGATGGCTGCGAACTGACCCGCTCCCTCCGGGATGCCGGGTACACCCTGCCTATCCTGATAGTAACCGCAAAGGATCAGTTCGATGATATGCAGATGGGCTTCCGGGCGGGAACGGACGATTACATGGTGAAGCCCATCGACGTCAGGGAGCTGGTGCTGCGGGTAGAGGCCCTGCTGCGGCGAGCCAGAATCTCCAGCGAGAAGCGCATCGTCATAGGCAGCACCGTCCTGGATTACGATGCCCTGACTGTGACCCTGAACGGAAAGGAAACCACCCTCCCACAGAAGGAGTTCTATCTGCTCTACAAGCTGCTGTCCTATCCCAACAAGATTTTCACCCGTCAGCAGCTGATGGATGAGATATGGGGGATGTTCTCTGAGACGGATGAGCGCACCATCAACACCCATATCAACCGGCTGCGGGAGCGGTTTGCCGACTGCAAGGATTTTGAGATCGTGACAGTCCGTGGGCTGGGCTATAAGGCGGTGAAAACAAGCGATGAATAAACGGCCACATTCCCAATTATGGTTTTGCCTGACCGGCTGCGTGTTCGGGGTGGTCCTGAGCGGCGCCATAGTTATGCTGCTGATTTGGTACCTCCTGTTCCACTTTCAGGTCATCACAGTCAATCCGATTGAACAGCACATCCCGTTCGTTATCATCCTGCCGGGCAGCGCTGTGGTTGGGAGCTGTATCACATGGCTGGTGGGGCGGCTCATCATCCGCCCGATTCAGGGCATCAGCCACGCCTTTGAACGGCTGTCCCAGGGGGATTTCTCCGTTCGTGTCCCCACGGACAGCAGGGTGGTGGAAATCCGTGAGATGTCGGAGGAGTTCAACGCGATGGTCTACGACCTGTCCCACATCGAGACGCTGCGCAGCGATTTTGTGGTGAACGTCTCCCATGAGTTCAAAACCCCCATCGCCGCCATCGAGGGCTACGCCATGCTCCTCCAGATGGAGGGCCTTGACAGGGAGCGCCATGACTACTATGTGGAGAAAATCACCGCAAACTCCCGTCGGTTGTCCGAGCTCTCCAGCAACATCCTCGCCCTCTCCAAGCTGGAAAATCAGGAAACGGTGCTCCGCCGGAAGGAGTATCGCCTGGATGAGCAGCTCCGCCGGGCCGTCCTGCTGCTGGAGAACAAGTGGTCCGCGAAGCAAATCGAGTTCGACATTGAATTGCCCAACGAAACCTTCAACGGGAATGAACCGCTTCTGGACCAAGTGTGGTCCAACCTCCTGGACAACGCCATCAAGCATTCCCCGGAGGGGGGAATCATCCAGGTGACGCTCCTGTCAGACAGCGCCTCCGTTACGGTCTCCGTCACAGACCACGGCGACGGTATGTCGGAGGACGTTCAGAAGCACATCTTTGAGAAGTTCTACCAGGGGGACCGTTCCCGCTCCTCCGAGGGAAACGGCCTGGGGCTGGCGCTGGTCAAGCGCATCGTGGAGCTGTGTCACGGCTCCGTGGAGGTGAACAGCGCCCCGGGCGAGGGCGCCACCTTCCGGGTCACCCTTCCCCGCGAGCCGTGACCGCACGCACCGGCACCTGACGCTGTGTGCGCGGAAACGCGCCCTATTGACAGGCATGGTATAATAAGTTTAAAAGCGGCCATTCGCATTCGGAAACGCAGGCATCGTCCGGCCGAGGACACGCCCTCAGGAACAAAAGGGAATATACGGCATGAAGCCGGAGGGCAATTCCATAGTTGTGACCGGCGCATTCTCCTGTTGCGTCAACGGCGAGGCGCTGATGGTCGACGGCGGTTGGAACGCAGGCTGATTTGCTCACATCACTCGAATATAGCAAACAAGCACATCCCGTTTGTCCAGGCTACCGAATGGGATGTGCTTTCGCGCTTTCTATGGGACAGACGGGGCGCCGCCTTCCCCGAAGCAACAGGAGGTTTTTCCATGATTCACTTTCGGACTGAAAAGGTAACGGACCGCATTACCCGCATCTACGCCGTCTGCACAGAGCTTTGCTACCTGGTGGAAGGCGACGACCGGGCCGCCCTCATCGACACCGGCAGCGGCTTCGGCAGCCTCCGTGCGGCGGTGGCGCAGCTGACCGACAAGCCCCTCATTGTGCTGCTGACCCACGGCCACACAGACCACGCCATGGGCAGCGGGGAGTTTACTGAATGCCCCGTCTACCTGAGCCATGAAGACCGGTATATCTACCTTCCCCACGGCGACGACGCCTTCCGTCACCAGGGCATGGCGCTGGCAGAGGAGGGCATCACCGTCACCGAGGAGGACTATATTCCCACCGCCCCCTTCTCCCTGTTTCGGGATTTGCAGGAGGGCGACCGGTTCGACTTGGGCGGGGAAACCGTCGCAGTATATGCCCTTCCCGGACACACGAAGGGCTCCGTGGTCATGCTGATGGAAAATGCCCGTATCCTGCTGCTGGGGGACGCCTGCAACGGCTTCACCTTCCTGTATGATACCTATTCCCTCTCCGTCGCCCACTATGAGGAACAGCTGAGACGGGTCAGGGCGGCGTTGGACGGAAAATATGACCGCATCCTGGCCTCCCATGGCAACGGGGAGCTGCCCATAGACGTTATGGACAGCTGCATCCAGGTCTGCGAGGACATCAAGGCCGGGCGGACAGACGACCTTCCACTGGAGTTCCGGGGCACCAAGGGGCTCATCGCCAAGGCCATGGGGCCCAACGGGCGGCTGGACGGCGGCTCCGGCAATATCGTCTATTCCAAAGCACAGATCTGGCAGGACGGCAGCCTGTGCTGAGGCCCTTGACAGCTTCCGCGATTTTCCACTATAATAACTCGCCCAGGCCCCGTCCCGTCTGACGGGTCTGCAATCATATCCCAGAACAGAGGTGGCCCATGTTAGATCTCTCCAAATTTACGGATTACAAAGAAAAAGTGCTGGCAAATTGCTCCCAGGTCATCGTCGGGAAGGACGATGTGATCACCCTGGTGCTGACCTGCTTCCTCTGCTCCGGCCATGTGCTGCTGGAGGACGTGCCAGGCACCGGCAAGACCATGCTGCTCCGCGCCTTCGCCAAAACCGTAGGCGGCAACTTTAAGCGGATTCAGTTCACCCCAGACCTGCTGCCCTCCGACCTGACCGGCATCCACTTTTACAACCAAAAAACCGGAGCGTTTGAGTTCCGGCCCGGCCCGCTGCTGTCCAACATCGTCCTGGCGGACGAAATCAACCGCGCCACGCCCCGCACCCAGTCCAGCCTGCTGGAGGCCATGGAGGAACGGCAGGTGACGGTGGATGGGGATACCATGCCGCTGGAGGAGCCGTTCATGGTGATGGCCACCCAGAACCCGCTGGAATCCTACGGCACCTTCCCCCTGCCGGAGGCGCAGATCGACCGGTTCTTCATGCGCCTCTCCCTGGGGTACATGACCCGGGAGCAGGAGATGTCCGTTCTGGCCCGCCCCGCCACAGCCGATTTGCTGGCCGGTTTGGGGCAGGTAGTCACGACGGAGGAGACCGCTTACGTCCGCTCCGCCTGGCGGGAGGTCAAGGTCTCCCCGGTGGTGCTGGGCTATCTGATGGACCTCATCCAGGGGACCCGGCAGGAGAGCGCCTTTGTGGCCGGCGTCTCCACCCGCGGCGCGCTGGCCCTGTATCAGGCGGCTCAGGCCACCGCCGCCCTGAACGGCCGGGACTACGTGCTGCCGGAGGATGTGAAATATCTGGCACCTTACGTCCTGTGCCACCGGCTGGGGGCCGGCGGAGGCGCAAAGGGGGCGAAGGCGGAGGACTTTCTCCAGCGCATTTTGGAGAAAACTCCGGTCCCGTTGGAATCTGTGCGATGATTGCTCTGCTGATCATCGTGGTGCTGCTGGCGCTTCTGCTCCAGTACCTTGCCCAGCGCCGGGGGCTGCGCGGCCTGGAGGCGACCCTTTCCTTCTCGGCGCCGCTGGTGGAGCCGGGGGCCCAGTTTGATTTGATTTTGCATCTGACGAATCGCAACCTGGCCTTCTTCCCCTTCCTTCGGGTCGTCATCCGGCTGCCTGGGGACATCGCGGTAGACGCACCCCCCAACCAGCTCCGCTCGGATAACCGAGGCGGGCAGTATCTGTCCGTCACCACCTGGCTGTCGCCAAAGCAGCAGCTTTCTCAGCACATCCCCGTCTCTGCCAGCGCGCGGGGGCGGTACCTGGTGCAGGGGCTGACCGTCTACGGCGGTGATTTCCTGGGGCTCTCCGAGGAGCGGCAGAGCTATGACCAGTTTCTGGAGGTGGTCGTCCTGCCAAAGGAGGCCGCGGAGCAGGATATGGATCGGATTTCCGGCGGCTTCCCCGGCGACCTCTCCGTGAACCGCTTCCTCTACGAGGACCCTGTGCTGACGGTGGGCTATCGGGATTATACGGGGCGGGAGCCGATGAAAATGCTGTCCTGGACGCAGATGGCCCGCACTGGGAAACTGATGGTGAAGCAGTATGACTACACGCTGGAAACCTCCGTCACCGTGATTCTAAACGTGGCGTGCCAGGCCGAGGAGCCTGAGCCGCTGGTGGAGGCCTGCTACAGCCTTGCCCGCACCCTCTGCCGCCAGCTGGAGGAGCAGGGCATCCAGTACGCCTTTCAAACCAACGCCATCACCGCCGGAGATTTCGCCTCCTGGCAGTCCGTCAGTGAGGGGTTGGGCCAACGCCACCTCCTGCACATTTTGGAGGGGCTGGGCCGTGGCCTGTATCAGCCTGCCTGCTCCTGCGAAACGCTGCTGGAACGGGCGGTGCGCAGCTCCGACGGCACCCACGGCCTGCTGTTCATCACGCCGGAAGCGGACCCGGAAACGCTCCGGCTGGCCGCCCTGTGGGCGGACCGCGCCGGTGTGCAGCTGTGGACGCTGATTGGTCAGGAGGTATCCCCATGATAACCCTTGTTCTGTTGAAGCTGCTGTCCGACCTGGGGTTCTACTATGCCTTCGGGGGCTTTTTCGTCGTGTTGGCCGGTGCAAATGCTTCGGTGTTGGTGGCCGCCTACGCCGTGCAGAGCCTGACCGGCCTGCTGACTTACCTGCTGCGGGAGCGGGGGTGGCTGCGGTTCCTTCCGCTGGCGCTGCTGGCGGTGGGCTGGCTGCTGCCGGGAGGCAGCATCGCCGCCTGGGTCGCCATTGCGCCCTCCGCCCTCTATGTCGCCTGGCTGACGGCCGGGCGGCGCTATCTGCCGGAGTGGGGTCGGCAGGTGGACATCTTTTCCGTTTTCTGGAAGGCGCTGCTGGCCTTCTGCCTGTTCATGCTGCTGATCAACTGCGGAGAAATTCTCGCTGCCATCACCATCCCCATCGGGCTGGTTGGGCTGACCTGCTGCGTCCTGCTGACCCGCTCTCTGCGGCACGACCTGACGGTGTGCTGTCAGCCCCGGTATCAGGCCATGAACCTGTTCCTGGCAGCGGGGGTGGGCCTCACCGCTCTGGCCCTCAGCTCCAAAGCCTTTTTGCAGAGCTGCGGCACGGCGCTCTGGTGGATCTATGAAACCGTTTTCGCGCCCATCTTGATGGCCGTGGGCCAGCTGTTGGTTATGGTGATGCAGGTCATCCTGTGGCTGTTCTCTTGGGTGCAGTTCAATGTCACCGGGGAGGAGCAGGAGGCCCAGTCGCTGAACCTGGACGGTGCAGAGGACATCCTTGGAGATCTGGAAGCCAGTGAAAACAACGGCGAACTGTTCAGCCGGGTGTGCATCGCCCTCGTGCTGATTCTGGCCGCGATTCTTCTTGTGCTGGTGTTTCGCTGGCTCTCCCGCAACTCCGGCACAGCGGCGCGGCAGCCGACTTCGCGGTCAGTACGCTCTGCGGTCAGCGGGCAAACCGCCCGCCCGCCGTCTCGGTTCGACCGCTCCCCTGTCCAGCGGGTGCGGCTGCAATATCAGAAGTTTCTCGCGCTGTACCGTACCCGGGGGCTGGAGCAGAAAATCAGCGACACCAGTCAGGAGGTAGCTTCGAAAAGCGTTTACAGCTTTGACCCTGCCAAGGTTCAGGCCCTGCGGCAGCTTTATATCGCCGCCCGCTACAATGACCAGGCCACCAAAGAGGATGCAGCCAGGGCAAAGGAGCTATATCAGTCCCTTTCCCGCGCCTCAGACCGAAACCAAACAGACTGACCCTTGCGAGTTCTATAGAGAACACAACAGCAGCCCACCAGGGTAGTTCCCTGGTGGGCTGCTGCTTTGCGCACTCCATGCGCTGTTTCTTTGTCTCTCGCGAGGCCCTCGGTCAGCGGCCCTTATTGGCTTTGCACAGGGCGTTCCGGGCCTTCAAGTCCCTGGAGATCTGCTGGCACAGCCTGCCGGCGGCGACTGTATCGCCGCTACTGAGGGCCGAACCGAGGTTGGAAACTTCCCCGTAAATCCTGTCCTCCAGCTCCTTCGTGGCTGCGCTGCTGACGGAATCGCTGTAGCGTATTTCCTCCGCCAGCCGCTGCAAATCGCCGGTCAGCGCGGTATCCTCCGCCTGGCTGCTGAGGGCAACCACCTGACCGTAAAACCAACGCATGAAGTCTGTGCTGGTCGCCACCTTCTGGTCCTGCTCCTCCACATAACCCCTTGTGGTTTCCGCAGTGATCAGCCCAATGGCGGCGCCCCCGGTCAGCAGAATATAGAACACCAGGGGAATCCAAAGCGGCAACCCGGGGAAAAAGACGGAAATCACCACGAAAACGACTACACAGCTCAGAAGGGCAACCGCATAATCAAAGGCTACTGTCAGGATGGGGCGACCGTAGAATCTGCTTTTGGCGGTCTCGGCATCCTTCATGGCAATGCGTTCCGCTGCAAACAGGAACAGCAGGGAGACCACAAGGAACCCGTCCGACAGCCAGAACACCCCCGTCTTTTGGAACGGAATCACAAAGGCCACCAGATTGCAGACGACCAGCACAATGGCCCAAATCAGAACGCTCTTTTGGGATGGTTTCATGTTCATGCTATTCTCCTCCTCTATTCTTTCTGTCAGGCGTGCAACGGTGCGTCACATCCGGCTCAGCACCTCGTCCACCTTGGCGTCATACTTCTCCTGGGAGATATAACCGCTGTCCAGCAGCTTTTTCAGCGTCCCCAGGACTGCCATCGGGTCGTCCTGGGCAGGCTGCGCGCTGCTTTCGGCAGCATCCGGCTTCCCCGGCGTGACCGGTGCGGCGGCCCCCAGCACGGTGGCTCCCGGTGCGGTACCTTGAAGCGCGTCTCTGGTCATGTCAACCACGCTGCCCATGGCGCCCAGGGTAACACCCAGGCTGGCGATATCCCCAAGGGCGCTTCCGCCGCCGGAGCCGCCGGTGATGCCGTTCTGCATGGCCTCCAGCCCCACCTGGCGGGCGGTCTCCTGCTGATAGGTATAGCCCTTCATCCGCATTTCCTCCGCCTCGGCGGCAGCCTTGAGGCGGTACGCCTCCGCTTCGGCCTGAGCGCCGATGAGCTGGGCCTGGGCCTTCGTCTCGGATTCCGTCAGAATGCGGCCCCTGGCAGCCTCCGCCGTCGCCTGGCCCACCTGTTCACGCCTGACACCCAGGTATTGCTGGGCATACAGCTCCTTCATCTCCATGTACTGCTTATGCATGGGATCTGACGGATCGTCCTCCGGCGTGACAAAGCGCATGATGTGGAACCCTGACACGGTCAGGCCATAGTCCACAAGGGACACATTGATGATTTCCTGCAGGGCGTCGGAAATCTCCTTCATGTGCTCGTCCAGCTCCAGCACGCTGATGGATTGCTGCCGAATCACCTTGGCCAGGTAATCCTTAACGCACTCCACAACAGGACCGCGGAAATACTCCGACATATTGGTGGGTGCGGAGTGATACAGGTTCTGATGCTGCGCCGACCCCTGCGGCTCCTGGAGGGATTGCCCCATAATCAGGCCGGAGGAGGTACCCACCAGCTTTAACAGGATGCGCTTGGAGTCGATGACCCGAATATTAAACTCTCCGCTGGCACCGATGGCGACATGCATCCCAGAGCTGGGGTCAAACAGCCGCGTCTTGGAATCCGTTCCCCACTTGATGCCCATTTGGGTGGTCAGGTTGATGAAGTAAACCTCCGCATGGAAGGGCGTCCGTCCCGCACCGACAGGGAGCGGGTACCGCTTATTCATTTCGGGGAGGTTCTGCGTCTCCAGCGTGTAACGGTCGGCGGGAAACACATCCAGCGCCTGCCCGTCGCGGAAGAACACCGCCTCCTGGCCTTCATGTACAATCAACTGCGCCCCGGTTTGGAAGTTCTCAATGGGGTGCTTCCAGACGAAGGTGTGATTGTCCCCTTTATACTCGATGATGCTGACAGCCGCCTCGCTGGCGTAGCGCTGCTTCGCCAGCTCACGCTGGACGTCAATCCTGCAATCGCAGATGGGGCAGCTGTAGGACCTGGTCCCCGCCTCTGCGTTCAGCTTGACGCCGCATTGTGGGCACTGGAAGCTGACCATCTTCAGCCCGGACGCAGGGGCGATGCTGGCCTTACAGACCGGACACCTGGGGTTCTTCTTGCTCTGGTCGTAGACGATAGAATTTCGGCAGGAAGGACATACAATGGAAGTCATACGCTCCGCGTGGATGTCGATTTTCGTGCCGCAGCGGCAGGTAACCCGATTCCGGAACAGCCCCCGCAGCCCATTATAAGCGGTGACGTAATTGCCGCATTGCGGGCATTCGATAGCAAATTGACCCATAATCATTCCTCCTACACGAGTATAGTCTCAACACCGGCAGACAAGCGTCCGCCGTCAGGACTCTGCGGCAATGATGCCGTTTCTGATTTTGACTTCCAATATTCTCAGCACGCTCTCCTGAATCCGTTCCTCAGAAATCGTGCCGTTCTCCACCGCCGACAGAATGCCCTGCACCGCGCCGGTCAGGCTGGAGGGCTCCAGAATTACGTCAACTCCGGCCTGGACCGCCAGCACCGCCGCCTCTCCGGCGGAGTACCGGTCTGTAATGGCGTTCATCACCATGGAATCGGTGATGATCAGCCCCTGGAAGCCCAGCTCGTCCCGCAAAATTTCAATCATGGTGGCGGACAGGCTGGCAGGGGTATCGTCCCCCGTCACCTCCGGGACGGAAATGTGGCCCATCATCACGAAGTCCGCACCGGCGTCTATCCCCGCCTGAAAGGGCAGGAACTCCACGCTTCTCAGCTCCTGGAGGGTTTTCAGCACCTCCGTATACCCGTAATGGCTGTCGGTGTCTGTGTCCCCGTGCCCTGGGAAGTGCTTCAGCGTACAGAGCATCCCACTGTCCCGGAAGCCCTGAACCGCCGACGCCACCATCTCCGCCACCGCCTCCGGATCAGAACCGAAGGACCGATCCCCGATTACGGTGTTGTTGGGATTTGAGTTGACATCCGCCACCGGCGCAAAGTCCAGATTGAAGCCAAACTGCGCAATTTCCGTGCCGATGGTGCTGCCCACCTCATAAGCCTTGCTGACATCGCCGGTGCTGCCGATGTCGGACATACTGGGGAAGGAAGTGGTGCCCATGGCGCTGTTATTGCCAATGCGGGCCACACGGCCGCCTTCCTCATCCACCGCGATAAACAGGCCGATTTTGGAGTAGGACTGCGTGTTGGAGATCATGGTGGTACACTGCTCCGGCGTGACGATGTTGGCGGCAAAGTAGACCAGCCCGCCCACCGGATGGGTTTGAAGGGCCGCCTTGGTCGTTGCCCCCGCCTGGGTGACCGTGGACACGCCCGTCAGCGTCTCCGGTGTGACGATGAACATCTGGTAGATCTGCTCTGCCAGCGTCATGGAATCCAGAATCTCCTGCGCCTGGGCGGTGATGGCCTCTTCACGGGTGAGCTCCGGCTCCTCCGGTTCGGCGCTGCTCTCCGCCGCCGCGGAGGAATCGGACGCCTCCCCGTCCTGGTCGGCTTCCGGCTCGTCAGGCTGCTCTTCCGTGAGCTGGGACTCCTCTGCCTCGGAACCGGCTTCGGCGTCCACCCCTTCCGAGGACTGTACCGCGCTGGAGGAAGGCGCGCTGTCTGCGCCATCCTCAGCGGAGAGGGACGCCGTGTTTGCCGTTAGCCATGCCCCCAGCGCGGCCCCTATGGCCAGCATCGCCAGGGACCAGAGGACGAGGCCAAGTTTGCGGAAGCGATTCCGCCGTGGGTTCTCGTCCATCATTCTGTGTACCCGTCGTCAAATTCGATGACGTAGCCGACCTTTCCGCTGACGGAGGGGAAATCCTCCACCAGGTTATCCCGCTGGTCGTTGAAGGTCCAGCCAATGTCCACCCCGTCATAGGCGGCGTTCCACAGGCACAGGCAGAATTCCTGCGTGCCGTCGGTATCGGCCAGGCTGGGCTCCCCGGGATACCAGACATCGAAGGTCCAGTCCTCTCCGGTAATCCAGCAGCCGTCCTCGCCCCACGTCATCTCATCCGTTGTCAGCGCAGCGCCCAGCCAGAGGTATTTCAGTCCGCTCTCCTCGGCCAGAGCACAGATAGCGTCATACTCCTCCTGAGAGGTGATCGTCGCCAAATGGCCGCCTGCTTCCATCGCTGCTTCGTAGGCCTCGGACCAGGACAGGTCCGCCGCCACGATTTCATAGGTGCGCTCCGAGACGGGAACCTCTATGTGCTCCTCTTCCGCATCGGACTGCGCTTCTATCTCCGCCTCCGCTTCCGGGGACTGGACAGCGTCGATTTCCGCTTCGTCACCTGTTTCGCTTTGCACGGCTTCCTCCGGTTGGGTCTGGCTGTCAGCGGCAGCCATCTCGCTTTCCTCTGACGCTCCGCTCGGGTCGGCCGTCTCGCCTGCCGAAACGGAGAGGTCTGCCTCCTCGCCGCCGGAGCGGCCAGAGGAGAACCAGCCCTGCCATACGCCGACCACGACCACGATGCCCACCAGCAGCAGCACAACCAGCACTGCGCCCAGGATGACGGGAAGCCTGGATTGCTTCTTCGTCCCCCGCTCCGGGGCCTGCACCCCATCCTGCACGGTAACAGGGGTGCGCCTCGGCGGCGCTGGCGCTGCCGTAGGGGCAGGCAAATCCAGCAGCAGCTCCGGCGGAAGCGCCGTCCCGTCAAAGCCACAGAATCTGGCATTGGTTCTCAGCACCCGATTGCAGGAAGGGCACCGCGCAATCTGATGGCCGCAGGCGGCGCAGAATTGGGCGTCGTCCTTCGTCTCTTTTCCACAATAAGGGCAAATCATAACTCGTTCCCTTTCCTTTTGACAGCAATTTGCCTGGCCCCACCAGCCCTATGCCGCCGGGCGGCACAGGGCAGCAGGGCACAGGCAAACCTTCCTTTGCTTAGCCGTTCTTCTTCTCCCGAATCAGGCTCCGCATGGCGGCGAACTGACCCTCTCCGACCGTGGAGTCCACTTCGCTGTTCACGCTGCACGGGAAGTTACAGCCGCCTAGATATAAAACGAACTGGTTGGTGAGCCGATTCTCATAACGGCGCTTCTTTGTGTTAAAGATCTTGTACAGAGATTCGCTGAGCTGAATGCCCTCAATATCCTCATAGAAGCATTCCGCCGTATACTCATTGTAAACAAGGCCGGTGGAGATGTCCACATCGCCGGAATACATCATCACCTGATTCTCTGTAAAGGCATAGACAGTAACCTCCTGGAGCAGAGAGCGGGTTCTGCCATCTGACCCAATTTTTCTGGCGAAAACGGGGTCGTATTCTGTTCCGTTTTTCTTATTCCTGCTGAACAATCCGCTCAGAGCGGCAAAAAAGCCGTTCCGACTCTGCTTCTGCTTGGAAACCTGCTCTTGGGCGGTGGCAAAGCTGTCGTGGGGTGACTTGCCAAAGCCGACCAATACCAGCGGTTTGATTAGGCTCATCTGCTCCTGCACTAAGTTCAGCTTCTCTAGCCCACGCTTGTGCATAACAGCCTTTTGTTCCTTCCATGCGGCGTCCACTTCATCCTCATAAGGGAAGCCGTTGAACTTGAACACAAAGTACAAAATCAGGCCAACCAAAGCCACAAGCAACCCAATACCGGTCCAAAAGAAGATTAGGCCACCGACAATCAGGATGCTGGGCAATCGGGATGTACGGCCAAAAAAGTATTCCCGTACATTGTCAGGGTCTACATTGGACCCGTAGCCAGGGCCGCCAAGGTTTCCGGAGCCGCCGGGGGTGTAGCTAGTCGTACCGCCAGGAGTGTAGCCAGTCGTACCGCCGGGGGTGTAACCGCTCGACCCGCCGGGGGTATAGGAGCTCGACCCGCCGGGGGTGTAGGAGCCAGACCCGCCGGGGGTATAAGACCCCGACCCTCCCGGGGTATAACCTCCTCCGGCCTGCGCCGTGGTCTCCTCAGGCACCGGATTCCCACAGACAACGCAGAATCTGGCGTCCTTCTCTAAAGTAGCTCCGCAGTTAGGACAATTCATGATGGTTCCTCCATCTCTCTCTTTATTTCAAAAAGGCTGGGCTGCCGCGTTTTGCGGCAGGCGGACAACCCTTCTGACGATGTCATGCCGCCTCTCTCTGCAGGGCGGACTTTGGCAGGGGCTATAGGCAGGCCGGCTTTGCGGTGCCCATGGTTGCATACAGCTGCTCCACTTCGCGGGTGGTAAGGCCCGCACGCAATGCGGATTGCAGCGCTTCCTGATAGGTGGGAGAGGTACGCAGATGCTTGTTGAAATAAAAGTCGTATTTTACATAAGAAAGGAAATAATAGTAGATGCCCCTGGCCTGAATCATCAGCGCCGCATTGACGTATTCCTCGATTTTGAGGATGGCCGGCCGGCCGGCCAGGAAGGGCCGCTGCCCTTTCAGCAGGGCGACCGCCGCGTAAAAATAGATTTCCGCATTATTCATGTCCCCTTCCATGGCGCGCTCAAAGGCCCGCTCCGCCAGGTCGTACAGGTGCAGCCTCAGATAGCACATAGCGGCGGCAAGATTCATTTCGGCATTGTCCGGCTGTTCCTCCAGGGAGGCACGATAGGCGGCCGAATACCTTTGAGCGGTCTCCTGCGGCATATTGAAAAAAGTATCATAATCGTTAATAATAAGCTTTCTGCCGCAGAACTCGCAAGTGGGGTTCGGTTCACTCGGGTCGAGTGGCGCGCCGCAGGTGGGGCAGGATGTCATTTTTATCCGTACTGGCATGGAAAAACCTTCTTTCGACGCATTACTGCAAAATAATTCAAATTCTGTAAATATTATACAAGACTCAGGAGTTTGTGTCAAGCGCTAATATGTAAACCAAACGAAATTAAGGGCGGGAATCCGATGGATTCCTGCCCCTGGGGTTTCGATATCAACAGGTTTGTCATCTGTGCTTGCAGCACTTTGTCAGGCGTCCCCTACGGATGCTCCTTGCAGGAGAGGTTCAGCACCTCCATCCGCCAGACCGCCGTCCGGTCCAGCATGGCGTCGGGAAAGGCCCAATCCGTCTGACCCGTGTACTGCGCCAGCAGCAGGGTCAGGGCCTGCCGCTTCTGCGTCTCATCCTCCACCAGCGCCGCCCTGCCTGTGCCGATGACGCTCTGAAAGCGGTAGGAGTACTGACAGCCGGTGTCTCCAACGTTCAGGCGATGGTCGGTGTCCAGCTCGAAGCCCACCACCGGGCTTTCCCGCAGCAGGTTGATTTTCCGCCCCTGGGCAGCGCCGTGGAAGTAAAAGACCCGCTTCCCCTGCTCCCAGGTGAAGCCAAAGTTCAGCGGGACGATATAAGGCGCATCGTCGGTGGCGAAGGCCACGCGGCAGCAGTCGCAGGACTGAATGATGGCGTCAATTTTCTGAGGGTCGGTGACGGCCCGGTCGCGTCTTCTCATGGGTTGGCTCATGGGTTGGTAACCTCCTCTGGCGGGTTGCGCCGCAAAAACGCCTGCAGCGCCGCTTCATAATCAACCTTCACCTGGGCCGGGGCAAAGGAGCAACGGTTGGCGTTCCGGAGCAGCGCCGGAATCTCCGCCGGGGTCAGCCCACAGTGAACGCAAAGCCGTTCCAGCTCAGACGCCATCGTGGTGCCGCTGACGGTGCGGTTGTCCGTGTTGACGGACACCGGCAGCCCGGCCTCCCGGAATTGCCGGAACGGATAGGCGTCCCAGCCGGACACAGCCCTGGTTTGCAGATTGCTGAGGGGGCACATCTCCACACCGATCCCCGCCTCCGCATATGCCCGGAGCAGTGCCGGGGATTTTTGCAGAGCGATGCCGTGGCCCACCCGGGCCGCGCCGTATGACAGGGCGGCTTCCAGGTTCTCCACGCTGCCCGTCTCACCGGAGTGGATGGTGAAGGGAATGCCCAGCTCCCTGGCCCGGCGGAACACAGCCACCTGCTCCCGGGTGGGGTGGGCCGCCTCGTCTCCGGCCAGGTCCAGCCCGCAGACCAGGTCAGGATACCACCGGGCGGCCTCCTCAAACATCTCCAGATTCTGCTCCGGGGAGAGGTTCCGCATGGCGCACACCAGGAAGCCACAGCGGACACCGGTTTCCGCCTCCCCGGCGGCCTTGCCCCGCCGGACGGCGGCAAAGACCTGCTCCAGCGTCAGCCCCTCCGCCCGGGAAAACGTGGGGGCAAAGCGCAGCTCCAGGTAGAACATTCGCTCCTGCGCCGCCTCCCGAAGGACGGCGCAAATGAAGTCCGCAATGCTGTCCTCGGTTTGCAGGCACAGAAGGGGCAGGTCAAAACAGGTCAGGTAGTCCGCCAGGCTGGTGCAGTCCTCCGGGACGGAGTACCGGAGCCTCTCCCCTGCCGGGATGCGGCCTGTCCGGGTCAGATAGTCCGTCATAACCTCCGGCGGCAGACTGCCGTCCAGATGGCAGTGCAGCTCCACCTTGGGGATTTCCGTGAGCCAGTTTCTACGTTCCATAGGCGACCCCTTTCCGATGTCAATAGCGCCGCACCAGCTCGGAAACCAGCTGGATGGAGCGCTCCGCCGCCCTGGCGGAAAACTGGTTGTAGTCCGCCGGGGAGTTGCCGGAGGCGTCGTCCGAGATGGCGCGAATCACCACGCAGGGCACCTGATTCACATAGCAGACCTGGGCGATGCTCCCCCCTTCCATCTCAGCGGCAATGCCCCCGAAGGCGGTGCGAATGCGTTTCTTCTCCCCGTCGCTGTGGACGAACTGGTCGCCGCTGGCGATGGTGCCCGTCTCGGTGTGGAAGCCCTGCTCCGCCGCGATCTCCTCCGCCAGGGAGACCAGTTTCGGCTGGCAGGGCAGATGGATAATGTTGATGCCGGACAGCAGGCCGGGCGGGTCGCCGATGGCTGAGGTGTCCATATCGTGCTGCACCAGGTCGGAGGCGATGGCGATGTCCTGAATGCCGATATTGGGGGAAAGGGTGCCCGCCACGCCGGTGTTGATGACAGCCTCCACCGGATAGCTCAGAATCATGGTCTGGGCGCAGATGGCGGCGAACACCTTGCCGATGCCGCAGACGGCCAGCACCACGTCCACCCCGCAGAGGCTGCCGCTGGTGTACTCGATGCCGCTGATGGTGCAGGAGGTGGGCGCGTCCAGCATGGCCCGCAGGCCGTCAATTTCAATTTGCATTGCGCCGATAATGCCTATCATACTTGGGTCACTCCTTCTGATACTGAAAGTCGATGGGCTCCGCAGCGCGGAGTGTGTCCAGATAGGCCCGACACAAGGTCTTGGCGGACTGCAAGCTCAGGTTGCGATAGTTGCCGCACTCCTTCCGGGACGCCCCGAACACAGGGCCGTCGTAGTCCAAAATACGCTGCAATGTGTCCAGCACAGCCTGGAGCACCTGCTCCCGGCTGACGCTGCTGCGCACCAGTAGGTAGAACCCGGTCTGGCACCCCATGGGGCCGAAGTACAGCACAGCGGAGGCAATCTTGGAGTTGCGGATAAAGGTGGCAAACATATGCTCCACCGAGTGCATGGTGCAGTTGTCCATATACACCCCGGCGTTGGGGGTGCAGGTGCGCAGGTCGTAGGTGACGACGTCCCCGTCTATGCGGGAAATATAGATGCCGGGCTTCAACAGGTCGTGGTCAACGGTGAAGCTGGCAATGCGTTCAATCGACATGGGTAAAGCGCTCCTTTTGCGTTGATTTTCTTTAGTATAGCACAGCCGCCGTGAGAATGGCAACCCTGGCGGCGGGGAAAAAAGCGGTGGAAAATCCCCCGTCAGTATGCTACAATGGAGGCCAATGAAGCAATGACAGGGGGCGTGCGCATATGGAAACCGTGGAACGCCTGGGCCGCTACACCCTGCGCCAGCGGGACGGCCTCCCGAAGCTGGGGACGGATTCGGTGCGCCTGGCCCAATTCGCCACCCTCCGCAGCGGCTGGCGGGTGCTGGATTTGGGCTGTGGCGTGGGGGTGCTTCCTCTGCTGCTGGCGGAGCGGGCTGATAGCCTGACGCTGGACGGCATTGAGTGCGTCCCCGAGGCGGTAGCGCTGGCCCGGGAAAACCTCCGGGAGAACGGCCTAGCCGGGACGATTTTGCAGGGCGACCTTCGGGAGCCGGGCTGGCTGACGGAGGGGCACTATGACCTGGCCGTTGCCAACCCGCCCTACTTTGCCCCTGAGACGGGCTATGTAGCCCAAGGGAATCGGGGCGTGGCCCGAACGGAGCTATGCTGCACCCTGCCGGAGCTGTGCCTGGCGGCGGGGAAGCGGCTGAAAACCGGCGGACGGCTGGCGGTCTGTATCCGCCCGGAGCGGCTGGCGGATTTATTTGAGGCCATGCGGGAGGCGGCCATTGAGCCGAAACGGCTGCAGCTGGTACAGGCCAGCTCTGGCCACAGCCCCCGGCTGGCCCTGGTGGAGGGCGTCCGCCAGGGCGGCAGAGGACTGACGGTGGAGCCGGTTCTGTTGCTGAACGAGCAGGATGGAGGATAATGATGGCAGGAACACTATATTTGGTGCCGACACCCATCGGCAACCTGGGGGACATCAGCAGCCGCATGACGGACGTGCTGAACGAGGCGGACTTCATCGCGGCGGAGGACACCAGGGTCTCCCTGAAGCTGCTGAACCACTTGGGCATTCACAAGCCTTTGGTCAGCTACTACCGCCACAACGTGGAAACCAGCGGCCCCGCCATTGTGAACCGGCTGCTGGAGGGGGAGAGCTGCGCCCTGGTGACCGATGCAGGCACTCCGGCCATCAGCGACCCGGGGGAGGATTTGGTGCGGCTGTGCGCCGAGGCGGGTATTCCCGTGGTGGCCATCCCCGGCCCCTGCGCCCTGGTGACGGCGCTAGCAGTCTCCGGCCTGCCCACAGGGCGGTTCACCTTCGAGGGGTTTCTGGCCACGAACAAAAAGAACCGGAGGGCACACTTGGATGCCCTCCGGGGGGAAGTTCGGACGATGATTTTTTATGAAGCGCCCCACAAGCTCTGCGCCACCCTGGACGACCTACAGAAAACCTTCGGTTCCCAGCGGCGGGTGGCCCTGTGCCGGGAGCTGACCAAGCTCCACGAGGAGGTGCGGCGCACCACCCTGGGGGAGGCCTGCGCCTGGTACCGGGAGAACCCTCCCAGGGGGGAGTTTGTGCTGGTGGTGGAAGGGGCCGAAGCGCCGGAGGAGGCCGCGCTCCTCACCCTGGAGGAGGGCGCCGAACGGGTGCGCCAACTCCAGGAGGAACAGGGGCTGCGGTTAAAGGAGGCCGCCCGCCAGGTGGCCCAGGAGAGCGGCCTGCCGAAGAACGAGCTGTATCAGGCGGCGCTGGCCCGGAAGGACGCGGAGGGATGACCTCCGCGCCAACCTTTACCGGTCGCAGATAGACTCGATCCAGTCGCCAACCTCGCCGGCGTAATCCGCTTCACAGTGGGGCTGATCCCACACCAGAGCGTAGTCCACCGGCTTCCCGGCGTTGGCCAGCTTCAACGCCAGCGTCATGCCGATGGAGAAGGAGGTGTCCGCATCGCTGGCCCCGACCCGGATGCGGTAATACTTCGCCTGGTCGCAGGTCTCCGCAGTGCCGATATAGTTCATCGGGTTGATGAGATACTTCCGCTGTACCAGCGCCGCATCCTGGGTGTCCGCCACATAGCTGGCGCAGTAGCGCTCGCACTCCTCTGGGAACTGCTGCTCCAGGGCGGCAATGGCCGTGGGAACGGTTTCGTCAAAGTGGAAGGTGGGCTGCGTCGCCGTGCCGAACACCTTGTTCTCGCCGCTGTCGCAGTTCAGCGTGTCGAAGGCGGTGCAGGGCTTCATGCGGCGGCGATGGTTCAGCACATAGCTGTCCAGGTCGGAGATGGTGGCCTGCTGGCCGTCCCAGGAGAGCCAGGAGGTCTTGTCCTTGCCCTGTGCGATGACGGTGCCAGGCTCAAAGGGCGGAGGCGCGGGGACGCCCTTCGGCGGGCGGGTCAGCATATCGCCCAGGGTGGGCGGCTCCATCGGCTGTGCCCCGTCCGGGCCGCCCATGGGCTGCTTGTTCAGGGCGACGCCCGGTCCAGCATGGCCCTGCATCAGGTCGGCCTCGTCCGGCTCCTTGTCGCTGTCCATGGGGGCCGGAGCCTCATAGGTGTAGTTCCCTTTCAGGTAATCCTCCGGGGTGTACTGCTCCGGCAACTCGCCCTTGCCCAGCTTGGTCAGGTACTTGGTGGCGGAGGCGTTCAGCTGCTCCATCAGGTAGTCATAGGCGCTGCCGCTCCGGCCGTCCGGGTTCAGCATGATGGCTTCGCCGGTGACGGGATGGCGCAGGCCCAGGCCGTTGAAGTACTGGATATAGGCCCCCTTCAGCTCCCCGGACAGGGCCTCCTGGAAGGGGGTTATGGTGCCGGCAGGGCCGGCCGGGGAGGGCTCGTTCTCCTTGTCAGCGGAGAACATCCACTCATAGGCCAGGTCAGCGTGCTCCAGGTCGATGATGGGGCAGTAGATCTGGGCGGCATACACATCGTCCCGCTCATCCATAAACGCCCCGGCCTCCTCCAGGTAGGAGTCATAGTTTTTGCTGTTGCCGGTGACGGCCAGCAGGGTGGACATGGCCCCGCCTGCGCTCCAGCCCACGGAGATGATCTTCTCCAGGTCGCCGGGCAGCGCCTGGGCGTTGTGCCGCAGGAAGCGGATGACCATCTTCAAATCCACCAGGTTGATGGGGGCCTTGCCGCAGAGGGTGCCGTTCTCGTCTCTGGACTCATGGCCCCGGTTGCCGCAGGTGACATAGATGAAGCCCCGCTCCAGATACTGGGGGCCGAAGCAGCGGGGGCCGCCCAGCCACATATGGGGCATCTGCATATAACCGGCGGAGTTGTTGTTCAGGATGACGGGGGCGGTAGCGGCGGTATAGCCGTTCATGGTGCCGGTCGGGTCAATGACGCCAGGAGCACTCATGTAGGGGGCGGGGACGAAGATGCTGAGCCGCTGGAACTTCGGCGTGGTGGCCTTCAGGGTGTACAGCACATCCTCCAGGCACCAGCACTGATAAGTCTCGTCAAAGAACCACTGGTCCTTCACCTCAGTCAGCTCTAAGGTTTTGTTGATGACAGGAATCATCTCTTTCATTGCGTTACCTCCATTCATATCATAATGTGGTTTTACCCGGAGCCGTGTACGGGCTTTGGGTCTTGCGTTGACGGTTTCAGACAGGGGCGGAGACCGTCCCAAGCAAATATCCCGCGTTAGCTGAGGGCGTCGGAATCTCCGGCATCTGGTCGGCATTCGGTGTACCGCCAGGCTATATAAGCGCCCTTCTCTGGCGTCAGAGTAATCTGCTTTTCCCGGTAATCCGCTCCTTTATTGTAGCATTATTTACAGGTTTTTGTCCAGCCAGGCCCAGATAACGTTCAGATTCCACTCGCTGGAATACTCCTTATCCTCATGGTCGGCATTGGGCAGGGGAACGAACTCTACCCGGCCATGGCCCAGCTTCTGATAGATGGCGTTGACGAAGTCGACGCTCTGCATAAAGGGCACCAGCTTATCCACACAGCCATGCTCCACCAGCATGGGGGCCATGTTCTCATTGATGTAGGTGGCGGGGTTTGCCTTGGCCAGCCACTCGTCGGACAGGGATGGCAACGCGCCGCCCATATAACTGCTCTCGGCGGACTGGGGGGTGTCGTGGTCCACAAAGCTGACGCCGTTGGCTCTGGCCTGGTCGTCCATGGTACGGAAGTCCATGGGGCCGAATTGGTCGATGCAGGCCTGCACGGTGCAGTCCGTGTCGAAGGTCATGCCCTCCTCACCGGGGAACTGCCCGTTGGGGATGTTCATGCCCATCAGCGCCGACAGGTTGCCGCCTGCGCTGCCGCCCAGGGCGCAGATGCGATTGGGGTCGATGGCGTACTGGGCCGCGTTTTTGCGCAGGAACCGGAACGCCTCCCGGCAGTCCAGCACGGCGGCGGGGAAGATGGCCTCACTGCTGAGGCGGTACTCCACCGAGGCGATGGCGTAGCCGTGGGCCAGCCCTTTCAGGTAGGTGTCCATGTGGTCGTCCCGCTTGTCGCCCATGCCGAAGCCGCCGCCGTGGAGATGTACCACCAGCGGGAAGGGGCCCTCTCCCTCCTCCGGGAGATAGAGGTCCAGCCGCTGGGCGGGGGACTGGTCAGCATAGGGGATGTCCAGATATTTCCGTTTCACCCAGCTGATGTCGGCCATTTTGACTTCCATAGCCGGAGCCCCGCCTTCGGCGGAGGCATCAAAGCGGAGGGAGCCGCTCAGATCGGCGTAATCCTCTACGCCAAAGGGCTTATTTTGTTCTTCCATTTTTGTTTACCTTCCTTCTTAAAATACTGTTTTACAGGTTTTACGGCAGTTGGCAGGGGCGGATTCCGCTTTTCACAGATCTTTCCCCCTGCAAAAAAGGAGCCGGGGCAGCGGAGCAGTGTGGCTGCGTGCTGCCCCGGCAGAGTTGGGGAGTGCTTTTGTGTGTCGTCAGAATTACCTGGCAGGCGCATCCTTGCTGTGGAACTGATCTGCGTACTTCTCCACATCGGTCAGCAGCACCAGCACCAGAATCACAACGCCAAGAGCAGCGCCGACATAGGTGTAGTTGATTTGAATGGCATTCACAACAGCGGCAGACTGGACTTCCAGCGTGCCATCGTAGCCCACAGCGGCCAAAATCCAGGCACACATGGCGGAGCCAAAGCCCATGCCGATTTTAGAGCCGATGGACTGTGCGGAGGAGATCAGGCCCTCAGAGCGGACACCAAACTTCCAGTAACCGTACTCCACCACGTCGGGAACCAGGGCAAACACTGCACTGAGCAGCGGGCCTGCGCCCAAGGCGCGGATTACCACGCCGATGACCACCAGCGTAGTATTGGTTCCTGCAAAACCGGTAATCAGAAATCCGGCGATTAGCAACACAGCACCCATGGACAGATATGCCCGCTTCGACCAACGTTTGGAGATGGCAGGCATCAGGAACAGGATGATAATGCCAGGCGCCTGCCCTGCCGTCATCAGGGTGGACATGAACATGGCGTCGCCAATCACATAAGAAGCATAGTAGCTCTGAGCGGCGATTGCGTTAGCGTTCATCAGCAGGGAGAAGGTGCCAATCAGCAGGAGCAGCCAGAAGTACTTGTTCTTCATGACAGCGGGGAACTGCTGCTTCAGGGAGGGTTGCTCGACCTGATCCAGGTCTGCATCCCCTTCTTCGGGCTGCATCTCCTTATTCACCAGGCCGGAGATGAGAATCAGGACGCCAGCGACCAGGCCCAAGATAATGCTGGCCCAATGCCAGCCAAAGGCCAGCACCAGAGGGGTGATAGAGGAGCCTGCAATCAGGCCGATGACGCTGTTGCCCACAGCGGAGAAGGTGGCCAGCATAGTGTTGTCATCCCGGTCACGGGTCATCAGGGGCAGCATAGCAGTGTTGGCAATGCCAAAGATGGTGTAGACGATGACGGACATGAAGATATAGGTGATGTAGGCATACACCAGCTTCATCCCATCGCTTGCGCCAGTGGGAACGTGCATCAGCAGCACAATGCCAAGGAAGGTCAACGGAGCGGAGAGAATCAGCCAAGGACGAGCCTTGCCCCATTTGGTGTTGGTCTTGTCCACGATGGCGCCCATAATCAGGTCGCTGACACCGTCAAAGACACGGCAGACAACGAACATGGTACCAATGGCCGCTGCGCCAATCAGGGCGGTGTCTGTGTAGTAGCTCAGCAGAAATGCCGCGCCAATCTGGCTAAAGACGTTACCGCCGCCAGTACCAAGGCCATAGATTGTTTTCCGCCAAAGCGGAACCTTTTTGCTTTTGTTCATGGATAAAGTCCTCCTTTTTCTTGTGATACCACTTGACCGGCTGGAGCAGACCCTGGCGCGCCGCGTGTTTCAGCGCCTCAACTGCCTTTGGTAGTCGGTTTTCGTATCTGTTTCATATTATAGTTTCCAAAAACTTGACTTTCAATTCATTTTCCTGTATAATCGATTCCAGACTAGAATAGATTTGTGAGGTTTGTCAAATGAATCTGAGCTATTTTCGTGAATTTATTGTACTGGCAGATACTTCCAATTACCTGGAAGCGGCAGAGCGCCTTTTCATCGGCCAGTCCACCCTGTCCAAACACATCATGTCCATGGAGCGGGAGCTCGGGGTCTCCCTGTTTGAGCGCACCTCCCGCAAGGTGACGCTGACGAAGTTCGGCAAGCTGCTGCTGCCCCACGCCAGAACCATTGTACAGGCCCAGTATGATTACACCGCCGACCTGGAGAATGAGCTGGAGTCCATGCGGGGCCGGGTCACAGTGGGAACGGTCGCCGCCACCGCAAAATACCAAATCACCGAAGTCCTCGCCAAATACAAGCGGCGTTACCCCAATAGCAGCGTGCGCATGATAGAAGGAGACCCCAGCGACCTGATCGCCCAGCTAAAGGCGCGGAGGTGCGACGTGATTTTTGCCCATCTGCCGGACAACAGTCCGGAGAAGGCGGGGCTCCACGGGATTCGGTACTGTGAGGACTACCTGGTTGGCGTCTTTCCCAACAGCCATCCGCTGGCAAAGGAGAAGGTGCTGCCGCTGGAGCGGCTCCAGGACGAGACCTTCATCGCCCTGACGGAGAACAGCGTCGCCCACAACCTGGTGCTGGAGAGCTGCCATCGGGTGGGTTTTTCCCCTAACATCGCCTTCCTCTGCAATCGAATCGACAGCGCTCTGGATCTGGTCACGAAGGAGATGGGTATCGCCATTTTGATGGAATATCAGACGGTGCGGCCGGAGGACGCCAACTTCCCGGATCAGGCTCCCTTCTCCGTCGTTGAGCTGCAGCCCCGCGTCACCGCCCCGGTCTTTCTCTGCTACCGTGAGGATGAGGAGCTTTCCCCCGCTGCGAAGCGATTCGTCCAGTCTGTGCAGGAGGAAATTGCCGACCGAGCCTAAGCGCAGGTATACCTGCGGCCTCCCGCGCCTTTGCCGCTTTCATGCCAATATGGAATGGTACGCCGCTTTGCGCCAGCGCGGCGGCCGCCTTGGCCGCCCCGCACCCTTCGCCCAGCCAGCGCATAAAATAAGTCGAACGCCGCATCATGCAGCATTCGACTTATTTTTTAGCAGAAGGAGCTTGTGCTTATGACCAGAAAGTCATCTGAAACCGGCCGCTGCCCGGAATGCAGCGGCACCATGCCCTCCTGTGCGCCGCTGGCGGTACCCTATGTACCCTTCCAACAGGAGAACGCCTCGATTTACAAGGACTGCGACGCCCTGAGCCAGGGAACTCTGTTTCCCTGCCTGAACCTCCCCTTCCATCTGGCGGTCAACGGCACCCCGGTGCCCATGACGCCGCTGGCCCAGCTCCAGGCGCTGGACTTTGTCCTCCAGGAGCTGGCCCTTTACCTGGACACCCATAAGGACGATGAGGAAGCGTTTGAGCTTTTCCAGCAGTACACCGCCCTGATGGAGCGCTCCCGCGCCGCCTATGAGCGGCAGAACGGCCCTCTGAATTTGACTGCCGCCGCCGCGGACAGCAGCTGGCAGTGGACCCATTCCCCGTGGCCCTGGGACCTGAAAGGAGAGGATTGACCCATGTTTGTCTATGAAAAGAAGCTGGAATACCCCGTCCACATCAAGAACCCCAACCCCAAGCTGGCCAATCTGATCATCTCCCAGTACGGCGGGCCGGACGGCGAGCTGGGGGCCTCCCTGCGCTACCTCTCTCAGCGGTACAGTATGCCCTTTGACGAGTGCAAGGCCGTCCTGACGGATATCGGCGTGGAGGAGCTGGGCCACCTGGAAATGGTGGGCACCATCGTCCACCAGCTGACCAAAAACCTGACCCAGGAGCAAATCGAGACCGCCGGGTTCGACGCCTACTTTGTGGACCACACCGCCGGCGTCTATCCCATCGCCGCCAGCGGCGACCCCTGGACCGCCGCCACGATGCAGGTCACGGGGGATGTCATCGCCGACCTGTCGGAGGACCTGGCTGCCGAGCAGAAGGCCCGCCTGACCTATGACAACATCCTCCGCTTCTGCCGGGATGACCCTGATGTCACCGATGTCATCCGGTTCCTGCGGGAGCGGGAAGTGGTGCATTTCCAGCGCTTCGGCGAGGTGCTGGAGCTTGCGAAGGAGAAGATGAACCACAAAAACGTCTATCTCTGTAACCCGTCCTTTGACCGGACGTAAGCGATAGGAAAGCGTCTGCCGTTTTCGCGGCAGACGCTTTTTTTGACAGTATGGATTTCCCCCAAGGGCTGTGCCGCCGGAAGGGGCATGGGGCAATTCCTTTTTCAGGGCCGTACCCCGTCAATCCTGCGGGTCGCTGACCAGCTTCCAAAAGGGCATATCCTGAATGGAGATCAGCGGCGCGTTCCCGATTTTCACGATGCTCTGATGCTTCTCCAGCGCCTTGATCTGGTGGAAGATACGCTCCGTCTCCGCCGGGACGGCGTCCGTCTGGAACACAAACTCCACATCGGAGCGCTTCAGGTCCGCCACGTTGTGGACGGCCCAGGTCAGGATATACTTGGAGTAATCATCGGAACCTGTGCCGAAATGGGTCAGGAACTGGGTGGAGAGGATGGTGCCAACGCCAAACTCCCGGCCCTCCTTCAGAATCTTTTTCAGCGCGGGGAAGTTCTGGGACATGAAGTTGTCCGCCTCATCCACCAAAATCAGCTTCTTCAGCTGGCGGTACCGCTTGTCCATCCTGCTGGAACCGGAGTTTTGCATCTGGGAATAGAACAAATCCAGCGTGATGGCCACAATCAGGTTCTGAATATCGGCGTCATATCCGGAGAGGTCAAGGACGACTACGCCGTTCAGCAGCGCAAACAGGGACTTCGTCCGCTCTGGGCTGTCCTCAAAAATCTGGAATTGGAACAGCTTTTCCATGACCGCATAGAGGGAGTCGTTCTTCTTGATATCATCGTTGGCGCAGTACACGTCGTACACCTGAGAGAAGGTGGGCGCGGGCCGCTTCCAGGTGGTAGGGTCCCCCGGTACAATGCCGCAGTTCTGATACGCCTGAATGATGCAGCGCAGCAGGGACGCGGACTGCTTGGGGCCCAGGCCGTAAATCTTCGCGATGGTATCGGTGAAGGTGTTGGCGATATGAATCGGCAGCTGGGGCTTCGGCCGGATCTCCGTCAGGGAGAAGGGGTTGAAGGGCAGCCGATACGCCTTCAGGATGCGGGCATGGGTGGCCCGCACAAAGCCCGGCTTGCTCTCGTTATAATCCCCTTTGTAGTCAAAAATCAGGATGCCCAGCCTCTGACCGTCAAAATTGTTGTGCTGCTGACGGTAGAGCTGCGTGACAAGGGACTTGGTGAACTGGGTCTTGCCGGTGCCCATGGTGCCAATGATTCCCATATTCGTGTGAAAGACCTGCTCCGTGTCATTGGGGCACCAGTATACCGGCTCCTGGGTCTCCGTGCTCTCCCCCAGCAGAATCTGCATGGAGCGGGGCACGTCGGAGCTGTCGTTCTCCTCCTGCAAGGGCGCCGGTTCCTCCTCCGAGGATGCAGACGCTTCCTCCTCTGGGGGTGCAGTCGCTTCCTCCGCGGCAAACCAGTCCGCCTCCGTGACCGGAGCGCTTTGCAGCGGGTCCTCCGGCGTCGGCTCCGGTTCCTCAGTGGGCGTTTCCTCCGTATCGGACGCCGCCTCTGTATCAGGCCCTTCCTCTGCCCCGTCTGTCTGCTTTAATTTGCAGAGCAGCACCTGACAGTGCGCGCACATCCCCTTGGACGCGGCGTATTCATAACAGTCGCAGGAGTAGTCCGCAACCTCATCGCTGCCCAGGATGTGCAGCCTGGGATGGTGGACAAAGCCAAAATCGCAGAACACCCTGGCCGCCGCGTAACGGCCGAACGCGTCTTGGCGGTCCTCCTCAATCTGCACCTGCTCCATGGGAATCGGCTGGAACAGCCGGCCCGTTCCGGCAGCCGCGCCCTGTCCGCTGTGCTTTTCAAAGATGATCTCCCGGTCATCGCCATAGGCTGCAATGGCAAGGGCGGCGCAATGGGAACAGAAGCCGGAAGCGCCGTTGCCTTCATAGCAGTCACAGGTGTAATCGGTCACCACATTCGCGTCCCTCAGCTCCACCACATTGATCCTGGGATGGTGGACAAAGCCAAAGCTGCAGAACACCTTGCCCTGCACCTCTGCCGCGGTGTCGCCGAGATGCTGCCGGGTCGTCACGGCAACCTGCTCGTTTTGAACAAACTCTCTGCCCTTCTGCCGAATCGCATTGGACAATAATTCGCGCATTGATAGTCACCTCTCTAATCTGCGTTGAACTGGTACTGCTCCAGGTAGCTCAGCCGCTCGCTGCTCGTCATATCCTTCGGGTCCTTTTGGGCCTTGGCCTGCGCATCGGAGGTCGTGCTGGCGGGGGTTCCAAGCGCTGCCACACCCTGCGCGAGCAGCACGGCGCCGCCGGTGGGCTGGGGCCGATGGAGCACCTCCAAAATATCCAGGACGGTGTCCTGGTCCAGGGCAATGGAGACGTCCAGCTTCTGATACTCGCTGCGCTCCCCCTGGTGAACCAGCTCCATCTTCAGCAGGAACAGGAAGTCTGACAGGCAGCGGTAGGACAGGCCATCGGTCTGCTCCGCCAAATCGTCCACAGACAGACCGGACACGGAGAGCTTGATATCCTTGTTCAGCCCGCTTCCGGGGCTTCGCCAGTCCGGAACGCTGTAGCTCAGCCCGGCTTGCAGGAATTTCTTCCTCTGCCGCAGTCCCGGATTCTCGCAGGAGCAGCAAAGCAGCTCCGGGAACAGGCTGGAATTATACAGGGAGGAATCCTCTGTGATACAGATGAGGAAGCACTCCTTGGCGCATCCCATGCTGTCCGAATACTCCCCCACGGCTTCTCCGATGGCGTTCAACACGAGCTGTACGTTGCCGTACTGCTCCATCTGGTCGAACAGCAGGACGCAGTATTCCGCAGAGCCATCCTTAATCAACGCTTCCGCGTGCGCAAACACCGCGTTCACCCGTCCCACCGTTTCCTTCGACGCCTGCCCCTCTGGAAACGCCTGGGCCTGGACATACGCATAGCAAGCCTTGTCTTCCGGAATGTCGCGCTTCCGCCAAAGCGAATTGAGCAGCGCCTTGGCCAGGGTGTGCTTCCCGTTGCCAGGCGGGCCGGAAAACAGCACCCCCGGATAGTTTTTCAGCTGAAAATACTGGTACAGGAACTGATCGTTCAGCCCCTCCAACACGGGCTTCCAGAAATAGGTGTCGGGCAGCTCTGACAGCGTAATATCGTCACAGGAAGGATCATAAAATACATTTTCTGCCCACTCCTGGCACAGACGTGCCTGCTCCGCCTGCTCCATCCGTCAACCGCCTCCCACAATACTCAAAGGGTACGCATCTGCTCTTCAAACTCGTTCAGCGAACGCTCAATGTCGTCCTTGGGGGACGGCACATAGGAGGCTTTGGCGGTCTCAAACAGCTCCCGCGTCAGCCGGAAGGAGCCGTCCTGTAACCGTGCGACGGCGCTCTCCCCATCGGCGCAGCCCTCCGCAACGGAGGTGCGAATCAGATTCAGCAGCTTCGTGCTGACCCGATTGATGTCCCGCTGATTATAGCACTCGGTGCAGTCCGCCATGTCGCTCCAGTCGAAGCCGTCCTCCAGCTGAATGATGTCTCCAAACTTATTGCGGAAGGCGTGGGCGCGGGCGGCCTGGTCGGGCAGCGGGATCTGCACCAGCTCCACCCGGTCCAGCATGGCCGTGTCCACATTCGCGGGATAGTTGGTGGCGCCGATGAAGATGACGGACTTCTTCTCCTTGTTGGCCTTCTGGAGCTGGTTAAAGCTGGTCAAGAAGGTGGTCGTCAGCTGCATATTAAAGTCAGAGAGGTTTGCAATGGAGCGATTCTGGCAGATGCCGTCCACCTCGTCCATGAACAGGATGCAGGGCGCGTTCTTGGTCGCCTCTTCAAAGGCCCGCCGGACGATTTTATCCGCCTCGCCGGAGAACTTGCTGTGAATGTCCGCCGTGGCCAGGGACATATACTTATAGCCCTGCTGCATCAGCTCGTGGGCAAATGCCTCGATGATAAAGGTCTTCCCGCAGCCGGGAGGGCCGTAGAAGAAAAAGGACTGGACGGTGGGCATCCCCAGATAGTCATTCAGGGCGTTCATGGAGACATCCCGTACGCAGTCGGACAGCAGCTTCTTCACATTGTCCATGCCGGCCACTTCTTCAAAACCATATCCGGGGTCCGGCTTGAACCACTTCTCCACCGTTGCATCGGAAATATCTTCCTTTGCGGCAGCCTTCTTCTTTGCTGCGGGCTTGGCGGGGGCAGGTTTCTGCTCCTCCTCCGGTTCGTCGGGCTCCGCAGGCGCAGCCTCGGCCTCGGTCTCCTCCTCCGGAAACAGGTCCTTCCAAATCTCCCGCATTTTATCCTGGCACATGGTCTGGCAACGCATCCAGCGCTGCGCCTCCGCGCCGGTGGTCAGCGTGGCCAGCTGGCCGCAGATCTGGGCGGCCCGCTGATAGTTCAGCCCCTCTTCCCGGCTGGCCTCCTTCTTCATGCTTCGGATGGTTTCCGCCTCATAGACGTAGGCGCGGTATTCATTATTTAAGCGATTGATCGTTCTAATGTTCATAATTCCCTCCTGCGGCACCGGATGCCCTCTCTGTCAGGCTCAACGCCTGCCGGCCCGGTTTTTGAGAATCTGCTCTTCATCGCTGGTGATTTTCTTATCATCGGGGGGCGTTTCAAAGTTGATGCCGCCCATGTCCGCAGCGCCAGCGCCTGTCACATTCGTCTGCTCCATGCACTCTTTGATGCTGTAGCCCTGAATCACCCGCTCGACGAACCGCTCATCCACCAGCTCCGCACGGCTGGAAAAGGTGATGGGCTCCATCGTATCGTCAAACTCCATGCCCGTGTTCTCCCGCAGCTCCTTCTTGGTCAGGGAGGTGCTGCTGGCGTTCATGCGGTACATCTGGCGGAGAATCTTCTCCAGGTTCCGCATGGCATAGTCCATATCCTTTGCGGAGCTGATGGAGCTCAGGTCCAGCTTGGCCTCCTCCACAGCCAGCAGGCCGATGATGGCGTCATGGATGCGCTCCTTTTCCATGGCATCGCTGACGCGGGCTTCCCTTCGGCGCAGCACGTTCAGCCGGCCGGAATCCACCGTGTGCTGGAAGAACAGCCTGCACTCCTCCAGCTGTGCGGCGTATGCCGCAATGGTCTGGGCGTGCTCCTGCCGCTGGCGAATCTGTTTTACGGTCTTGTCAACAAAGGCGTCCTCAGGGCTGCGCTTGGAAAAAATTTTCGGCATATTCGGCATTTTCGTCATGCTCCTTTCTTAATTCCGCTGGGATTCAGGTGTTGTAATTGTACTGCTCGTTAACGGCTTCGTTTTCTTCCGTATTCTCATTCAGTTCCGTGTCGAAGTTGATATCGAAATTCGTCGTCTGGTTCGTCTCCGTATTCTCCAGGACGGCGCGGTTCTTCCGCATCTCTTCCAGCTGCTCCGTTCTGCGTCGGGCGATCTGCTCGGAAATGGTGTCCACGGAGTAATCCTCCTCCTGGACCTTCTCCATCCACGCCAGCATATTGCTGCGGATGGCCACCGCATCCTCGCCGTTCAGGACGCTCTTCCGGGCCGCGGCATACTTCACCGCAGCATCGGACATCTCCCTGGCCACCGCGTACTGGGCTGCCAGGTGGGCGACCTGCTCATCCAGCAGGGCGATATACTGGGCATTGATGGTCTCGTCATAGACCACCGGCTGCTCGTTCAAAGCGATACGGAAGGTTTCCGCCTTCTGATAGGCCGTCAAAAGCTGCACCTTGTTGCCGGCTGTGATGTCCTTCTGCTGGTCAATGGCATACGCCATGTTGGCGTAGACGCCCAGCTCATCGTCGAACGCCCTCTCCTCGGCGGTGAGCCGGTCATTCTGGTCCACATGGGCTTTCAGCCTGCCGTAGAGCCGCTGACCTTCCTCCGTCTCCTGCATCTCCTTGAGGCGCTTTTTAAACGCCTCCACCTGCTTCCACTTTTCATCGACCAGGGCATCCGCGGCACGGATGGTCTTTTCCAGGTTGTCGATCTCCTCATAGGTGTGGATGATGTTGTCGTACTTTTCCATATACTTGACCCGGGCCGCCAAAATCTGCTCCTTGCGGTCCTCCTGATCCTCAGGAATGTTGTCCCTCAGGAACAGGACGCCCGCACTGAGGGCGTTCATAGCCCACTCCGCCTTGTTGGGGGAGCCGTCCTCTACGGCGGTCTTCCATGCCCGGGCCGCATAGAGCAGCACCCGGTCAATGCCCTCAATTTGGTCAAAAATCGTGGGGGCGTTGTCGATTTTCTTCAGAATCGCGTTGCGGGTCATCTCCATATCGCCGCAGGGCTGATTCTCATTGCTCTTCGTATCCGGCAGCTGGCCCTGGGCAAACTGGATGCTGCGCAGCGTGCTGACGATTTCCTCGCCTTTGCTCCGGTTCTCGCTCATAACGGCGGCAGGGGATTCCTCCTTCTGCGGCGCCAGGCCCACAGCGACCTTCACGTCTTCGATCACCTTGCCTACCCCGCTGGCAGATGAACGGGATGCGGTCCGCTTCTTGTTTTTTCCCGTAAATGGCATACTTTTGTCCTCTCTTTCGTTTGATTGATTCAGGATGGATGATGGTTGGGTTCTGTATTGTTTGTGCCGATGCTACCTCCTGTTGGCGCGTTCCTCCAGGATGCGGCTGGCTGTTTCACTGTCTAACTCGGAGGCTGCGTCGTGCGCCGCCGGTTGGACGCTCTCCAGGAGCGTTTGCAGGGTATCGGTCAGGTCGATGTTGCCGGTCTCCGAAACGGTCTGATACTCCGTGTCGGCGTTCTCCAGCGCGATTCCATAGCTGTACAGCTGGCCCTGCACTGCAGTAACTGCGTCCGTGCCGGAGGACTTGATGCGCAGGTACTCCCTGTATTTGTCAAAATATCCGTCCGAGACTATGAGGTACCGCTCGCAGCCCTCACAGTACTGGTCGAACTCCCCCTTGGTATAGAGGTTGTTCCCACAATACAGCAGCACATTGACCGTGCGCCGCACCGTCCAATGGTCGCCGCGGTTCTCCGCCCGCTTCATGCGCACCACAAATTTGTCGATCCAGCGGATGCGCGTCCTGGGCAGCGGGTGGTTCCGCGCCTTCAAAAGGCTCTGCTGCATGGCGTCCCATTCCCCCTCCGAGGCCTCCCGGATCTGGAACGGCGACGTTCCCTTTCGGTAGGCCCACTCAGGCCAGGGCAACTCAGCCAGGGCGGACAGCTCCGGCTCCGCAAACACAACGTGGCTTTCCTGCAAGGGGTAATCCTTGGGCAGCGGCCCAAACTGACGCACCAGAATGTCGATCAGCCGCTCCGACTCGTTCTTATTCCTGGCGGAGCGCCGCAGGCGCTGGATGCGCTCCTCCATCGCCGTGATGCCGTTGTCGCAGAGGCAGCGGAACAGGGCCGCATAGGTGATCGGCTGCTTCAGGGCGGAAAACAGGCCCTGGCAATAGGCCCGCAGACCGGGCTTGTACGTCCAGAAGTAGAGGAAATTGGTATAGTCCAGCAGGGTTCCTTCGTCCCAGGCCTCATCCCGGGCAAAGCGGACATTCCCCATCAGCGTTTTCAACCCGTCAAACGTGAAGGTGCCCAGCTCAAGGAACTGATCCCCAATCTTCTCCCGCAGCCGGTCGAAGAAGCACAGATTCTCCTTATCCAACAGCAGCTCCCGGGCGTTCCTGCAAAGGCTCTGGCCGGTTTCACTGTCCGCATAGGCCAGGACACTGCCCGGCCCGGTGTACAGGGCCAGCACCTCTTCCGTCATCTCCATCGGGCCGACCAGGACGATGGTATCCCGACAGCTGTGAAACCGCTGTATCAACCTGTCCAGCAGCCGGGCCTTCGAGGGATAATCCGGCTGGAACAGCCGGGCAAATGCCTCCATGCGGAACACGAATGCGGATTCCCCGTTCTTCCTTCCCAGCTCCTTCACCAGCCACTGGACGGCCTTCTCCTGGTCCAAATCAATACAGACCTGCCCCTGAAAGTCGGGCTTGAACCAAAGGCTTCTGGCATAGTACTGGTGATAGCTGTCCGCATCCAACAGGGTCAGCTTCATCTGGCTGCCCACCGCGTCCAGGAAGTAGGTATAGCGATACCCGCTCCGGCGCAGGGAAAGCCGAAGCCAATCGTCCAGCTTCAGCTGGAGCGTACTGTCCAGAAAGTAGGTCTCGCCCTCGTGCTGGAACACGAAATACAGCTGTTTATGTGTGGAAAACAAACGCACCCCTCCTCTCCTGCCGAAGTGTCGTTTCCCTTATTCCACGCCCACCAGGGAAATCGGAGCAGACATGGTTTGCTTCTGGCCGTTGCGCAGCAGTACGCTGACCCTGAGCCGCTCCTGGAGCCGGAGGCCAACCTGCTGAAGCCCCGGCTCTTTCAGGTTGGGGACGGAAACGCTGATTTCCTTCCGGGCGCCGCCCTTCTCCGTCACCAGCGTCAGGGAAAGATCGTCCCCTTCGGGGTTGCGGGCAAACTCCTGGTCGCACCATACCTCGCCCTGCTCCAGCTCAGTCCCGCTGGCAAAGAGCTGACACGCCGTTTCATCCAAAACCAGCTGCTCCCCGCTGGCCTTCCAGCGGAAGCAGAGCACCCCCAGCTTCATGTCCTTCAAGTACTCTTTCCGGTACTGGTTGGCGTAGTCCATCAGGGGCGCGTTGTCATCGCCGATGACGCTGACCTCCGGAAAATGGCAGTATGGGCACTCCGTATCCACATAGCTGCCCCCGCATACAATACAAGTTTTCATCGAATCTTCCGCCTTCCTCACCATGCTTTAATGGCTGCTTACCTTTTCCTGGTAGCTTTTGATGGCCTGCCGCGCCTCCGAGAGGGTGCGCTCCGCCTGATTCATCTCATCCTGCAATCCCTTTGCCAGCGAGAACGGCTTCCGGTCAAAGAACCTGCTGTCCTCCTCCAGCCGCTTCACAATCACATTCATCGCGGACAGGCGCGTTTGCAGGCTTGCCAGCTCGGTTTCCTTTTGGGTCATGCCCTGGAACTCCAGCTCCAGCTGCTGATAGTCCTCAACGGCCTTCTGCTGGCGGGCCTGCGCCTCCGCCTGCCGCTCTGCCAGCAGCGCCCGCTGCTGCTCCTGCGCCTCGTTCTCCCGCTGCAGTCGGCTGATTTCCTGGTTCATTTGTTCGCAGTCCTTTATCCTGCGCTGCAAATCCGCCTGCTGCTGTGCCAGGGTGGCCTGGATCTTGTCCTCATTCTTCTGCTCCAGGGAGGCGTTCAACGCCTCTACCTCCGCCGTCATCTGCCTGGTCTTGTTGTCCACCGCCTGGATGGAGCGCAGCATACTCTCTTTTTTCGTTTTGACTGCGTCCAGCGCATCGTCGGCCTTCCGGTATGCGGCCTCTGCCTCGGCAAGGGCCTGGCGCTCCGCCTCGCTCTCCCGGAGCTTGCACGCAATGCCCTCCTGCAGCTCCGCCTGCTTCTTCCGGCTCTCCTCCACATCCTGGGTATGCAGCTCCAGCTGAGCGTTCAGCTCGGGCAAGACTGCGCTCTCCAGCCTCACGCGTTCCGCTTCCTGCACGTCCACCTGCGCTCGAAGGTCGGCTTCCATCTGCCGCAGGGCGTCGTTCTCCTGTCTGAGCGTATCCGCCCGATCGCCATATTGACGGTTCTTCTGTTCCAGCGCCGGATTCCCATGCTCCAGGCTGGCGATTTCCGCGACAAGCTCCTGCGTGCGGGTTTGCAGCGTCTCCTTCTCGTTTTTCAGCTGCTCCGCAAGGGGCGCCTTTTCCGCAAGGAGGGCCGCCTGCGCCTCCTTCTGACAGGTGAAGTGGTCAATGGCGGTGCAGGTCTCCTGATACGTCTGCTCCACCTCCGCCAGGGACGTTTGCAGCGCCGCAAGCTCGGCCTGCTGCCCCTCCAGCGCATCCTGATGCTGCCGGAGCTTCTGCGTCTCGGCAGCCAACGCCGCATTGCCTTCCGCAAGCGTCTGAATCTCCGACTGCAAGGCCGCAATATCGGCCTGGCTGGCTGCCCTGGCGCTGTCCAGCGCCTGCCGCTGGCCGGTAAGCTGCTCCCGGGTGGTTTGCAGCTCCTGCACAGATTCCTCCAGGGCGCGATTCTCCGCCCGCAGTCCTTCCAGGTCCAGCTGACGCAGGCTGTCCAGCTGAGCCGTCAGCGCCTGCCGCTCCGTTTGCAGGCGTTCGGCATCCTGCCGGCGCGTCTGCAATCGCTGGAGTTCCGCCCGGAGCTCTGCCACTTCCGCCTCCAGCTCTGCGGCGGCGGCCGCCTCCTGCTCCAGCTTTCCCTGCTCCTGCTCATAGGCGCTCACCTTCTGCTGGAGCGCCTGGGTGCGTTCCTGAAGCCGACGGTAGCGGGATTCGGCGGAAAGGGCCTGGGCATTGTTCTTTTCAATTTTGACAGGCAAATTGCACAGCCAAATCAGCTTGCTGGTCAGCTCATCGGAATCGCCCACCGGGCTGGTTTCTATCTTCTGTTGCGCCTTCTTTACGTCCAGCTCCAGATTTTGGAACATCCCCAACAGCTCGTTCAGCGTCAGGTCGTCCCGGTCTCGGAATTTTTGAATGTCACTGCTGACGTTATCAAATCTCATAGATGGCTCCTCCTGCATCAGATAGGTTTAGGATACGCCTTCTGACCGCCCTATGTCCCACTCTCCGTGACAAACTTGGCCTCCGTCAGGCCAAACATCTTGTTATAATCGGACAGTTCAATGGGGATGGTATGCCCCACAGACCTGGTCGTCGGCTCATAGTACTGCACCAGCATGGATACGATTTCAGACTCATCCATGGTAAAGCCGATGTGATGGAGCGGCTTTGAATACTTGTTGGGGAACTGCCGCTGATACTCATCCGTCATGTCCTGGTACGCCTTTATGATTTTATCCTGCATCGTGGGGGTCAGCGGCAGGATGGTACCGGCGTGGGCGTCCTCATCCGTGCCGATCGACAGGTGCGTGATCGCGCTGGCGCCGTTTACGAAGGACGTGGGCGTTCCGGCGCTGCCGGACGCGCCGGATTGGCCGCAAATCCAGTACTCGTGTTTTGGAATCAGCTCCTGCCGGAAATTGATGGCGTAATGGAAGCGCTTATCCGTTTCGGTATAAATGCCGATGCCATAGGGCGCTGTGCGCTTGATGGTCATAATGCCGGAGGCCAGCAGGGCCGCCCCCATGGAGACCGCGTATTCCCGGTCCTTCCCCAGGCTGTACTGGAACCGGCGGTCCCCGGTCCGGGAACGCTCAAAGTACCATTCCACCTGCTTTTGCACCAGGATAAACTTTCCGAATCCGCCAGCCAGCACCACATAGAAGTCGGGCTTGTTATGCTTCTTCGTCCAGGCCGTGACCTCTTTCATGCACTTTTCCAGCGTCGGGGCGATGATTTCATTATACGCCTGCATGAGGTGGGCAAAGGTGACGATGACCGGCTTTCTGCCATAGCGGATTTTGGCGAATTGCTCCGTATTGTCCAGCAAGTCGGTCAGCTCCGCGCCGCACTCCTCCACCGCATACCAGAGGCGTTTTTGGTTGTCGCTGCTGGAGTCCTTGCCGTTCTCTCCTCCGGCGTCCAGGGAGACCTGATCCATCAGCTTATTTTCCAGGGAGCTGACCGCCTTCCGAAAGCTGGCATTCTTCGGAATGGCATCCGCATCGCCCCCCGTCGCCTCCGCGATGGCGAGCTGCATCACCCGCTCCATATACGCGATACCGGCATTTCCGATTTTGCCGTTTTCATTTTCCCCAAAGCCGGTACGGTACAGCACCTTAATTTCCACAGAGGCGCCCTGGGAATGCACCTCTGTCAGGGTCAAATCCAGCGTGCCGCCGCCGTAGTCGATAATGAGGAGGCGATAGCTCTGGGGCGCCGTCTCCCGATACCGGTAGGCGAAATACGCGCTGGCCGCCGCCGGCTCGCTGACCACATTCACATTCCTGACCTCCGGGATGCTGTCACAAATATCCCGCAGGATGGTGCGCCCGTCCATCTGCCCGTGCCGGACGGCGTTCTGGGTCGTCCACACCTCCGGCGCGCAGATGACAAGGTTCTCGATTTCAGAGGCCGCGTGATTGCTCAGAATCCTGTGAATCTGCTGCTGGAGGAACGCCCCCGCCACCCGCTTGGGGGTGTACTCCGCCGAATAATTCCGGCTGCTGAGGATGCGCTGGTCCTGTTCGTTCAGCAGCATTTTGAACGCGGAGAAGGAAAGCGCCTCCGGGTCCTCCAGCTGGATATGGGCTTTGGCGCTGTATCCGGTCAGGAGGTTGCCGTCATCGTCAATGCAGGCAACAGAGGGGATCGCCTCAGGGTCCTTCTCCCCCGGTTTGCACAATTCGATTTTTTTCTCAATCTCGTCATAAAACGAAAAGCTGGAATAAGTACTGCCAAAATCAACGCCCAGGTTCATCCATGCCACCCCTAAACACCCGTCTCGCTCTGACGCATCCGCGCGCGCCATACCGTTCAGCCCGTGCGGAGCCCGCCTGCAAGGGGCCATTGTGCAGTCAAAACGAAACAGAAAAAATTATACTGTGGTTATTATAACATAATCTATCAAACTTTGGAATAGTTTTATATATTTTTTGTTTTCCTGTCAGCCGTTTTTCTGCGGAGGCAAGGCTGCCCTGCGCGTTTGTTCAGAGGTTCCCTAGCCCGTCACATTGCACTGACCGAACTGATTGCTTCCCACGGCCACCATTGTGCCGTCGGATCGCAGCCCCACCGTATGGTTATCCCCGGCGGCCACGGCTACGATATCCGTCCAGCCTTCCACATTGCACTGACCAAAGCTGTTGTCCCCCACGGCCACCGCTCTGCCGTCAGACCGCAGGCCCACCGTGTACTCATCCCCGGCGGCCACTGCCAGAATGTCCGTCCAATCCTTCACATCGCATTGGTCACGGTTATTGTCTCCCACGGCCACAACGGTGCCGTCAAACCGCAGCCCCACCGTGTGGTTATCCCCGGCGGCTACGGCCACGATGTTGGTCCAACTGACCACGCTGCACTGACCATAGAAGGCGCCTCCCACGGCGGTCACCGTGCCGTCGCACCGCAGCCCAACCGTGTGATGGTATCCGGCGGCTACGGCGGCCATCTCTGTCCAGCCGCCTACGCTGCACTGGCCGAAGGTGTTCCGCCCCACGGCTACCACGGTGCCGCCGGGCCGCAGGCCCACCGTGTGGTTGGCACCGGCGGTCACAGCAATGATATTGGTCCAGCGCTGCACGTTGCACTGGCCATCGTCGTTCTCCCCCACGGCCGCAACGGTGCCGTCAGAACGCAGGCCCACAATATAACTGTCCCCGGCGGACACTCCGATAATGTCCTTCCAGGACTTTACGCTATACTGGTCAAAGCGGTTATCCCCCGCCACAGCCACGGTTCCGTCCTCCCGTATGGCAATCGTCGTCTGCCTTCCGCAGGCAATTACGGAGCCGCGGCAAAAGCCCTTGCCGGCCTCCCCGCTCGCCGGCTGGTACCATTGGGGTTCCGTCCTGAACCGCGGCGCCCATCTGAGCCCTGCCGGTGTGTGGCAATTCGTGCAGATATGCTGCCGCAGCTTCGTGGAGACGTAGAAGGTCACGCCGCCGCAGGTGGGGCAGGTCAGCGCCCCCGGCACCAGCTTCCGCTGCCAGTCCGCAGTTAGGGCGGACACCGGCCTGGCCCCGGCAGGAAGAGGCGCGGTCAGCGTCCCATAGCGCTCATAGTCGCGGCTGCGGTCATAACCGCATTTGGGGCAAACCCACGGGTCGGAGCATTCCGCCCGGCAGACTGGACAAATCCATACCATTGTGTTCTTCCTCTTTCATTGGGTGCGGTCAGGGTTGGGGCTCCGGAAAGGCGATATTGCGCCACTGCTTCACATTGCACTGGCCGCTCTGGTTTGCCCCTGCGGCGACCACCGTACCATCCGCCCGCAGCCCTACCGTATGATTGGCCCCGGCCGCTACCGCGACCATATTTTTCCAGCCGGTTACGCTGCACTGGCCTTTGTTCTTCTCACCCACGGCGACCACAGTGCCATCGGATTTCAGCCCTACCGTATGCAGTTCCCCGGCGGACACGGCAACGATATTTGCCCAGCCCTGCACATTGCGTTGCCCCCGCTCGTTTTTTCCTGCGGTAACCACTGTGCCATCGATACGCAGGCCAACCGTATGATACACCCCGGCGGCCACCGCCGCGACATCATGCCAGTCATCCACATTGCTCTGCCCATAGAAGTTCGTCCCCACAGCGACCACTCTATGGTCTGCCCGCAGCCCCACCGTATGGTCGCCTCCGGCAGCCACCGCAATGATATTGGTCCAGTCGCCCACATTACACTGTCCGTCTCCGTTGCCGCCCACGGCCACAACGGTACCGTCCGCTTTCAGCCCTACCGTGTGCCAGCGTCCGGCGGCGATAGCGATGATGTCCGTCCAGCTGCCTACCTCACATTGACCGCTCCAGTTGCTCCCTGTAGCTACAACGGTTCCGTCAGAGCGCAACCCCACCGTGTGATTGCCGCCGACGGCCACCGCGATCAGATTCTTCCAGCTTTCCACCCTGCACTGTCCAAAGCGGTTATTGCCCGCCGCAACACACGTTCCGTCAGCTAAGACGGCTGCGGTGGTATCTGCCCCGCAGGCAAGCGTAGCACAGCTGCGTGGGACGATGAGAGGCTTTGCAGCGGAGGTGCCAGCAGTAATATGGTTCGCCCGAGGCTCCTGCACCAGCGGTACCGCTTTGCGGCAGCGGGTGCAAATCAGCTGCCCCAACTGCACAGAGTAGTAAAACGTCGTGCTGCCGCAGTCGGGGCAGGCCAGCGCCCCAGGCACCAGCTTCCGCTGCCAGTCCGCGGCCAGGGCGGGCACCGGCTTGGCCCCGGCAGGAAGAGGCGCGGTCAGCGTCCCATAGCGCTCATAGTCACAGGTACAGTCAAAGCCGCATTCCTTACAAAAGCTCCCACCACCACCGTTTTCGGCATGGCACACAGGGCAAGTCCACGTCATCCTTCATCATCCCCTCAACGGTTTCCCGTAAATTTGATCCTATGCGTTTCAATTATAGCATATTGGTACTATTTTGAAAAGAATAAATGTTCCTTTTTTTACGGCATTCACAAAAATACGCAGGGGGACTGCACGAAACCGCAATCCCTCTGCGTACTGATTGGTTTTTATTTGTTCTTGATATAGGTGTCAATGGCGGCGGCGGCCTTCTTCCCGGCTCCCATAGCCAGGATGACCGTGGCCGCGCCGGTGACTGCGTCGCCGCCGGCGAACACGCCCTCACGGGTGGTGGTGACGCCGTCCTCCCCTACCAGCAGGCAGCCCTTGCGGTTGGCCTCCAGGCCGGGGGTGGTGGAGCGAATCAGCGGATTGGGGGAGGTGCCCAGGGCCATGATGACGGTGTCCACATCCAGCACGAACTCGCTGCCGGGGATAGCGATGGGGCGGCGGCGGCCGGAGGCGTCCGGCTCGCCCAGCTCCATGCGGATGCAGCGCATCCCGGCCACCCGGCCGGTGGGCTTGCCGTCCTCAGTGACGCCGCCCAGAATCTCCACCGGGTTGCACAGAGTCAGGAACTCAATGCCCTCCTCCTTGGCGTGCTCGATTTCTTCATTCCGGGCGGGCATCTCCGCCTCGCCGCGGCGATAGACAATGTAAACGTGCTCCGCGCCCAGACGCTTGGCGCAGCGACAGCCGTCCATAGCTACGTTGCCGCCGCCCACCACAGCCACCGCATGGCTCTTCAGCACAGGGGTGTCGTAGTCCTCCAGGTAGCCCTTCATCAGGTTGATACGGGTCAGGTACTCGTTGGCGGAGCAGACGCCTGCCAGCCCCTCGCCGGGGATGTTCATAAACATGGGCAGGCCCGCGCCTGTGCCGATGAAGACGGCCTCAAAGCCCATCTCGTCCAGCAGCTCGTCGATGGACAGCACCTTGCCCATGACCATGTCGGTCATAATGGTGACGCCCAGGGCCTTCAGCTTGTCCACCTCACCGGCCACGATGCTCTTGGGGAGACGGAACTCCGGAATGCCATAGACCAGCACGCCGCCTGCGGTGTGGAACGCCTCAAAAATCGTGACCTCATAGCCCATCTTCGCCAAGTCGGCGGCGCAGGTCAGGCCGGAGGGGCCGGAGCCCACCACGGCAACCTTGTGCCCGTTGGAGGCGGGCTTCTCCGGCAGCTCGTCGCTGTGCTCCCGGTGCCAGTCCGCCACAAAGCGCTCCAGCCGACCGATGCCCACCGGCTCGGTCTTGACGCCGCGGACGCACTTGGACTCGCACTGGCTCTCCTGGGGGCAGACGCGGCCGGAGATGGCGGGCAGAGCGTTGGTGCTGGCCACCACCTGGTAGGCGCCTTCAAAGTCGCCTGCCACGATTTTCTGAATGAAGTGGGGGATCTGCACGTTCACAGGGCAGCCCTGGACACACAGCGGCTTCTTGCAGTTCAGGCACCGGGCCGCTTCCCCCTGGGCCATCTCGATGGTGTAGCCCAGGGCTACCTCTTCAAAGTTCTTATTTCTGACATCCGGCTCCTGGGAGGGCATCGGAGTCTTGTTGGGGCTCATGTTTGCCATAATGCGATTCCTCCTTACTGAATGAGATCCTTGCCCAGCTTCTCAAAGCGGCACATATGATCCTTGACCATCTGCGCCTCCTGATCGCGGTAGGTGCCGTTGCGGTTCATCAGCTCGTCAAAATCCACCTGGTAGCCGTCAAACTCCGGCCCGTCCACGCAGGCGAACTTCATCTTCCCGCCTACGCTGACGCGGCATCCGCCGCACATGCCTGTGCCGTCGATCATAATGGGGTTCAGGGAGACCCGACAGGGCACCCCAAAGGGCTCCGCCGTCTTCACCACGAACTTCATCATGGGTACGGGGCCGATGGCGATGATGACATCATACCGCTTCCCCGCCTCCAGCAGCTGCTGCTCCTTGGCGGTGGTGAAGCCCTTCTCCCCATAGGAGCCGTCGTCGGTCATGAGGTAGAAGTTGTCACAGGCGTTCTTAAAGTCCTCCTCCAGAATCACCAGATCCTTATTCCGGAAGCCCACGATGACATCCGTCTCCACCCCGGCGTCGTGGAAGCCCTTCGCCACGGGGTAGGCAATGGCCGTGCCCAGGCCGCCGCCGATAACGCAGGCGCTCTTGACGCCCTCCATCTCGGTGGGCTTCCCCAGGGGGCCGACGAAGTCCAGCAGGTACTCCCCTTCCTCCATCTTCGCCAGCGCCTGGGTGGTCAGACCCACCAGTTGGAAGATGATGGTGATGGTACCCTTCTCCCGGTCAAAGCCGCCGATGGTCAGCGGGAGCCGCTCTCCCTTTTCATCAATGCGGAGAATGATGAACTGACCTGGCTGCGCCTTTCTTGCCACAAAAGGCGCTTCCACCTCCAGAAGTGCGATGGTCGGATTCAGAATTTCTTTTCGGACGATTCGATACATACGCTCTCTTTGCTCCTTTTCGTTTTTATGTACGCTGCATATACAGCAAAAAAGCAGACAGCCTCCACACCGTATGCCTTTTTACGAATTGTCAGGACAGCTGCAAAATCCCACTGTCCCGAATGGCGGCTACCGCCTCCTGAATACGCTCCGGCGGCAGCACCAGCGCAAACCGCACATAGCCCTCCCCCAGGCTGCCGAAGGCGCTGCCGGGGGTGCAGAGCACGCCGGTCCTGTCCAGCAGCCGGAAGCAGAAGTCCACTGAGCTGTCAAAGCCTTTCGGAATGGGCGCCCAAGCGAACATGGTACCCTCGCTGTCCGGTACGTTCCAGCCGATTTCCCGGAGGCCGCCGCAGAGGGCGTCCCGCCGGGCCTGGTACCCCGCTCTCCGCCGGGCTACGCCGTCCTGGGGCCCCTCCAGCGCCGCAATGGCCGCGTATTGAATGGGGTAGAACACGCCGTAGTCGATTTGGCTCCGCAGGGTGGAAAACTTCTTCACAATGTCCCGGTTCCCCACCACGAAGGAGATGCGGCACCCCGTCAGGCAGTAGGTTTTCGACAGGCTGTTCAGCTCAATCCCCACGTCCTTCGCGCCAGACACCGACAGGAAGGAACGCCCTTCCCTGCCGTCGAACAGGATGTCCGAATAGGCGTTGTCGTGGACGATGATGATATTGTACCGCTGGGCGAAGGCCACCAGCTCCTCATAGAAGGACAGGGGTGCCGTAACGCAGACCGGGTTCAGCGGATAGGAAACCACCATCACCTTTGCCCGCCGGGCAAGTTCCGGGTCGATGGCGTCCAAATCGGGCAGGTAGTGCCGCTCCGGCAGCAGGTCGTAGTAGGCGATTTCCGCGCCGCACAGCTCCGGGCCCACGGCGAAGATGGGGTAGCCGGGATTGGGGCAAAGCACCACGTCCCCCGGGTCGCACAGCGCCCAGGCGATATGGGCCAGGCCCTCCTGGCTGCCGTTCACCGACATGATCTCATCCGCCGCCAGCGTCACGCCGTACCGGCGCTGATACCAATGCTGCACCGCCGCGTGCAGCTCCGGCAGGTCGCCCAGGGAGTACTGGTATTCCTTAGGCTGGCAGGCCTTGCCCACCAGCGCAGTCATAACATGGTCATCCGGTGGGAAATCCGGCGTCCCTACCGACAGGTTATAGACCTGTCGGCCTGCCGCCTCCAGCTCTTTTCGTTTTTCGTCCAGGACGTTGAAGATGCCCGGCTGAAACGCATCCATACGCTGCGCAAAACGAATATTCACTCTGTTTCACCTTGATTCCGCTCCGGAAGGGTCTGCCTACCGAAGCCATCTGTCTGTTATTATACGACAGCTTGCCCGAATATGCAAGCGCGTTTTTCCTTTCCTGCAACCAGGCGCAGGGGCAAATCAGTTCAGCAGCGCCAGAAATTCCTGCTCTGTCAGGATGGCGGTCCCCAGGGCCTGGGCTTTCGTCAGCTTGCTGCCCGCGGCCTCCCCTGCCACCACATAGGTGGTCTTTTTGGAGACGGAGCCGGACACCTTGCCGCCGTTCTGCTCCACCAACGCCTTCGCCTCGTTGCGGGTCATATGCTCCAGCGTCCCCGTCAGCACGAAGGTCATGCCGGCAAACCGGGTGCCTACGGGGGCCTCCGTGCTGGCAAAGTTTACCCCCGCCTTTCGGAGCGTTTCAATCAAATGCTGAGACTGGGGATCGGCAAACCAGTCCACCAGGAATCGGGCAGTGACCGAGCCAATGTCCGGCACCGCCGTCAGCTCCTCCTCCGATGCCTGCATCAGGGCGTCCAGGCTCTGGAACGTTCTGGCCAGCGTCTGGGCCGCCTTGGCCCCCACCTGGCGGATGCCAAAGGCGCAAATCAGCTTGCTGACATCCTTGTGTTTGGACTGCTCGATGGCGGCAATCAGGTTTTCCGCCGACTTCTTCCCCATGCGCTCCAAATCAGTCAAGTCCTCCGCTTTCAGGGCGTACAGGTCGCCGGGGGTGGAAACCAGCCCTGCGTCGATGAGGGACTGCACCACGGCGGGGCCGAGATGCTCAATGTCCATAGCGTCCCGGCTGGCGAAGTGCACCAGGGTGCGCAGCAGCTGGGCGGGGCACTCGATGCCGGTGCAGCGGAGGGCCGCCCCGTCCTCATCCCGCACCACCGGCGCGCCACAGACGGGGCACCGCTCCGGCATACGATAGGGGACGCTGTCGGCGGGGCGCTTGTCCCTGTCCACCGCCACCACCTGGGGGATGATTTCCCCTGCCTTCTGGACGATAACGGTGTCCCCGATGCGGATATCCTTCTCCGTGATGAAGTCCTGATTGTGCAGGGTTGCGTTGGTCACCGTTGTTCCGGCCAGGCGTACCGGCTCCACCACCGCCTTGGGGGTCAGCACGCCGGTGCGGCCCACCTGCACCACGATGTCCACCACTTTGGTGGGCTTTTGCTCCGGGGGATACTTCCAGGCCACCGCCCACCGGGGGAATTTTGCGGTGGAGCCTAACGTTTCCCGCTCTGTTAAGCGGTTCAGCTTTACAACTGCACCGTCAATTTCATAGGGGTACTGCTCCCGGTTCTCCCCAATGGCATTGATGGCGGCCTGCACCTCGGTCGGGTCGCTGATGACCGGATGGGGGATGACCTTAAATTTCAGCGTCTCCAGCCAGTCCAGGGCGGCGGAATCCGTCTCAAAGGGTTCCCCGTCAGAGAGCTGGATGTTGAAGATGATGCAGTCCAGCCGCCGTTGGGCCGCCACCTTGGGGTCCAGCTGGCGGATGGAGCCTGCCGCGGCGTTCCGGGGATTTGCAAAGAGGGGCTCCCCCCGCAGCTCCCGCTCGTCATTGAGCTGGGTGAAGGTTCTGCGGGACATATAGCACTCCCCCCGCACGATCAGGCGGTGGGGGACGTTCTCCAGCTTTAAGGGGATGGAGCGGACGGTTTTCAGATTTTCCGTCACGTCCTCCCCCACTGCGCCGTCGCCCCGGGTGGCCCCCCGCATCAGGACGCCGTCCTCATACTCCAGGGCCACAGAGAGGCCGTCCACCTTCGGCTCCACCACATACTCCGGCTGCCCCATGGCCTCCTGCATCCGCTGCTCGAAGGCCTCCAGCTCCCCGGGCTCGAACACGTCCTGGAGGGATTGCAGCGGCACCTCATGGCGGACGCTCTGGAACCGCTCCAGCGCTACGCCCCCCACCCGCTTCGTGGGGGAATCCGGCGACTCGTACTCCGGATGGGCGGCCTCCAGCTGCTCCAGTTCCCGCAGCTTCCGGTCGTACTCGTAATCCGGCACGGTGGGCGCATCCAAAACGTAGTATTGGTAATTCCACTCGTTCAGCGTATCCCGCAGCTGCTCGATTTGTTCTTTGATTTCCATGCTTTCCTCACTCATTCCTCTGCAAGGCTGTCTGATGCGCTGTGGGCGCCGGAGACAGAGACGTATTCCTGGGGCACATCCCCCAGCAGGACCGTTTCCGCCACCGGCAAAACGCTCTCCACCTCCAGCGTGTAGGTGCCTCCCGGCAGCAGCAGAATCACCTCCACTGACAGCCGCAGATTCACACTGTAAATGGTCTGGTTGATGCCCGCATCCTGAAAGGCGCTGTCAAACTCCGCCGTTACATGGCCCACGTCCAGAATCTCCACCTTCAGATCGGGGCCTAGGCCGGAAAAGAGCGGAAAGTCCAGGGCGGTTCCCAGGGGGATTCCCACCGTTTCCCGCTCCATGCCGCTCAAATCCTCCGCCAGATAGGTGGACAGCGTCGACCCAAGCCGGTTCAGGATTTCGGTGTCCGTGGAGACTGCGGCAATGCTCCCGTCCGATGTATAGTGGAGCTGTAAGGCGTCAGACAGGGAAATACCGGTTTCCTCCTCCAGCGTTTCCCACACCTCAGAAGTTTTGACTGTGATTTGATTCTGCAGTTCGGAGGCGGCCAGCGCGATCATGGCCGGCCGCAGCCGCACATCCGTCACAAACGCCACCGCTCCGCACAGGCCCAGGAGCAGCCCGCTCGTCAGAAGGAGCCTCCCCCTTCTGCGGGCGGCCCCCGCCCTGCGTGTATTCTTCCGTCGGCGCATACCACCACCTCTAAGGGTAGGATAGTCGCGCCCGCGCCGCTTTATGATTCCTTCAGCAGTTCCTCCGCCGCCAGCATCAGGCCGGTCTTGCCCGACTCATAGGTCAGCCCGCCTTGCAGGTAGACCGTATAGGGCGGGCGCATAGGCGCGTCGGCGGACAGCTCAATGGAAGCCCCCTGGATAAACGCCCCCGCCGCCATAATGACCTGGTCCTCGTAGCCGGGCATATCCCAGGGCAGCGGGGTCACATAGCTGTCCACCGGGGAGCCGGACTGGATGCCCTTGCAGAACTTCACCACGGCCTCCGGCTGGTTCAGCGAGATCATCTGGATAATATCGTGCCGCGTTTCGTTAGAGCGGGGCTCCGTCTCATAGCCCATCAGCTCCATCAGGCGGGCCCCAAAGACGGCGGTCTTCACCGCCTGGGCCACGGTATGGGGGGCCAGGAACAGGCCCTGGTAGAGCTGGCGGTTGTAGCCCAGGGTCGCGCCGCACTCCCGACCGATGCCGGGCACCGTCAGCCGCATGGCGGCGGCCTCCACCAAATCGTGACGGCCTGCGACGTAGCCCCCCATGGGGGCCAGCCCGCCGCCGGGGTTCTTGATGAGGCTGCCCACAATCAGGTCAGCCCCCACCTGGGTGGGCTCCAGCGTTTCCACGAACTCCCCATAGCAGTTGTCCACAATGACGGCGGCGCTGGGGTTATGCTCCTTCACGATGGCGGTCAGTTCCCCGATTTCAGCCACGGACAGGGTGGCGCGGGTGGAGTAGCCCTTGCTGCGCTGAATCAGCACAGCCTTCACCCTGGGGTCCCGCACCGCCTCTGCAAGGCCAGCCTTGTCCGGGGCGTTGTCCTTGATGTCCACTTGGCGGTAGCCGATGCCGTAGTCCTTCAGGCTGCCCGGCTCGTTGCCGGTGACGCCGATGACGCTGAGCAGCGTGTCGTAGGGTGCGCCCACCGCGCTGACCAGGACATCCCCGGTTTTCAGCGCACCGTACAGAGTGGAGGCGATGGCGTGGGTACCGTTCACGAACTGGATCCGCACCAGGGCGTCCTCCGCGCCGAAGATCTCGGCGTAAATCTTCTCCAGCTCGTCCCGCCCCTGGTCGTCATAGCCATAACCAGTGGTACCGGCAAAGTAGCCCTCCGCCACCCGATGGTTCTGGAAGGCGGACAACACCTTTCGGGTGTTATATTCCGCGATGGCGTCGATGGAGGCAAACTGCCCCGCAATGTCCTGCTGGGCCTGCCCGCTCAGCTCCAACACCCTCTGGGAAAAGGGCAGCGGCGCGTCAAAATTCATGGGTACTCAGCTCACTTTCACAGACTGCCCGCACCAGCGCGATGCAGGCCTCCACGTCCTCCTGGGCCACCGTCTCGGCAGGGGTATGGGTGTATCGGCAGGGGATGGAGATACCGCCGGTTTTCACGCCGCTGTGGGAGACCTGCATCGGCCCCGCATCGGTGCCGCCGCAGGTCAAAATATCGTCCTGAACGGCGATTTGATTGGCCTCGGCAATCTCATGCATCCGCTTCACCAGGGACGGGGTGCAAATCACGCTGCGGTCCATCACCTTGACGGCAGCCCCCTTCCCCAGGGCGGTGCTGCCATCGTGAACCGTGCCGGGCAGATCGTCCGGGCAGGTCACGTCCACCGCGATGCCGCACTCCGGGTGAACAGACCAGGCCGCCGTCTTGGCCCCCCGGCAGCCCACCTCCTCCTGGACGGAAAAGACGAAGTACAGGTCATTCTGGGGCCGCTCCACCTGTTTGAGGGCCTCAATCAGCACAAAGCAGCCCGCCCGGTTGTCCAGGTAGGAGGAGATAATCTGGCTGCGGTTCGTCAGGAAGGTGGGCGCATAGGCCGCCACGTCCCCGATTTTCACCATGGTCTCCGCGTCCGCCCGGTCCTTTGCTCCGATGTCCACAAAGAGGTCGGTCAGCTTAAACTGCTTGTCCGCCTTGTCCTCATCTGCGGAGATGACGCCGCAGACGCCGTTTTGGAACCGCACTGGGGTCTGATAAATGGCGGCAGGCTCCAGGCCCCCCACCTGGCAGAATCGGAGGTAGCCCTTCTCGTCAATATGGGTGACCATCAGGCCGATGCTGTCCATATGGGCGGAGAACATCAGCTTTGGCCCGCTGCCCTGTCTGTGGGCAATAACGTTGCCCAGGGCGTCCACGGTCACGTCATCCGCATAGGGCGCGACCTCCTGGGTAATCAGCGTGCGAATCTCATCCTCACAGCCGGAGACGCCGAACGCGCTGGTCAGCGACTGCAACAGTGTCAAATTCATCCTTTCTGCTCCTTTCCAACGGCTCCCAAAAACGCCTCCGCCAGCTGCAAGACGGCCTCCAGGTCGCTTTCTGCGGCCACCTCTGACGGCGTCCGGGCATAGCGCACCGGTGCGGCAATGGCCGCCACCGCTGCGCCGGAGCAGCTGCGCTGCACCGCCATGGCGTCGGTCTTCCCTTCCGGCTCCCCCGGCATCTGCCAGGGAATTTGCGCCGCCTCTGCGGTGTCCCGCAAAAGGGTGAACAGCCTCCTGTCATAGACAGTGCCTCTGTCCATGGCGGGAATCACCGCGCCCTTGCCCAGGGCGCAGCCCTGCCGCTCTGGCGGCACGTCGGGCAGGTCGTTGGCCGCCGCGCTGCCAATCACCAGCGCCAGCTCCGGTTTGACCGAAAAGGCCGCGCCGAAGGCGCCCCGTGCGCCGACCTCCTCCTGGACGGTAAAGACGAAGGTGCAGTCCACCGGCAGGGGCTGCTTCATCAGCTCCAGCAGCACCGCGCAGCCGACCCGTCCGCTGATGGCCTGGGACTTAATGCGCCCCTCGCCGAAACCCAGGAACTCGCTGGCGAACACGCCCACGTCCCCTCTGGAGACGAGGCTTTGGGCCTCCGCCTTGTCCTTTGCGCCGATGTCAATGTACAGGCTGCCGGTCTTGGGGTAGGACTGGCGCTCCTCCCTGCTGGTCAGGTGGATGGGCTTCATGCCGAACACGCCAGGTACCCCCGCCTTCCCCAGGAAAACACGCTTCCCGATGACTGCGCGGCGGTCCACTTCACCCACAAAGTCGAATTTGACAGAGCCGGAATCTGTAAAGCCAGTTACCATTACACCAACTTCATCCATGTGGGCGGTCAGCATCACGGGGGTTCCATGGGATTTACCCTGCTTGTATGCAAGGACGTTCCCCATCCGGTCCACCCGCACCTCGTCCGCATGCGGTTTCGCGGCGGAGACGATATAGTCCCGCACCGCCTCCTCCCGGCTGGCCACACCGGGCAGCAGACAGAGCAAATTCAGTTCATTCAGCAGCATATTGCTCCGCCTCCTTCCCCAAATCCCGCACAAAGGCGGCCAGCAGTTTGGCGCAGTTCTTGAAATCCTTCCGGTGAATCACCTCAATCGGGGTGTGCATATACTTTTCCGGCAGGCTGAGGATGGCCGTCGGCACCCCCTCCCGGGAGATTTGCAGCTCCCAGCCGTTGGTGCCGGTGTTCCCCGCCATAACTTCCTCGCTATATTGGATGTTAAGCTCTTTTGCCTTATAGATAAAACGTTCCGCCATCCACCAGGCTACGTTGGGCCCGATGCCGATGGCCGGGCCGGAGCCCAGGGCGAAGCCCTTGTCCGGCGCGTCCGGCGTTTGGGCAAAGGTGACATCCAGCGCCACCGCCCAATCCGGGGCGATGTCGTAGGCCGTGACCACAGCCCCCTGTCCGCCTACCTCCTCGCAGCAGGAGCCGACGACGTACAAATCCACATCCAGCGTCTCCCCGGCCAGCAGCTGCAGGGCCTTCAGAATGACCGCAAAGCAGCTACGGTCATCCATGGATTTGGAGGCGATTTGCTTTTTGCCCAGGGCGAAGCAGGGCTCCCGATAGGCAACGGGGGTACCGACCGGAACCAACTCTTTCAGCCTCTCCGTAGGATAGCCGGTATCGATAGCCAGTTTCGTCATGGGCAGCGCGCTGTCGGCTCCCTCATAGAAAGATGCGGACTGGGCCGTAATCACCCCAAACAGGGGCTGCTCAGCCAGAATCGTCACCTCACGGTCCGGCAGCAGCCGGGGGTCGATGCCGCCAAGCTGCGTAAACCGCAGGAAGCCGCCCTCCTCGTAGCCGGTGACAATCAGCCCCACCTCATCGATGTGGGCGTCCAGCAGCAGCCGCTTCGCGTGCTTCTTCCCGCAGCGGCGGACGCCGATGACGTTGCCCATGGGGTCAATGCGCACCGTATCCACCAGCGGCTCCAGCATAGCCGCGGCGGTTTGGGAGGCGCCTGACAGCTCGTAGCCGGAGGGGCCGCTGGCCTGGGTCAGCGTATCCAGAATCTCAAACGTACTCAAACCTCTGCCCCTCCTTACAGGCTGCGGACGATCTCCTTAAACGTATCGCCCCGCACCATAAAATTCTTAAATTTGTCAAACGAAGCGCTGGCCGGAGACAAAATGACCACGTCCCCCGGCTCCGCCACCGACGCCGCATAGCGCACCGCCTCTGCAAAATCGTCAATGGTAGTGATGGGAAGGGCCTCCTCGCTGTACCCCTCCGCATGGCGGGCGGCGGCTTCGATGACCCCGGCCGTGGTTCCGGTCAGCACCAGGCGCTTCGTATGGGCCACCAGGTCCGGCCCCAGCACCTCATAGTCCAGATGCTTGTCATAGCCTCCGGCAATCAGAATCACCTTCTGCCGGAAGGAGCGCAGCCCTGCCATGGTGCGGCTGGGGCTGGAGGCGATGGAGTCGTTGTAGTACCGGACGCCGTCCTTCTCCCGCACCAGCTCGATGCGATGCTCCACCCCGCCGAACTCCTTTGCGAAGGCGCGAATCACCTCATCGGGCACCAGGCCGTCCACGGCGGCGATGGCCGCCTCGTAGTTCTCTATATTATGGACGCCGGGCAGCAGAATGTCCTCCACAGGCAGCACGTCCCGCTTGATGCCATCCTGCTTCACGCAAATCACGCCGTCCTCAATGGCAACGCCGCTTTCCAGCGGATTCTGGCGGGAAAAAAGGGTCACCTGGCCGCGTGCCTCCCGGGCAAACGAATTGGTGATGGCATTGTCCCGATTTAAGACCAGCTTTCCGTCTGGGGACTGGTGGAGGAAGATGTTCTTCTTCGCGGCCACATACTCCTCCATGCCCTTATGCACGTCCAGATGGTTGGGGGCCAGATTGGTCACCACCGCGATCTCCGGGCTGGCGTCCATTGTCATGAGCTGGAAGGAGCTGAGTTCCAGCACGGCGATGTCCTCCGGCTGCATCTCTCCGGCCTCCGGCAGGAGGGGCTTTCCGATGTTGCCCCCCAGATGGACGGTATAGCCCGCCCGCTCCAGCAGCCGGGCTATGATGGTGGTAGTGGTGGTCTTGCCGTCGGAGCCGGTCACGGCGATGCGCTTGCAGGGGCAGACGTGGAAGAACACCTCCATCTCCGAAGTGATGAGGCTCCCCCGCTCCCTGGCCTGCTGGAACGCGGGAATGTCCGGCCGAATGCCGGGGGAGCGGAAAATCACGTCCTGATTCAGCCCGTCCAGGTAGCCTTCCCCCAGCTTCAGCACCGCGCCCTGGGCCTCCAGCTCCCGCAGTAGGGCGTCATTGCCAAACTGGGCCCGGCTGGCCCTGTCGCAGGCCGTCACGGCGATGCCCCGCCGCAGCAGCAGCTGGATCAGCGGCGTATTGCTGACGCCAATGCCGATGATGGCCACCGTCTTCCCCTGTAACGAATCAAGATAGTCTGTGAAGGTCATAAAGCATCTCCAATCTGCCGCTGCAACGCCGCTGCAGCCCTCCATGGGTGCGCTCCGCCAGCGGCAGTCGGACCGCTCCGTTTGAAGGCTGCAATCATGGTTATTATACCCGTTCTTTCCTGGAAATTCAACGCCCCAGTTGACAATCCGAAGAAAATTCGCTAAAATATACGCTGCAAGCAGGCTGGACAGCCGCGCGGATGGGGCGAAAGGCCCACCCGTGAGGAAAGTCCGGGCTCCACAGGGCAAGAATAACGGGTAACGCCCGCCGAAGGCGACTTCAGGACAAGTGCAACAGAGAGATACCGCCAGCCGCCGGTTCCCGGCGCGCCGGTAAGGGTGGAAAGGTGCGGTAAGAGCGCACCAGCCGACTGGGAACAGCTCGGCTCTGTAAACTCTATTCGGAGCAACACCGTGGGTGGAACATATGGTCGGCCCGGCCGTTCCCAGGAGGTGGCTTGAGCCTGTTGGCAACAGCAGGTCGAGATAGATGGCTGTCAAAACAGAACCCGGCTTACAGGCCTACTTGTATCAAAAAAGCGAACTGCACACTCATGCAGCTCGCTTTTTCTTATGGAACCGGTTCTGAGCAGACCGAGGAGGTTATTCGTCCTCCTGATCCCAGTTGTGCCAGACGTTCTGGACGTCGTCGTCCTCCTCCAGCAGCTCGATCATGCGGGTCATATTCTTGATGTCGCCCTCTTTTTCCAGCTTAACGGTGGTCTGGGGCACCATGGCGATGTCGGCGGATTCAAAGGTGTAGCCCTTGCTCTCCAGCGCGTCCACCACGGTGGACAGGGCGTCAGGCTCGGTGTAGACGATGAACACGTCACCCTCGTTCTTCAGGTCGTCGCCTCCGGCGTCCAGCACGTCCATCATCACCTCATCCTCGTCCAACTCCTCGTCCTCATTGTTGATGACGATCATGCCCTTCTGGTCAAAGGACCAGGACACGCACCCTGTGGCGCCCAAGTTGCCGTTGTACTTGTCAAAGATGTGCCGGACGGCGGGGGTGGTGCGGTTGCGGTTGTCGGTGACGGCCTCCACGATGACGGCCACGCCGGAGGGGCCGTAGCCCTCAAAGGTCAGGTTCTCAAAGTTATCCCCGGAGCCGGCGGACAGGGCCTTGTCAATGGTGCGCTTGATATTGTCCTTCGGCATATTGATGGCCTTGGCCTTGGCCACGACGGTGGCCAGCTGGGAGTTATAGGCGGGGTCGCCGCCGCCGCCCTGTTTGACGGCAATCACGATTTCCCGTGCAATCTTCGTAAAGGCCGCGCTGCGTTTCGCGTCCGCAGCGCCCTTTGTTTTTTGAATGTTATGCCACTTGGAATGTCCAGACATGGTTCATCTTCCCTTCAAAAAAATCATCTGCCCCCCAGGCACAGCCTGAAAAGCACTCTAATACAGATAATAGAGTTATTATAGCATAGCCGTCTGCCCTACGCAAGTGTTTATGCGTAGGAAATCACTTCCCGTTTTGCAGTGGATTTTGTGATTTTCACAGCGGGAAAGGCCCTTTCCAGCCAACGGGCCAGCACCTCAGTCACCGGATGCTCCGTGGGGAAGTGCCCCGCATCGATCAGGTTCAGCTTCAGCGCGGCAGCGGAGAGGAAGTCGTTATACTTCAGGTCGCTGGTGACGAAGGTGTCGCAGCCCGCCCGCACCGCGTCCTCCATCATGCTGCCGCAGGCGCCGCCGCCCACCGCCACCCGCCGCACCATCCGGCTGCCGGCCACATAGCGGACGCCGTTGGGGTGCAGTGCATCCTTCACCAGCGTCAGGAAGCTGTCAAGCGGCATGGGCTCCGGCAGCTCACCGGTGCGCCCAATGCCATAGGGCCGGTCGTAGCAATCCACGCCGGTTTGCTTCAGCTGCTCCACCCTGACCAGGTGCAGCGCCTTCGCCAGGGCGTCGTTGACACCCCCTTCCACGCTGTCCAGGTTGGTGTGGCAGCAGATGGCCGCCACGTGATGCTCCACAAGGGAGAGCAGAATCTTCCCGTCCCCGTCCAGCTGCCGGTCGGTCAGCGTCTTTGCCGGGTGGAAGATGACCGGGTGGTGGGAGACGATCAGCTCCGCGCCGCAGTCTGCCGCCTCCTGCACCGTGTCCTCCGTAATGTCCAGGGCAATCAAAAGGGAGGTCACCTCCTGCGCCTCGTGGCCCACAAGGAAGCCTGAATTATCCCAGCTCTCCTGGAGGGAAAACGGGGCCATTTTGTCCAGAAAAAGGAACACGTCCTGTACCGTTGTCATGTAGCAGCGCCCTCCTCCCGCGCCTGAATCCATTGTTCCAACGCCGTCACGCACTCTGCCAGCTCCGCCCGGCGGGCCACATCCGCCGCCTTCTCCGAACGCAGCACCGCGTCCAGCTGGCGGCGGCACTGTTCCCGCAGGAAGATAAGATAGTCCAGCCGCAGCGGTTCCTGTCGCCAGGCCCGCTCCGGCCCCACCAGCGCCTCCGGCGCAGAGAGGACGGTGCTTCGCCCGCCCCGCACCAGCAGCACCGGATACCAGCGATGGGCCTCCTTCGCCAGACATTCCAGCTGAATTTCATAGCCGTGGGCCGTCAGCCAGCGCCGCAGCCTGGGCTGGCCGCTCTGGGGCTGCAAAATCAGGGTGACCCCGTCCCTCGTCCAGGGGGCGGCCTCCAAAATGCCAATCATCATGTCGCCGCCCATGCCGCAGATGGTCACGGTGTCCGCCTCATGGGGGGCCACCCCCTCCAGGCCCGGGCAGAGCCGCAGGGAGACCCGCTCCTGCAAGCGATACGTCTCCACCGTCCGCTCCGCCCGTTCCAGCGGACCGGGGCGGATGTCCGACGCAATGGCGCCTGTGATGCGCCCCTCCCGCAGCAGCCAGACCGGAAGGTGGGCGTGATCCGTACCCACATCCGCCAGGCGTGCGCCCTCCGGCACAAGGTCCGCCACCACCTGCAGACGGGGCGTTAATTGCAGCTGTTCCATCATCTCTGCAAAAGAATTCCCGGAAGCACAGCCTCCGGGAAAACGCTTATTGGGCGCTCAGCGCCTGATGGATGCTCTCCATCATCTCGTCCGGATCGATGCCGTGCACAATGCAAGCCTCTTCAATGGTCTCGCCCTGTGCCGCGCCGCAGAACAGGCAGTGCATCCCCGCCTCCATGAAAACCGGAATCAGGTCAGGGGCATACTGCAACACTTCACCGATAATGGTGTCTTTTGTAATCTCAGGCATTCTGACATACCTCCTTTATGATATTCTATTATACCCACTTCTTCTGTTTTTTGCAATAGTTATTTGCGCCAGGTGGACGGGAAAAGGAGAATCAGCATGGGGAACACCTCCAGCCGACCAGCCAGCATATCAAAAATCAGCACCAGCTTGGACAGCGGATTGAAAAAGCTGAAATTGGCGGTCGGCCCCACCGCGCTGAATCCTGGGCCAATATTGTTGATGGTGGCGGCGACTGCGGTGAAGCAGGTGGTCAGGTCCCCGCAATCCACCGAGATGATAATCATGGAAACGACGTAAATCATCAGGTAGCAGCCCAGGAACATCATGGTCGCCCGCAGAACCTTATTGTCCACCGTCTTGCCGTTGATGCGCACACTGCGCACCTGACGGGGGAAGATGACGCTCTTCGCCTCACGCACCCCCGCTTTGGCATAAATCATAATGCGGCAAACCTTTAAGCCGCCGCCTGTGGACCCTGCGCAGGCCCCGCAGAACATCAGCACCAGCAGAATCACCTTGCAGAACACCGGCCACAGGTCGAAATCACAGGTGGCATACCCGGTGGTGGTCATAATGCTGGCCGCCTGGAAGGCGGACTGCTGGAGGTTATAGAGCCAGTTCCCGCCCTGCTGCACCGTCAGCCCGACGGTGATGGCGATGGTTGCGGAGAAGAAGATGACCAGATACCAGCGCACCTCCTCCATTCTGGCGGCATCGCCAAAGCGCCGCA
>JAJPXL010000058.1 GCA_021205455.1 Clostridiales bacterium
TAGTTTTTGTCGCGGCCTCGCCCCCTGGCCCCACCAAAAAATCATTTTACCCCACCCACGGGCCAACAAACCGCCCCCCGCGCCCCGGTCCGGGGTACGGCGGCGGCAATCGCCCCCAGGCAGTGGTCAGTTCCGGCGGCTCCGGCTCACCAGACGCAGCAGATAGAGGAAGATGTTGATAAAGTCCAGATACAGCTGCAAGGCGGCGTAGACGCTGTAGCGCTCGGCCAGCTCGCCCCCGCCGGTCTGGTCGAACATCTGCCCCAGCTTCTGGCTGTCATAGGCGGCCATGCCCATGAACAGCACCACGCCCACCGCGCAGATGAGGGAATCCAGCATGGGCGACTGGAGGAAGATGTTGACCACGGCCAGCACCAGCACCCCGATCAGCGTCCCCATCAGGCTGCTGATCCAGGGGGACAGGTCCCGCTTCGTCACCGCGCCAAAAATCGCCATACCCCCAAAGGCCGCCGCCGTGGCCAGGAAGCACTGGAAGATGGTGGTGACGTCAAACAGCAGGAACAGGCTGCCAAAGGTCACGCCGGTAAGGCAGGCGTATCCGGCGAACATGGCGATGACCTGGCCGTACCCTGCGGTGGCGATGGCCCGATTCAGCGCCACCACCAGCCCGATTTGGGCCACGCACAGCAGCAGTACCACCATGTAATTGTAGGCCAGCCAGGGGAAGTACATGGCCGTCACCAGCGCCGTGGCGAAGGTGATGAGCAGGCCAAAGGCCATGGTCTGATAGGTGCGGGAGAAGTAATTCCGCTTGGCCGCCGCCCGTTCCTCCGGGCTGAGGTAGGAATAGTTATTGTAATCGTAATCCTGATACATAGAGGCTCCTTCTTTCCGTCTCCCGGTAGCTGCCGGGCAGAGTATCTTGCTCTTTCACCCCATAGTATAACGCGGATGGGGAAAAGAAATGCGACTACAGGATTAACATTTTGTGAATAAAATTTTCCCTTAAAGCGAGGCGGCTCTTAAATCTGATTGCCGGCGAACTGGGTCATATAGAGGTCGTAGTAGCGCCCCTTCTGAGCCAGTAGCGTCTCATGCTGACCGGTCTCCACGATGCGCCCCTGGTCCATGACGACGATCAGGTCGGCGTCCTGAATGGTGCTGAGCCGGTGGGCAATGATAAGGCTGGTGCGGTCCTTCATCAGGTTCACCATGGCGTCCTGAATCCGTTTCTCGGTGCGGGTGTCCACGCTGGAGGTGGCCTCGTCCAGAATCAGAATCCTGGGGCTGGCCAGGAACGCCCGGCAGATGGACAGCAGTTGCCGCTGCCCCTGGGACAGGTTGCTGCCCCCTTCGGAGAGCTGGGTGTCGTACCCCTCCGGCAGGCGCTGAATCAGGCCGGTGCAGCCGGACATGGCCGCCGCGTGGTCCAGCTCCTCCTGGGTGGCGTCGGGGTTGGAATATTTCAGGTTGCCCCGAATGGTGTCGGAGAACAGCACGGTGTCCTGCAGCACGATGGCGGTGCTACGGCGCAACTCGTCGGCGGAGATGTCCCTGATGTTGACGCCGTCGATTAAAATCTCGCCCCCGTCCACATCGTAGAACCGCATCAGCAGGTTGACCACCGTGGTCTTGCCGCTGCCGGTGGCGCCCACCAGCGCCACCTTCTGCCCGGCCTTCACCTCCAGGTTGAAGCCGTACAGCACCTGCTTGCCGGGGACGTAGGAGAAGTCTACGTTCCGGAAGGTGACGACGCCGGTGGCGTCCGCCATGGTCTGCTTGCCGCTCTTGTCCTCGTCCTCCTCGTCCATGATGGCGAAGACCCGCTCCGCGCCGGCGATGGCCGTCTCGATTTGGGCGTACAGGTTGGCCAGCTCGTTGATGGGGCGGGAGAACTGCTTGGCGTAGACGATGAAGGCGGAGATGACCCCCACGGAGATGATGCCGTGGATGGCGAAGTAGCCGCCGCACACGGCCACGATGACGAAGGCCACGTTGCTGACCACGTTCATCAGCGGCCCCATGGAGGAGCCGATGACCTCGGCGCGGATGCCGGTGTCCTTCAGGTCGTCGGAGATGGTTTCAAACTCCCGAATGGTGGCCTCCTGCTGGTTGTAGGCGGTGACGGTGCGGTAGCCGATGACCTTCTCCTCCACGGTGCCGTTCAGGTCGCCCAGCAGGCTCTGGCGGCGGCGGAACAGCTTCCGCATGACCCTGGAGATGGCGGTGGTGATCAGCACCGAGGCCACCACCGTCAGGCAGCTGAGGATGGCCAGCTGCCAGCAGTAGTATACCATCATAAAGATGGTGCCGATGATGGTCAGCACGCCGGACACCAGGGAGCTGAGGGACTGGGCGATGATGTTGGAGATGTTTTCCACGTCGTTGGTCATGCGGCTCATGATGTCGCCGTGGGAGTGGGTGTCCAGGTACTTGATGGGCAGGTTGACCACCTTTTGGAACAGGTCGTTGCGCATCCTGCCCACGATGTGCTGGCTCAGCTGCGCGGCCACCAGCCCCTGGAGCAGGGTACACAGGCCATACACCAGGTAGGCGACCAGCATCAGCACCAGGTATCGGGTCAGGGTCTGGTATGCCCCTGCGGAGATGCAGTCGATGGCGGAGGCCTGGAAGCTCGGCGCGGCCACGGAGCCGATGCAGCCAATCACCACCACGGCCATCAGCCCGGCCACCAGCCCCCGCTCCTTCCGGAACAGGCCCAACAGCCGGAGAAGGGTCTTGCGCCCCTCCTTGGGCTTTTCCGCAGCGAAATTTGCGCCTCTGCCGGGGCCTCCGCGCAGATTCACCACCGGAGCGGATTTCGTGTCAGCCATGCTGCTCACTTCCTTTCAGCTGGGAATTGTAGATGTCCTGATACACCGGGCAGGTGCGCAGCAGCTCCTCATGGGGGGCGCAGGCGATGATGGTGCCGCCCTCCAGAATGGCGATGCGGTCCGCCCCCTTCACGGAGGCCACCCGCTGGGCGATGATAATTTTTGTGACATTGGGGGCGTCCTGCCGCAGGGCGGCGTACAGGTCGGCCTCCGTCTTTAAATCCAGCGCGCTGGTGGAGTCGTCGAAGATCAGGATCTCCGCCCCCTTCAGCACGGCGCGGCTGATGGCGATGCGCTGCTTCTGTCCGCCGGACAGGCTCATGCCCTTCTCCGCCACCAGGGTGTCGAAGCCGTAGGACTTCTGGCGGATGAACTCGGTGGCCTGGGCGGTGTCCGCCGCGGCCTCCAGCTCCTCCTGGCTGGCGTCCGGTCGGCCAAGGGCGATATTTTCCCCGATGGTGCCCCGGAACAGCTCGCTCTTTTGCAGGGCGATGGAGATTTTATCCCGCAGGGTGGAGAGGGGGTAGTCCTTCACGTCCACGCCGCCCACCAGCACGGTACCCTCGGTGGGGTCGTAGAAGCGGGGGATCAGGTTCACCAGGCTGGACTTGCCGCTGCCGGTGGCGCCCATGATGCCCAGCGTCTCCCCGGGGTGAATGGTCAGGTTGATGTCGTGCAGCACGGTGCCCCCCGCGCCGGGATAGGCGAAGGATACGTTGCGGAACTCCACCTGGCCGGGGGCGGTCGGCTCCCCGCCGGGGCCGTCCTGAATCACCGGCTCCACATCCAGCACCTCCTCCAGCCGCTTGGCGGAGGCCATGCCGCGGGTCAGGTTCTGGAAAATCATGGCCATGGAGGTGATGCTGTTCAAAATCTGAGAGGAATAGGTGATGGCCGCCATGACGTTGCCCGGCGTGGTGGACCCGGCCTGCACCTCGATGCCGCCCACATAGATGATGGCCACCACGGCGATGTTCATGACGATGTTCATAATGGGGGACATACAGGCGAAGAACATCAGCGCCTTCAGCTGGGTATCCACCAGCTCCTGGTTGGCCTGGCCGAACCGCCGCTCCTCCCGGCGCTCCTGGACGTAGGCCTTCACCACCCGCGCGCCGGAGACGTTCTCCTGCATGATGCTGTTCACCTTGTCCAGCTTCTTTTGCAGCTGGGCGAAGATGGGGGTGGCCTTATACAGGAAGTACACCACCGTCGCGATGATGAAGGGCAGCGCGCAGGCGATTACCACGCCGAAGCTGACGCTGAGGCGCAGCATACAGTAGATGCCGCCAATGAAGAACACCAGCGCCCGCACGCCGCCCCGGGTGAAGGAGGGGACGATGTTCTGCACCTGGGTCACGTCGTTGGTGATGCGGGTCACCAGGGAGCCGGTGGAAAACTGGTCGGTCTGGGAAAAGGACAGGTGCATCACCTTGCGGAAGCAGTCCTTCCGCACGTCGTTGGAGAAGTTCTGGCTGGCCAGGTTGCTGAACAGCCCGGCCAGGATGCCACAGGCGCCGCCCAGCACCACGCAGAGGATCATCCGCAGCCCCATGGTCAGCACCAACTGCAAATCCCCTACGCCGCCGGTGGACAGCCCCAGCACACCGTCGTCCACAATGGTGCTCATCATGGTGGGCTGAATCAAGTCCATGGACACCTCGCCCACCATGAACAGCTGCGCCAGCAGGCAATAGGGCAGATAGGGTTTTATGTAGGATAACACACGCTTCATAGTCAGTGACACGCCTCCTGTTCGCTTTCCTGGGTTCGCGCTTTCTCGTCCTGCTCCTCCCAGGCCTGGAGCAGTCGGGTCAGCATTTGCCCCAGCAGCTCCTGCTCCTCCTGGGTCAGCGGAGCAAACAGCGCCTCATTGCGCTCCAAAAATTGCTGGTGATGTTCCTCGCTCTCCGCCCGGCCTGCGTCGGTCAGGCGAATCAGCACCTGCCGCCGGTCCTGGGGCGCTCTGGTGCGGGTCACCAGCCCACGGGTCTCCAGCTTCTTCACCAGCTCACTGAGGGAGCCCTGTTGCACGCACATCCGCTCCTGGAGCTGATGCTGGGTCTGCTCCCCGTACTTTGTCAGGATCCGCAGCACCCGCTGCTGGCTGACCTTGCCGCCCCGCTTGCCGTGGAGCCGGTGGCCACACCGGCGGAGCAGAAAGAGCAGCTCCGTGGCCTGTTCCTGTTGATTCATCCTATCCCTCCTCTGTGTTGGGTCTGCCCAGACGGGCAGAATCAATCGGTACCTATAGTTTATGCCGTTTAGTATCAAAAGTCAACAGGTACCTAATTATTTTTTTTAAGAATTGGGGCGGGCGGCTCCCCCCGCCGCCTGCCCAGCGGACAAAAGCCTGCGCCGGACGGTTTCGTCCGGCGCAGGCCGCAGTTCGTTTTGCGTTCAGTTTTTCAAACTATGAAGGGGGGCCGGGATGCGCCCGCCCCGGGCGATGAAGTCCTCCGCGCTCTCCCGGTGGACGGGGATCACCGGGGCGGTGCCCAGCAGGCCGCCCATCTCCACCGTGTCCCCCACCTGCTTGCCGGGGGCGGGGATGATGCGGACGGCGGTGGTCTTGTTGTTCACCATGCCGATGGCCGCCTCATCGGCGATGATGGCGGAGATGGTGCTCGCCGGAGTGTCGCCGGGGATGGCGATCATGTCCAGCCCCACCGAGCAGACGCAGGTCATGGCCTCCAGCTTGTCCATGGTCAGGACGCCGGACTCCGCCGCGGCGATCATCCCCTCGTCCTCCGACACGGGGATGAACGCGCCGGACAGGCCGCCCACGCTGCTGGACGCCATGACGCCGCCCTTCTTCACCGCGTCGTTCAGCAGGGCCAGGGCCGCCGTGGTGCCGTGGGTGCCGCAGGTCTCCAGCCCCATCTCCTCCAGGATGCGGGCGACGGAGTCGCCCACCGCCGGGGTGGGGGCCAGGGACAGGTCCACGATGCCGAAGGGGACGTTCA
>JAJPXL010000065.1 GCA_021205455.1 Clostridiales bacterium
GGGCTTCGGGGCCTCGCCCCTCCCTAAGAACCCTCCCCCTATCCCACTGGCGGCTATCGCCTTGTCCCTCAATCAGGTGGTCTATCCCGATAGAGACGATGTGACTTCTCACTGGTGAGACTGCCGCCGATGGCGGCTGTGAGGGATTGCCGCCCACGTCCCTGCCTACGGCGGGACGGGCGGCAATTTTGTTGCCCTTTGGTCGATGAAATCTGACTGTAAGGGGACGCTATTGCCCCTAATGCAAAAAAGTTATGAATGACTACGTTCTTTCGATAAAAGGTTGTGACCTTGCCGTACAGGCAGATATTATCTACCGTTTGGCTATAAAATTGCACGTTCCGCCCGCCCCAGGCAGGGCGGAACGGCAATCGCACCCAGCCGCCATAGGCGGCAGCTTTGGTGCGTATCAAGTCACATCGTCTGTTGTCTGCGGAACTACGGAACAGTAGAGCCAAGGCGCAAGCCGGTTGCCTGATACGGGGAGATTCTTAAGAGGGGGGCCACAGGACCCCCTCTTGAGCCGCCCTCTTTTGCTGCTTTTCTCGGCGGAGCGAGAAAAGCAGGCCCCCGCTTCCCTGGCAAGGGAAGGCCGGACAAATCCTCTATAAAGAACCATATCTAAGGAGGCACCTGCCGGTCGGGCAAAACGTTTTTCCTTTATCTATCCTTGTCTAAGGAGAACCAGGCCCGCCGGGGGGGCAACTCCTTTCCCGTGAACGTTTCCTAAGGAGCACCCCGTTCAAATATCAATAATCCAAATTGACCACCTTGGACGCATTCTCCTCGATATACGCCCGTCTCGGCTCCACCTTCTCCCCCATCAGCAGGGTGAAGATGGCGTCCGCCCGCACCGCGTCGTCCAGCGTCACCCGTTTCAGGGTGCGGCGGGTGGGGTCCATGGTGGTCTCCCACAGCTCGGAGGGGTTCATCTCGCCCAGGCCCTTGAACCGGCTGATGTCCACCTTCACGTTGGGGTTGCCGCCCCGCAGCTCGGCAGAAATGCGGTCCCGCTCCTCGTCGGAGAAGGCCACCCTTGTGGTCTTGCCCCGCACCAGCTTGTACAGCGGCGGCACGGCGGCGTAGACATAGCCCCCGTCGATCAGCGGCCGCATGAACCGGAAGAAGAAGGTCAAGAGCAGGGTGCGGATGTGGCTGCCGTCCACATCGGCATCGGCCATGATGATAACCTTGTGATAGCGGAGCTTTGTCACGTCGAACTCATCCCCCAGACCGGCCCCCAGGGCGGTGATGACGGGGTTCAGCTTGTCGTTGCCGTAGACCTTGTCGCTCCTGGCCTTCTCCACGTTCAGCATCTTGCCCCACAGGGGAAGGATGGCCTGATAGCGGGAATCCCGTCCGCCCTTGGCGGAGCCGCCTGCGGAGTCGCCCTCTACGATATAGATTTCCGTCAGTTTGGGGTCCCGCTCATTGCAGTCGCTGAGCTTGCCGGGGAGGGTGGCCCCGTCCAGGGCGTTCTTCCGGCGGACGTTCTCCCGCGCCTTCCGGGCAGCCTCTCTGGCCCGGGCGGCGGTCATGGCCTTGTCGATAATGGCTCGGCCCACGGCGGGGTGCAGCTCCAGGTACTCGTCCAGCTTCTTGGACACCACGTTATTCACCAGTGTCCGAATCTCGCTGTTGCCCAGCTTGGCCTTGGTCTGGCCCTCGAACTGGGCCTCCGTCAGCTTCACGGAGATGACGCAGGTCAGGCCCTCCCGGCAGTCGTCACCGGAGACCTTCTCGTCCTCCTTTAGCAGCTTGGCCTTTTTGCCGTAGGCGTTGATGGCCTGGGTCAGGGCGGTCTTGAAGCCCGTCTCGTGCATACCGCCCTCCGGGGTGTGGATGTTGTTGGCGAAGGAGAGAATCAGCTCGTTATAGGAGTCGGTGTACTGCATGGCCACCTCGCACATGCTGTCCTCCTGCTCCCCGGCCATGTAAATGACCTCCGGGTGGATAGGCTCCTTGTTCTCGTTGATGAACTCCACGAAGGAGCGGATGCCTCCCTCGTAGCACATGGTCTCGCTCTGCTCCTGCCCCTCCCGCTCATCGGTGAGGACGATGGTGACGCCGCCGTTCAGGAATGCCTGCTCCCGCATACGGGTGTGCAGCGTCTCCCAGTTGAACACCAGGTCGTCAAACATCTCCGGGTCGGGCTGGAAGGTGACGGTGGTGCCGGTGCGCCTGGTTTTGCCCACCACGGTCATCTCCTGGGTCACGTTGCCCCGGGCGAAGCGCATCTCGTAAATCTGCCCGCCCTTGTGTACCTGGACCTGCATCCAGGCGCTGAGGGCGTTCACCACGCTGGCGCCCACGCCGTGGAGGCCGCCGGACACCTTGTAGCCGCCGCCGCCGAACTTGCCGCCGGCGTGGAGGATGGTGTACACCACCTCCATGGCGGGCCGCCCGGTCTGGGCCTGGATGTCCACGGGGACGCCCCGGCCGTTGTCCTCCACGGTGACGGAGTTGCCGTTGTGAATGGTGACCTTGATTTCGTCGCAGTAGCCGGCCAGGGCCTCGTCGATGGCGTTGTCCACGATTTCATAGACCAGGTGGTGCAGGCCGCTGGTGGAGGTGGAGCCGATATACATACCCGGACGTTTCCGGACGGCCTCCAGCCCCTCCAGCACCTGGATCTCCGAGGCGTCATACTCATTGTCCGCGGCCACTGCCGTGCCGTGTTCTAATAATTCTTCTGCCATAGTGTGATTCCTTTCCTGTGCGTCCGGCGGAAGGGCCGGGCGCAGTCAACTCAATGCTCTCTATCTGTAAAGCGCACAGGTGCGCGTGTTTTTTCTCTTTTATCGCTTCCCCAGCCGGGCGGCGATGGTTTGGCTGTTCAGGGTGGAGACGTACACCCGCTGCTCGTGGCGGTTCCGCCCCGCGCAGACCAGGAAGCTCTTGGGAATCTCCTCAATGTTGGTGTAGGTCACCTGCCCCGCCTGCTCCGCCCGCTTCAGGTAGGCCCGGGTGCGGTGGGACTGGGAGGTGTTATCCAGGTCAAAGACGGCCAAGATGTCCTTGTCGTTTACGAGGATGTTGTTGCCGATGTTCAGGTACATGGGAGGCTCCTTAGTAGTGGGTAGTGGGTAGTTGCGACCCCTCCGCCTCCTTCGGAGGCACCTCCCCTTTCAGAGGAGGCAAGAAGTTGTCATAATCTCTACGTCATTGGCTCCGCCGTCAAGAGGCTTTGTCTGGCTTCCTCCATCCTGCCTGTAGGGGCGGCCCTTGGCCGCCCGCCCGGTTGCGCCTTGGAACAGGGTTTCAGGCGGAAAAACGGCTGTTCCTGACAATACATTTTGTATAGATAGGGCTAAAAATCACCGTTTGCAATCATGTGTGTAGGGGCGGCCCTTGGCCGGTGAGCAGAAACCGCCTGCTTACCCCGGGCGGCCAAGGGCCGCCCCTACAGAAAGGTAAAGATTTAGGCTTCATGTCCTACTACAGGCGTATCGTAACGGTTTCAGCAGCCGGGCGAACGCTGTTCGCCCCTACTGGATAGGGAAAACGCAGCATTTTTTCCGGCAAGGTACATGATATACCAACAGCGTCACCCCTCCGGCGCGTTGTGCCTCCCTACCCTTTCATGGGAGGCAGGAAGCTGTTGTAACCGCTGCTTTATTGACTCTGCCGTCAAGCGGCAGTTCCGCTATGCTCCCTATCCTGAAAAGCAATGTCATCAACTTAAAGTGCAATCTATCCTGGGTTGAAGGGAAGAACGTACCCTTACAGTCAGATTTTAGCGACCAAAGGACAATAAAATTGCACGTTTCGCCCGCCCTTAGGCAGGGCGGAACGGCAATCGTACCCAGCCGCCATCGGCGGCAGTCTCAGCAGGTGTCAAGTTCCATCGTCTGTTGCCTGATAGACCACCTGATTGAGAGACAAGGCGAAGCCCACAGTGGGATAGGGGGAGGGTTCTTAGGGAGGGGCGAGGCCCCGAAGCCCCTCCCTGAGCCGCCTTCTTTCCCCCATTTCTTGGCGGGACAAGAAATGGGGCCCGCCGGGAGGGCAAAAACGTTGTTCCTTCATCAATCCTTGTCTAAGAAGGGCAGTCCTTTAAGTTGATGATATTGCCTGAAAGGGTAGGGAGCGCAGCGGAGGGGTCACTGACATCCAACAGCTACCGATTCCGTATCTCCAGCGTCTCCCCGGCCTGGAGCGCCCCCAGCCGCTCCCGCTCACAGCAGGTGATGAACACCTGCCCGCCGGTGATGCGGTTCAGGACGAACTCCTGCCGCCGGGGGTCCAGCTCGCTGAGGACATCGTCCAGCAGCAGCACCGGATACTCCCCGTCCTGCTCCCGGAACAGCTCCCGCTCCGCCAGCTCCAGGCTCAGGGCGGCGGTGCGGGTCTGGCCCTGGCTGGCGTAGCTTCGGCACAGCTGGCCGTTGATGGTGAACACCATATCATCCTTGTGGGGGCCGGAGAGGCAGCTGCCGCTCTCGATCTCGGCGGTGCGGTGGGCGGCCATGTGGTCCATCAGCTGACCGTAAATCACCTGGGGGGAGGCCAGGGGGTCGGCAACGGTTTTCACCGTCTGGTAGTCCAGCCGCAGCTCCTCCTGTCCGCCGGAGAACTCCCGATGGATGGCGGGGGCGAACTGGTTCATCCGCCGGAGGAAGTGGGCGCGGTAGTGGACGATGAGGGCGCCGGTCTGGCACATCCGCAGGTTGAAGTCGTCCAGGGGCTCCAGCAGGTCGGGCTTGTCGTGCCAGTCCTTCAAAATGCGGGTCTTTTGCTCGTGGAGGCGCTTGTACTCCGCCAGGGCCGCCGCGTACCGGGGCCGCATCTGGCAGATGGCGTCGTCCAGGAACCGCCGCCGCTCCGCCGCGCCGGAGCGGATGAGGTTCAAATCCTCCGGGCAGAACAGGACGGTGTTCAGGATGCCGGCCAGGCCGGCGGCGGTTTTCACCGTCACGCCGTTGGAGTGAAGCTGCCGCCGGCCGTTCCGGTTCAGCTTGGCCTCCAGGTGGAACTCCCGGTTCCGGCTCTCCAGCCGGGCGTCGATTCTGGCATAGGGGGCGTCGAACTGAATCATCTCCCGGTCGTACCGGGCCCGGTGGCTGCGGCAGGCGGACAGGTAGGCGATGGCCTCCAGCAGGGTGGTCTTGCCCTGGGCGTTGTCCCCCCAAATCACGTTGATGCCGGGGCAGAAGGTTGCGGAGAACTGGTCAAAGCTCCGGAACCGCTCCAGGTGCAGCTCTTTCACATACATGGGCCGTTATTCCACCTGAATCAGGGTGTCCGCCAGCCGGACGGTGTCGCCGGGGCGGATCTTCTTGTGGCGCATGGTGCAGGTCTCGCCGTTGACCTGGACCTCGCCCCCCTGGATGCGGATTTTGGCCTCCCCGCCGGAGCCCACCAGGGCGGCCAGCTTCAGGAGGGCGTCCAGGTTGATATATTCGGTGGTGATTTTGATGGTTTCGGTGTTCATGGAATGCTCCGTTCTAGTGGTTAGTGGCTGGTGGCTAGTGGCGACCCCTCCGCCTCCTTAGACAAGGATGGATAAAAGAAAGAGGTTTTTGCCCTTCCGGCGGGGCGGTTCTCCTTAGATATGGTTCTTTCGATGAACTACGTCTTGCCCTCCCGGCGGGGTAGTTCTCCTTAGATACGGTTCTTGGAAGGAGATACCGCGTTTGCCCTTGCCAGGGCATGGCTTACTTTTCTCGCTCCGCCGAGAAAAGTAACAAAAGAGGGCGGCTTAGGGAGGGGCTTCGGGGCCTCGCCCCTCCCTAAGAACCC